>SVPH01000019.1 GCA_015065965.1 Oscillospiraceae bacterium
CGCCAATCTGAGCAACAGCACCGTTAACCTTAACCATGCCGTTTCTTATCATTTCTTCCGCCTTACGCCTTGAAGCAACACCTGCTTCCGAAAGAAATTTCTGAAGCCTGATTTTATTATCGGCCAATTATTTCACCTCTGAAACACTGAAAAAATCTTTTATCTTTTGAATTAATTTTGAAAATCTGCTTTCTTCATATTGCGGCTGAATTTCATCCGCCTTTTTTATCCCAACAGACTCGGATGCAAGAATCGGCACCTCTGCAATTACACCACCATTATCAGTGATAAATATTGCCGAACCGACAATATCTCCCTTTGAAACGGGTGCATAGACAATAGGATTTAAAAGCAGGCGCACTTTGCATAAATCGCCCTCAATCCATTGAATATTATTTGAAAGTCTGACGGAAATATTTGCCTTTTCTCCGCCTGCAATATTAAGTAAAATACCGCTGAGGTCACAGCCGAGTTCAACACCTTTGCACTGCGAGAATCCGTATTCAAACATTGAAATATGGTCATTCCAATCATCGGGCGCATTAAGCGTAACGGCAACAAGAGTAACGCCGTTTCTCTTCGCAGCACTGACAAGGCATCTGCCGCTCTTCTTTGTGAAGCCCGTTTTGATGCCGATTGCATCCTCATATTTCCACAGAAGCCTGTTATGGTTTGTGAGAGTCCGTACATAAGGAGGATTTCCGTAAGACAGCCTTGCACTTTTCTGAGAACATATTGCGGCAAACTCAGGATTCTTTATACTTTCACACGCAAGAAGTGCCATATCGTATGCCGTTGAATAATGGTTTTCATCATCAAGACCCGATGCGGTAACAAAATTGGTGTTTTTCATACCGATTTGTGCTGCACGATTGTTCATCATCTCTGCAAAGCCGTCAGGACTGCCGCCTAGAACATAAGCAACCGTATTAGCCGCATCGTTACCCGACTGCAGCAGCATACCGTAAACAAGTTCTTTAAGCGAAACGCTGTCGCCAGCGAGAAGCCCCATTGATGTGCCTTCCACACTGACCATTTCTTGGGTCACCGTTATTTCTTTTTCAGGTGAAGCGACTTCAAGCGCTATGAGCGATGTCATTATTTTTGTTGTACTTGCCATAGAAAGTTGTTTGTGTGCATTTCTTTCAAACAGTACTTCGCCATTATCTGCACACATAAGCACCGCACTCTGCGCCGAAATATTCAAACCGCTCGCAAAAGCCTGAGGAATAAACGGAATAATAAACAGACATACAGCCACAAAAGCAAAGATTCTCTTTTTCAATCAGACTCATCCCCAAATATCAAATAATAAAATATATGCGGATGAGAGAAAATTAATAATTATGCAGTGGGTTCTGTTGATGCCATATAATCGTTGATTGCAGTGTCAACAGTGTTGTCTTTATTCTTAAGTTGGCTGATAACATCCGTTGCTTTATCAACAATATCGGGAACCATACCGATAACTCTTTCGACTGAGCCTTCAGCAGCATTGATATACTTAACCGATACGCTGCCGTTATTAACAACGAGGAATGCTACAGGAGAAATTGTAATACCTGCTCCGCCGCCGCCGCCGAAAAGTTCCTGATTGCTCTTTGAGGGGAAATCTGTTCCGCCTGAAGCAAAACCGTATGTTACCTTTGATACGGGAATAATCTGAAGAGTTTCGCTGATTTTGATGGGATCGCCGATAATTGTGCTTACATCTACAAGATCCTTGATTTTCTCAATTGATGTACCGAGAATTCCTGATGCTGACTGTTCTTTCATTTTGTTTTCCGCCTTTCAATTTTTTATTTTGTATTAATCTGCTTTTCCACATCAGCCTTCGGAGCCTTACTGTGCTTAAGCAATTTTAAAACCACTTTAAAGAGTAATTCAAATGCAACTATAATAACTGCATTTATGAGTTTTATGGGTCTTACAGAAACAGAGGTATGTAACTTTGCAACATTTTTGCCGTAAATAAAATCAGGATTGATTTCTATGTTATACTTCTTCACACGCATGTTGCTGACTATAAGACCCATGGCAGGGAATGCGGCTGAACAGGTTTTTCCGTATTTGATTGCGGTTTCTGCCGAGTCGCCTGCACCTACCGTGAGAGAAATTATAAGTTCTTCAAAAAGGAACGCTCTGCCGATACGTCTGAACATTCCGCCAACCGCATTTGCAGCATCTTTAAGAAGCCCTACAACACCCTCAACGCCTCTGTTGCGATAGAAACGGACAAACATATTGTCCTGCTTTTTCTTTTTTGGTTCAGGGATAACTTCGCTTTCTTCCTTTGGCTTTTCTTCCTTTTTCTTTTTTTCTTTTTTAGGCTTTTCTTCCTTATCATGTTTCGGAAGAATGTTAAATTTCAGAAAAAGCCACTTTACGGAAACCGCCACGTCATCTTCATAATGAACGGTTACCGAAAACTTAACAGAAAGCAAAATTATAATGAACGCTATTATACCGAGAATAATATACAGCGCCGTCAAATTATCGCCTCCTATTCTTCGCTCTGGAAGAAATCTCTGATTTGTTCGCCCTGCTCGTTATCAATCTCATCATCATGCTCTTCGCCGATTTCAGGCTTTTCGGGGAGTTCGGGCAAATCAGCAAGTGATGTAAGACAGAAACATCTGAGGAAATCGGGAGTAGTGCCGTAAAGAAGCGGTCTGCCGGGTAAATCAAGCCTTCCCTTTTCTTCAAGCAAACCTTTCTGGCAAAGGGTTGCAACAACACCCGAGCAATCAACACCTCTTATTTGCTCAATATATGCTTTTGTAACGGGCTGATTATAAGCAACAACAGCAAGAACTTCAAATGCTGCAGGCGAAAGCGGAGCATTCTTTTTCATATCAAGCACGCTTCTGACCTGCGGAGCATACTCAACACGGGAGCAAAGTTGATATTTGCTGCCGAGCCTGAGCAGACAGATTCCGCTGCCTCGTTCGTCAAGAGTTCTTGAAAGTTCCCAAAGAGCACCTGAAACAACATCAGGTTCAAGTTCAAGCGCCTGAGCAATCCTCGAAACTTCAACAGGCTCACCTGATGCAAACAATATTGCTTCGCACGCTGCACGAATTTGTTCATTCGTCAATTTCAATACTCTCCTCTCCGCCTTCAAGCAGTGTTATGCTCACATCCTCGCCCTGACCGTCAATTTGAACTCTCTTTGCCTTTGCCATTGCAAGAAGTGCAAGGAAAGTTGCAACCATCTCCGAACGGGATTCAGATTCCTCAAAAAAAGAAAGAAATCTGTGATTTTTCTTTTTCTTGAATTTATCAAAAATAAAACTGATTCTTGAAGCAACAGAAACAATCTTGTGTGCAACAATTCCTCTGAACGCTTCAATCGGCGGCGGAAGTTTGCGTTTACCTTTACCTACTGCCGCCATATAAGCCTTAAATATTTCAACAGGTTCGTGAATTCTTGTGTATGTCATATCAACTTCAATTTCTTCAGGAGGTCTTGCATAAAACTCAAAGCCTTTCGCCTGATTCTGAAGTTTGCCTGCAACAAGTTTGCAATCCTGATATTCCGTAAGTTCGCCCCTCAGTTCTTCAACAAGTTTTTCGGCTTCTTCATGAACGGGAAGCAAAGATACGGTTTTGATATATAAAAGCCTTGCCGCCATTTCAAGAAATTCGCTTGATATATCAAGATTATCCTCCTGCATGCGGCGGACATATTCAAGATACTGCTCAATGATTTCCATAATAGGAACATCATTGATACTGACCTTCTTTTTTGCAATAAGTTGAAGCAGAAGGTCCATAGGTCCTTCAAAAACCTCCAACTTATACTGTAATTTTTCCAAGGAATTAACTCCTTTCGACTAATCAATAAAATGCCGCAAACGGAAGCCCTGCAATAAATGTTATAAGCCTCATAACAAGACTTGTAAGAAAACTGAGCGGTCCGTCAAGAACGCCGAGAAAAATCAAAAGAAAAACGCCGAGAATTATATAGCGTTCATACTGCATTATTTTAAAATAATATTTTGACGGAATTATAAGATTAATAATTCTTGAACCGTCAAGCGGAGGTATCGGTAAAAGATTAAATACAGCAAGGCTGACATTTATCATCGCTGCAGATGCGAAGAAAGTTGATGCCGCATATGCGAAAACTGCACCCGTTTTGAAATACAAAATATTAACTCCGTTTGCAAGAATCATGAATATAAGAGCCATGATTATATTTGCCATAGGCCCTGCAAGCGCAGTCAGTGCCATGCCTGCCTTTGGATTTTTAAAGTTTCTCGGATTGACCGGCACGGGTTTTGCATAGCCGAAACCGACAAGAAAAATCATAATTGCGCCGAGAAGGTCAATATGAGCAAGCGGTGCGATTGTAAGCCTGCCCCTGAGCCTTGCAGTATCATCGCCAAGTTTCGTGGCAACAAGAGCATGAGCATACTCGTGGATAGGCAATGTGCAAAAAACAACAAATACACTTGCCATGAGGCTTATTATTACCTCGATAGAAAAACCGTATCTGAATAAATCTAAAATCATTTTAACCCTTTCTGCCGATAACAACTCTTTCTGTTCCGTTATAATCCTTTACGGAATAAACATCAGCAAACAATTCAGAAAACAAAGATTTGATTGAGTCCGCCTGACCCTCTCCGCATTCAACTGCAACTGCGTTACCGTATTGCGCCCATTTTTTTGATATGGCTTCATAAAAAACCAAACCGTTTTCACCGCCGTCAAGAGCCATAACAGGCTCATGATGAACCTCCGGCTGTAGCGATTCAATATATGCCGTTTCTATATAAGGCGGATTTGAAAGAATCAAATCGGGCTTCGGAAAATCAAATGCGTCAAAACCCGAAAGAACATCGCCGCAGACAATCTTTGAGTTTTTACAGCCGATTTTTTCAAAATTCCTTTTAAGATAAACAAATGCATCCGTTGATTTTTCAATAAGAATAACATTTGCATCAGGGCAGTTTTTGGCAACCGAAAGACCTACACAGCCTGAACCCGCACACAAATCGTATACAACGGGATTTTCTTTGCCTTTAAGATAATCAAGAGCAAAATCAACCAGCAGCTCCGTTTCGGGTCTGGGGATAAGCACTCCCTCTCCCACTGAAAAACTCTCACCGTAGAAATCCCACGAACCGATAACATACTGAACGGGAATTCCGCTTGCTCTTTTTTGAACTTTTTCAATATATTCTGCCGCTGATACCGAATCTGTTTCTTCTTCAAAGTGAAACACAATATATTCTCTGCCGCAGTCAAACACACTTTCAAAAATCCAGCGTGCTTCGTTTCGGAAATTATCAATATGAGCCTGACTTAGCAGCGAACTGCCTTTTTCAAGAAGTTCAGCAACTGTCATTCCGCACTCTCCGCATCCCGGGCCGGAGTTTCGGGAACTTCACCGGTGAGTGCCGCTTTCATTGCTTCAATAGCAACTTCAATAATTGCATCATCGGGCTCCGCAGTTGTAATGCGCTGCATAAGAAGACCTGGCGCTGAAAGAAGCCTTGTAAACTTATTTGGGTATTTACCCGCAAGTTGTATAAACTCAAATCCTATGCCCATGATAAGAGGCATGATAAGAATTTTAACCGCAACCCAGAGAATTCTGTTTTCTGTAAGAGCAGGGAAAACAACCGCTACAATTGATGAAACAAGTATGCTGAGAAGGATTGTAACAAAAATAAAACTTGTTCCGCAGCGAGGATGGCAGCGTTTTTCTCCTCTTATATTTTCAACAGTGAGTTCCTTGCCGTGTTCAAAAGCAAAAATTGTTTTATGCTCTGCACCGTGATACATATAAACTCTGTGAATTTCCTTCATCTTGGAAACAGCGTACATGTAAATCACAAAAATGACAACTCTTATTACTCCCTCAAACACCGCACGCAACTTTAAGAGTTCTCCGCCTGCAAGGTTATCGTTCACAAGATCAAACACAAAACTCGGAAGCCACATGAACAGGAAGAACGCAAGTGCAACACCAAGCACTGCCGAAATTCCGCCGATGACCGCCATCATTTTAGGACCGAAATGGTCATTAATCCATTTATCGAGTTTGGATTCGTTTTCAACTTCTTCATCATCAAAAGCGGTTTTTTCAGCCGATTCCATGAGAAGTTTATAACCGAAAAGCATTGATTCAACAAATGAAACAACGCCTCTGATTATCGGCAAATTAAGCGGTTTTATTTTTTTTCGTACAGAAACAAAATCTTTCATCTGTGTTTCAATTGTTCCGTCAGGCAAACGAAGCGACATTGCAGTGCCTTTAGGGCCACGCATCATAATGCCTTCCATCAATGCCTGACCGCCTACGGCAACATAATCATTTTTCTTTTTGCTCATTGCTGTTCTCTCCTTCCTTTTCAGCAAAATCATATTCAACAGGGTCAATCGGAAGCGTTATTCTGACTGTTGTTCCTTCACCCAGAACACTGTCAACATCAAGATTGCCGTTATGTAATCTGATTATTTCATCGGCAACGGCAAGCCCTATACCCGAGCCCCTGACCGTAGTGTTCGCCTTATAAAATTTTTCTTTAACATGAGGTAAATCCTCCGGCGGAATGCCTGCACCCGTATCGCTGACAGTTACTATAAGCGTTGCGGGATTCGGAATCTCAGCATAAACAATTATCTTTCCGCCATGCTCTGTATATTTAAGCGCATTATCAAGTATGTTGATAAATACTTGCTTGATTCTTGATGCATCGCCTGACATCGGAGCAGGGAAATGAGGAACATTATAGACAACTTCTATTCCCTCTTTAATCGAACGCTCCTTAAATGCGAAAACAACTTCATCAAGTTCTGCGAGAATGTCTATTTTATCATTGTTGAGTTGCATTCTTCCGCTGCTCATGCGTGAGAAATCAAGAAGTTCCTCAACCATATCGTTAAGCCTCGATGCTTCGCTGATGATAACACCCATTCCCCTTTTTGTCATTGCAGGGTCAGTATCTTCAATCTGAAGCAGAGTCTCGCCCCAGCCTTTGATAGCGGTAAGCGGAGTTCTGAGTTCATGGGATATTGTTGATATGAAATCATTTTTCAGCCTGTCTGAAACCGAAAGTTTTGATGCCATATCGTTAATCGTTGCGCAAAGTTCACCGATTTCATCATTATACGGATAGTGGTCAATCCTTGCGGCAAGGTCACCGCCTGCAATGCGCTTTGCCGTTTCACCGATATCCCTTACAGGATTTACAATTGATCGGATAAACAAACTGCCCGAAAAAACAACAAGCACAAACATACCGATGCCTGCAAGCGCAATTATCAAACTGATTCTTAAAAGTTGCTCATCTATCGCTTCAAGCGAAACCATAAATCTGACTGCACCGCCGAGATTGCCGTTAGGATAATTATAAGCACATGTTGATGCCATAATCTTTTCTCCTGACGGAAGTCTGCCTGTCCACTTTGAAGTTCCTTCTCCGCTGACTGCAGCAACAAAATCGGGCATTTCAACTTCTTCATTAATCTCAAATCCGCTTGAAGAAAGAACAATGTTGCCTCCGCTGTCAATAATCCAAACAGCCATTATGTCTTTATCCGGAAAATTATCAATATAATTTCTGCCTGCCGCTTCAAAGCCGCCCGACACGGAATCTATGTTCAGATTAAATGAAGAAGCAACCTCATCTGCCGAATGTGAATCAAGTGCCATATCGGCAACGCTGTAATAATAATTTCTGAGTGAAAAGAACAGGACAGCAGAAACAGCAATCAGAATGACAATGATTATTGATGCAACATTAAGAAACCATCGCTTTGTCAGGCTGAGAAATTTCAATTTGCCTGCCTCCTTCCACAGAAATTTTCTTTTAAATCATATTATCCATTTATAGCCGACACCCCAAATTGTTGTAAGGTGTTTGGGAACAGACGGTTCATCTTCAATCTTCATGCGAAGTCTTCTGATATTAACATCAACTATTTTCTCTTCGCCGAAATATTCACTGCCCCAGACTTTATTGAGAATATCTGTTCTGCTGAGTGCCGCGCCGTGATTGGTAAAGAAATACTCCATCATCTGGAACTCTACCTGAGTAAGTTCAATATATCTGCCGTTTTTGGTAAGAGATCTGCTGCGTAAGTTGAGTTTAAATTCACCGAGTTCAATAATATCTTCGGCTGAGGGTTTCTGAACAGCGTTCATTGCAACCCGTCTGTAAATAGCATCGACTCTGGCGACAAGTTCTGACGGTGAGAAAGGCTTGGTAACATAGTCATCCGCACCCATCATAAGACCTGTTATTTTATCCATCTCCTGAGTTTTTGCAGTAAGCATTATTATGCCGATGTTGTTGCTTCTGCTTCTGAGTTGTTTGCACACCTCAAGCCCGTCAACATTAGGCATCATAACATCAAGAAGAGCAACATCTATATCACCGTCACAGGCATCATAAAGTTCAAGTGCTCTTGCGCCGTCTTCCGCTTCAACAACATCATAGCCGCCTCTGCGTAAATTGATAACAATAAACTCTCTTATGGCTGCTTCGTCTTCGGCTATAAGAACTCGCTTCATATCTTATCTCCTTTTTGCTTATTACGCAGGTATTTTTGTAACACGGTTTGAAATATACTCGCTGTCAATCCCCATATTAACACCGCTTTGTGTTATATACGCACAGATAACACCGTCATCTTTCTCAATTATGGGAATATACGAACTGAACTCTTTTTCATCCCATCTGTCTGCTGAAATTTTAAGAACCGAATAAAGTTCGCCTATTGATCTGCCTGTATAATCGGTTCTGTAAACAACCCAGCAGTTCTGACTTTCATATTTCCTTATGCCGGTTGTTTCAAGTTCATTTCCGTCAAAATTAATCATATATCCGTCACTGTAGTTTATAAGTGTATTTGCAACAGTGTGAATTTCATTGTCATAATAATCAATCCAGTCTGTGACATATATACCGCTTTCGGTTTCCGCATCACCCAGCATTTTCTTCTGAACCGGAATATCTATAACACCGTCATTGTTAACATCAGCGCTCGCTATAGGCTCATACCTGAGAGTAGCTGTATTGCTCATGGTTTCTTCATCAAGCAAAGGCGCACAAAGTTCGGATTTTTCTTTATCCCAATAGATAAGTTCCGTTATCATCTGACTTTCGCCCTTAAGCGCATCAATATAGAATTTCAGCGGTGAATCGCCCGTAGCCTTTTCTGTTTTAACAGATGTGTAACTGCTTATATTCGGGTCAACTTTTGCTTCACCGATAAGGGCAACTGAGTCGCCCGAAATTTTCATTACTCTTGCATATCTCTGAGCAATTCCCAAAGCGGTAATTTGATTCATATAAAAAATTTCTTTTTTTGAATCTCCGTCAACATCCGCAACTTCACATACGGTACACATTTCATTTGAAATTTCTTTGTACTCATCAAAATCATATGAGGTTTTATAAACCGACATTACATTGCTTGATGAAACGCCTGACATCTGCCAAATAACAATTATCTCGCTGTTGCCGTCTGCATCCATATCGGTTATAACCGCTTTTTTAACTTCGTTGCCGTAACCGTTGAAATCGCCTCTTGAAACCCATCTGCCGTCAATTGTATTAAAATAATGCATTTTTGCAGCAGAACTTTCAATTCCGTCTTTATAAAAAATAATTGCTTCCGTTGCTCCGTCCGAATCAATATCTTCAACAATTATTGCGGAACTGTAATCGCCTTCACGCGGACTGCAAAACAGAACATCTTTGCTGACATTTTCGCGGAATGCTTCAACCAGTTCTTCATATTCTTCATGGTAAAGCGGAGGGCTGAGCAAAGAATCAACAGGACGGATTATCCTTGCAGAATCGCATGAGGTAAAAAGAATGCATACCAAAAGCAAAACCGCAATAACCGAAACTGATTTTTTCATCTTCAAACCACTCCTCTCCGCAAATAATTTTTCAAGATATTATAACATAGTCTAACTGAATAAATCAATATATATTATATAATATTTTATATAAATTTAAAATATAGTTAACAAAAAGACTTGTATGGATTATCTGCCCATACAAGTCTTTTAATTATCGTCAAATTATCGTAATTTCTGCAGTATACTCACCGTAAATCCAGCAATCGTCATACATAAGAGCAACCGGTACGGTAAAGTCACCTTTTGTGTCTTTAACAATATTGCTCAAATCAGCACTGAGAGTCAGTTTTTCATAATCAAGAGAATTTACCGATGCTTCCGGACCGATAACTGTTATATCTGTAAAATCAAGTTGTATAAGCGATATATCAGTTTCGGCATTCACACCTTCAGGCACATTCATATACTCAATATTTTTCGGAGCCTGGAAAGTTTCAGATATAACATCATTAACAGTCACCGTCACGGTAAACACCTGCGTATCGTCAAGAAACTCAACATTCTCAACATCTGTCGCATTTACCGTAAACACATTCACGCCTTTATTGAGAGCCGAAAAATCAATTGTTTTAATGTCAAGAGTAGACATGCCCTCAAGTTTTTTCTCAGGCACACCAACCAACGCCTGCAAAGGTGAAACTTCAACATTAAAAGGCATATTAACAACATAATTCAACGGACTGTTGGCAAACTTACAACTAAGCGGAAGCGTTGCGATTTTATAAACAGGAAGCGTAACCTTAACCGTTTTGGACTGCTTACCGAAATCAATGTTATTCTGAACGATTTCTCCGCTCTCGGTAAGTGCAACAAGTTCAGCATCAACATTTTTATTTTCTTTCAGATTCCCGTTGACCCTCGCTCTTGCAACTACTCTGCTGATCTTATTAACTTCGGATGCAGGTCCGGTTACCTTGACTCTGCTTGATTCATCAGGCAAGAAATATTCGCCGATTATATATCCGTCCTGCGCCGGCACTCCGTTAAATTCAATTTCCGGCTCAATAACAAGATCTTTCTCTCCGTAATAATCAAAATAAATATTCATCTTATCCGGTGAAATGTCAATAACATCATAAACCAGATTATCGTCTTTTGAATTCACGTTAAAATACAGCGTACCGTTACCTGCCGATGTAATATTGCTTGTATCAACGAGAACCTCAATATCATTAACAACAGCATCCGAGTTAACAATATATTTTTTTCCGCTGACGGTTATTTCAACCTCAATTTCGTTTTCTACGCCGAAAGCATGAAGGTTAAGGTTATCCTCAACCTGCTCGAAAGCCGCCGAAAGATCAACGGTTTTGGTAACATTTTCCTCTGTTTCAACACCGAGTTCAACAGTTGCAAAAAGCCAGAACGCAGCGGCAACAACTACAGAAAACACCAGCAGAAAACGGTTGTCATAAAATAAATCACTTATTCTTTGCTTCTTCTTCATTTCTTTTTACCTTTGAAGAGTTTTTTAATAACTCCGCCCTCTCCGCTCAGAACATTTTCATTTCCGTTTTCGATAAGATAATCAATCAGTTTTTCGCGAAGTTCGGATTCGGTTAAATTGCGGGTAAGTTCGCCGCCGACAGCAACCGAAATAATCCCCGTTTCCTCGGATGTAACAATTACAATTGCATCGCTCTGCTCGCTCATGCCCATTGCGGCTCTGTGCCTTGTACCGAGATCGCTGGAAATATTCTGATTTTTTGTAAGCGGAAGAACGCAGCCTGCACAGAGCAATCTGCCGTCCCTTACAACGGCTGCACCGTCATGAAGCGGCGAGTTCGGAAAAAATATGTTGCCTACAAGTTCATGGGTAACTTTAGCATCAACCGGCGTACCGGTTGAAATAACATCACCGAGAAGGAGTTCCTTTTCCATAACGATAAGTGAACCTGTTTTGCTGTCACTCATACGCTGAACAGCCTTTGATATTTCAATAACAGCATCACTGACAACTTTATTTTTTTCAACATTATTGCCTTTAAGAAGCAGACTTATACTGGTAAATTTGCTTGTGCCTACCTTCTCTATAACCTGCCTTATCTCCTGTTGGAAAAGTATAACGAGAATGATAAAAATGTTCTTAAAAATAAACTCAAAAATATATGAACTTGCTTCCATATTCAGCATATTAATTATAAGATAAATAACGCCGAGAAGAAGCAAACCTTTTACAAGTTGAAACGCTCTTGTTTCCCTGATAAGTTTTATGCCGTTATAGAGTATAAAAGCAACAAAACATATATCAAGAAAATCGAAAAATCCAAAGTCGATTGACAGACTTTTAGACACAAAATCCACAAACTCCGAACTCAATGATTCGTTTTCGGATAGTTTTTCAATTATCTGAGAACTGAACGACAAATTTTCCGCCGTTGTTACGGGATTTGCTGCCGATGCACCGCCGGAAAACAGCGCTCCCAATTTATCAAAAAAGGACATAAAACTAACCAACCCTTCCAGTATCTAAAATTATCATATCATAACAAACAACGGGTTGCAAACATTATTATGAATTTTAACAAAAAATTTATTTTTCACTTTCTATAAGGCAGACAGCATGCGCGGAAATGCCTTCTCCCCTGCCTGAAAAGCCAAGGCCTTCCTCGGTTGTTGCCTTTACGCTGACCATATTTTCACTCACACCGCAGGCATCGGCAATATTACGCCGCATGGCATCTATATAAGGGCGCATTTTAGGCTTTTGAGCAATAAGAGTGCTGTCAATATTGACAACAGAAAAGCCCTTGCTTTTAAGCAAAATAACAACTTCTCTGAGAAGAACAAGGCTGTCAGCATCCTTGAACTTCGGATCATTATCGGGAAATATGCAGCCGATATCACCGAGAGCCGCAGCGCCCATAAGTGCATCGCCGATTGCATGGAGAAGCACATCCGCATCGGAGTGACCGAGCAGACCTTTTTCATAAGGAATATCAACGCCTCCGATTATAAGTTTTCTGTTTTCAACGAGTTTATGAACATCGTAACCGTGACCTATTCTGAGCATTGTGACATCTCCTTTTCTATTTCTTTTACATCGTCAAGAAAGCGCTCATATGTTGTAATGCAGTTAAGCACCTTTATGAGTGCATTTGCAGAAAGTCTTGACGGAAATGAGTAATATCTCAGCAGTGCGGCACGCTTTTTTGAACTGTCTGCACCGCCGGTAAAACCGAGTTCATATAAATCAAGTTTTGTTATCGGTCTTGCCGGCTCAGGTGCGGATTCGCAAAGCACGCCTGCATTGGCAAGCGCTTGCATAATTATTTCTTCTGAAACACCTTCAACGCCTATTTTACCTTCTTTTGAAGGCTCTGTTTTACGGCTTTCCTTTCCGAAAATATCAGGAATATAGGCGTGTTTGATATCCTTTTGGTCAACAGTCGAACCTATAAAAGAACGAATTTTAAAGCCTGCGGAATCACTGTCCGTAAGCACAAGAATACCTCTTTTTTCAGCAAGTTTTCTGATAAGAAGTTGAAGTTCTTTATCCTTGAAAATGCCGAATCCGTCAGTCTGAATTATAGGCGCATCAATAATACCGGAAAGTTTGATTTTATCATATTTTCCCTCAACGATGACAGCCTGTTTAATTTTTATCATTTTATCTTCCTGCCCTTGCAAGTTTGACAACCGTCTGCTCAAGCACAAGCCGCTTGCTCATAGCGGTACTTTTCATAGTTGTGTCAGCATCCAAAAGGATATCTACACATTCACTTATTGCTTCAAAAGATAGAGAAGATCCGCTTCTTGCCGCATTTGTAAGCCTGAACTCTTTACCTGCATAGTTATAATATTTTGCAATCATCTCCGCACGGTTGCCCGATTTTACCGCCGCCTTTGCCCTGTAAATATCGGAATACTGCGCAATCAGCGCGCCGAGAATCTGAAACTCATCCTCACGCTGTTCAAACAAAAGCGATAGTTTTCTGAATGCACTGTCAAATCTTCCTGCTGTCAGATCTTTAATCATATCGAACACCTTTGCATCAAGGCTTTTTATACACACGGCATCAACATCGCTTCTGTGCACTTCCTCGCCTTGAGCATAAGCACAGACCTTTTCCATTTCGTTAAGCAGAGTGTTAAGGTCACTGCCTACACATGTTATCAGATACTGCGCAACTCCCTTTTCAAACGGTTTATTGCGCTTTTTTGCGCCGTTCTCAAGCATTTTGGAAAGTTCCATGGAAGTCTTTTTATCAAGTTTAACAGCATAGCCGTGTTTTTCAAAAAGTTTAACTGCTTTGTTCCATTTTGCACCCTTGGGCTCATATGCAACAAAAGAAAAAATAAGCGCACAGTCATCGGGATTCTCGCTGACAACTCTTTCAAGTTGCTCAAAGCCGTTATCATCAAGACTGTCAAGCGGAAAATCTTTTACAAGAACGCACTTTGTTTCCGCCATCATAGGCACTGCTTCCGCACTTTCATAAACATCTGAAAGAGTGCATTCTTTACCGTCAAACACATGAAAATTGAAATCTTCAAAAGCAGGGTCAACCGTTTTGGAAACTATTTTATCAACATAAGTCTTTTTTAAATAACTTTCTTCACCGTAAACAAGATAAACACCGACAGGATTATCCTTCAGTTTATCTTTTAGAGCGGATTCATTCAAAATCGGCATAATCAATCCTTTCCGTCAATCAACACTGACTTTTCCTTTTTCTGCGCGTAAAACAACATTTTTGCCGCCTGTTGCAAGACAATCAATTCCACGCAAAGCAAGATTTTTCTTGATATGGAATGACCTTGATTCATCGGCACTGAGCACAACAACCTTACCGTTTGAACATTCGGCACCGAGAGGAATATTGCTCCTTGAAATTATAATATCTGCTTTTTTAAAATCTTCAGGCAAATCCGAGTAAACAATATTCGGGCTGAAGCAAATAAGCACGGATGTATCATCCGTTTCAATAAGAACACAATTGTTTCCGTTATTGACCGTTCCGCAAGCAGTAATGTTTTCACTGCCGTGAAGTTTGGTAAACGAGTACTTTTCACTGTTGTTCAGCAGCAAATCCACACCTTGCGGTAAACTGTCAAAATAAATTTTTTCAGGTTTAAATTTATCAAAAACCTTGTATGTATAAACACTTGAATACTCATGCGCACCGGGAACAACGGCAACATCAATACATGCACCCGTATCGGATACCGCTTCGCATATTTTCGATGCTCCGAGGAAAGAATTTCCGCCGCAGCCGATCAAAAAATTTTCTCCCTTATTACTGACCAAAACCGAAACGCCGTTGCCGCAGTCAACAACGGTAATCTTCGTTTCTCTGCTTTCAAAATGCGAAAACGTAACTATCGTCACAGTAAATATTGCGGCACAAAGTACACAGGCAAGATTTCGTACCCTGCTTTTATGATGCGATAACACTGCCGCTGCAATACAAAACAAAAATAATCCCGCAAGCAATATTCGGATTTTTTCATCATTAATATAAAATGTCAAAAAATCAAACCGAGCAAGACTTTCAGTCAAACCAATAAAGAATTCAAGAAGCAATCCTACCGTATATGCAAAAGGATTAAAAGCACCCGTTAAAACTGCACCGAAAATTGCTCCGAGCATGCCGATAACCATACTAACCTGTGCAAGAGGCACAAACACAATATTTGCAAAAAAGCATATGAAATTAAATCCGCCGTAAAGCCCCAGTGATATCGGCAAAGTAAAAGCGGTTGCGGAAACGGTTATCATCAGTAATGAAACAACATTTTTTATAAATCTGGAAATTTTTTGATATTTTATTTTGTCAAGCACTTTGTTGACATCGTGCGATACATACTGAGTATAAAGAATTATACCCAGTGTTGCAACTGCTGAAAGTTTCAGCGAAACCGAACCCATCGCAAACGGATTCCATACGGCAATAGCCGCTAAAGCGAAGCCGAGAGAATTCAAGGAATCACGCCTTCGCATAACTATATCACCTATCAGAAAAACAATCATCATTATTCCCGAGCGGATAACTGAATATGTCATGCCTGCTACAAGCATAACAAAAACAACGCACACGCATGCAATCAGATTTGCAAGCCAACGTTTAATACCTGTTTTTCTGAGAATTTTCAAAATAAGCATTGACCAGAGAGAAAGGTGAAAGCCCGAAACACATATAATATGCGAAATGCCTATATCCGTAAAACACGAATAAAGTTCATCACTCATTCCGCTTTTATCCCCTGTTATCAGCGCTACCGCAAGATCTCCCCTGTCATCGGGTAAAATACGGTATAATGCGTTTCTTATAAACTCTCTGATATCAAGAATTTTCTTGGCGAAAGGTTTATCATCTTCAGGTAAACCGATAATTTTAAACTCATCATTTACGGCGTATCCGCCAAGCCATATGCCCTTTGATTTATATGACTGAAGAAAATCTTCATCAGATGCACCAAGTGTATACAGATTGAATTTTCCCTCAATCAAGTCATAAGGTTCTGCCTCGGGAGGCGTTGAAAACACCAACCTTAAATTAAAATCCGCTGCTTCACCGTTAACCGATAAAACATGCGTTTCGCAGTAGTAATTTCCGTATTTTATTTCAGGCTTTGAAGTGAACTCCGCAGTAAGGGTGCAATTCTTTACTCCGTCATATTCAAGAACGGGAAGATATGTAAAATAAACTGTACTGAGCAGTAAAATACAGCCTACCGCACCGGATGCAAAAACAGCAGGCAAAACTCTGCCTCTGCGTATCTTACCTATAAAAAGACTTATGACCAGAGCGGCGGTGAGAGCCGCAAGGGCAGCCACCGTCACTCCGGTTTCAAATTCAAAAAGAAACGCTATAGTAAAAAATAATGTAAAGCCGATTACGGCAAAGGGACGCACCATGCAGTAACATCCTTTTCAAGAAGATTACAAAATTTTATTTTTCAATAAGCGGAAGTTTGCTCAGATAAACGATATCATCGCGCTCGGATGCATCTCCCTCGGCAAAAACAGCAGCCTTTGCAACAACATTTGCATCAAATTTTGCACAAAGTTCCTCCACTGCCTTAAGAGATTCGCCAGTGCTGATAACATCGTCAACAATAACCACACGCTTACCTCTTATCTGCTCACCCTCAATACCGTCCATAATAAGAGTCTGCTCGGATGCGGTTGTTATTGAACGGACATTAACGGTAACGGGATCTTTCATATAAAGTTTCGCCTTTTTGCGGGCAACAAAATACTTTTTGCCGCTCTGCCTTGACATTTCATATGCGAGCGGAATGCTTTTTGCCTCCGGAGTTACTATATAATCGAACTCGGGAAGTTTTTCAAGGAGTTTCTCAGCAGAATGAACGGTTACCTCAACATCGCCGAATAGAATAAATGCGGCAATGTCAAGTTTATCATTTATGGGACATCTGAGCAGGTCTCTTTCAAGACCTGCTATATTTGCTCTGTAATACTCAGACATATCAGCATCCTCCTTAACCTGCAGGCCAGCCGAAATCGCGGCCGCTCATGAGGTGAAAATGAATGTGCTTGACGGTCTGACCGGCACTGTCACCGCAGTTGTTGACAATCCTGAAGCCGTCAAGATTCTTTTCTTTTGCAATCTTTGCCGCAACTTCAAAAACATGGGCAATAAGTGCACTGTTTTTCTCGTCAATTTCAGCAGCGGATTTGATATGCTCCTTGGGGATTATAAGAATATGCACGGGAGCCTGAGGCTCGATATCGTTAAATGCAATAACTTTATCGTCCTCATAAACTTTTGTTGTGGGAATTTCACCGTTTATTATTTTACAGAAAATGCAATCCATTTTAACACTTCCTTATTTAATCATTTCTTTAACAATTTCAGTTACAGCATCCATTGCAGCCTTTACATTGGAAATATCCTTTGTGCCTGCCATTGCGCTGTCAGGTCTGCCGCCGCCTGAGCCGCCTGCAAGTTTTGAAACAGCCTTTACAATATTACCTGCATGTGCACCCTTTGCAACTGCATCCTTGCCGCAAGCACAGGCAAAGTTTGCGCCTGTCTTTTCAGCATTGATTCCGCAGATAACTGCAACAGCATTGGCGTTTTCTTTAACAGTATCACACATTGAGCGAAGTTCTCCGGGATTTGCACCCTCAACCGTTGTTACTACAAGGCTGACACCGTTAACATCAACGGCATTACCCATAAGGTCACCCGTTTTAAGTTGCGAAATTTCTGCACGGAGTTGCTCGATTTCTTTTTCTTTTGCTTTAAGATCTGCCATAAGCACGCCTGCACGTTTATCAAGTTCACTGACATTTGCAAGTTTCATGGCAGCAGCAGTATTTCTGATAAGTGCCGTATCCTTAGCAATATAATCAAGCACACCGTTGCCTGTTACGCCTTCAATACGGCGCACGCCTGCTGCTACGGAAGACTCTGAAACTATTTTAAACAGGCCGAGTTTGCCTGTATTGTTAACATGTGTACCGCCGCAAAGTTCTGTTGAGAAATCGCCTGCTCTGACAACTCTTACAACATCTCCGTATTTCTCACCGAAAAGTGCCATTGCTCCGAGTTTTTTAGCCTCTTCAATAGGCATTTCAACGCTTGTAACTTCAAGAGCAGAAAGTATAATTTCATTAACCTTATTTTCAACTGCTGCAAGTTCTTCGTTTGTGAGAGCAGAGAAATGAGTGAAGTCAAATCTCATTGCATTGGCATTAACAAGTTGACCTGCCTGCTCAACATGTGAGCCGAGAGTTTCTCTGAGCGCTGCTTGAAGAAGATGGGCTGCAGTATGGTTTCTCATAGCCGCTTCTCTTGTTTTTACGCAGATTTCCGCACTAACGGTATCGCCGACAGATATACTGTCACCCTCAACAAGTTTGCCAAGATGAAGGAAGATTCCGTCAGGTGTTTTGCTTGTTCCGGTAACTTCAAACACAGCGTTTGCAGTTCTGATAACGCCGATATCGCCTGCCTGACCGCCGCTTTCACCATAGAAAACAGTTCTGTCAAGAACAATTGCTGCATCTGCATCAGCAGAAACAAAATCTGCTCTTTCACCGTTTGCAATAACAGCCTTTACAGTACCTTCACATACATAGTCCGTATAACCAAGGAATTCTGTAGCGGCAATATCTTTAAGGGATGCCTGTCCGCCTTTCCAAGCCTCTGCGCCTGCATCTTTACGGGCTGCTCTTGCCGCTGCACGGCTCTCAGCATAAAGCCGCTTATATTCGTCGATATCAACGCTCATGCCTCTTTCTTCAAGAAGTTCTTTAGTTAAATCGATGGGGAAACCGAAGGTATCCTGCAGTTTGAATGCATCCGCACCGCTGAGAACCTTTGAATCATTGTTCTGTATAATATTTTCAAGCAAATTAAGACCCGTATCAATTGTTTTATTGAAACTCTCTTCTTCAGCCTTGATAACCTTAACAATAAGGTCATGCTTTTCAACAAGGTTGGGATATGCATTTGCATTCTCTTTGATAACCGTTTCACAAACATCCGAAAGGAAAGTACCCTGAATGCCGAGAAGTCTGCCGTGACGGGCTGCTCTTCTGAGCAGACGGCGCAGAACATATCCTCTGCCCTCATTTGAAGGCATAACACCGTCGCCAATCATAAAGGTAGTGCTTCTGATATGGTCGGTAATAACGCGGAGTGAAATATCATTTTTTTCATTTTCATGATACTTGATACCCGAAATATCAACAACATGTTTCATGATATTCTGAACCGTATCAACCTCAAAAATATTGTCAACATCCTGCATAATGCATGCAAGACGCTCAAGGCCCATACCCGTGTCAATATTGCAACTCTTGAGTTTTGAATAGTTGCCGTTACCGTCATTATCAAACTGAGTGAAAACAAGATTCCAGAACTCAATATATCTGTCACATTCACAGCCAACTTTGCAGTCAGGTGAACCGCAGCCGTATTTTTCGCCCCTGTCAAAATAAAGTTCGGAACAAGGACCGCAAGGACCTGCACCGTGCTCCCAGAAGTTATCAGCCTTGCCGAATCTTACCATATGGTCTTCGGGAATTCCGATTTCTTTTGTCCAGATATCGTATGCTTCATCATCTTCAAGATATACGCTGATATAAATTCTGTCAGCAGGCATTTCCATAACTTCTGTGCAGAATTCCCATGCCCAGCGTGTTGCTTCCTTCTTGAAATAATCGCCGAACGAGAAGTTGCCGAGCATTTCAAAATAAGTTCCGTGGCGCGCAGTTATACCTACACTTTCAATATCAGGTGTACGAATACACTTCTGGCAGGTTGTTACCCTGTTTCTGGGCGGAGTAAGTTCACCGGTGAAATATTTTTTCAGCGGAGCCATACCCGCATTGATGAGAAGAAGGCTTTTATCGCCCTGCGGAACCAGCGAAAAACTGGGCATTCTCAAGTGACCTTTTGATTCAAAGAAAGCAAGGTACTTTTCTCTGATTTCGTTAAGACCCATCCATTTCATAATATATATTTCCTCCTAAGGGACTTTTTGCCCCTGTTTTTTCCGTTTTAAAATAAAAAAAAGGTACAGAATTACAACTCGGTTATGGGACGGCCTAAGCCGCGGTACCACCCAAATTGTGCTGCTGCACCACTCAACACCTTATAACGCAGGCAACGCCGCCGTTCATCACAGCGGAACTCGGGAGCGGCCCTTCATCACCTTTTGCCTAACGGCTGTTTCAGCAACTCAGCCGATTCTCTGTAAAGCAGGCAATAAATTTTTCTCCGTCACAGTTTCAATATTAAAATTACTTTGATATTATATCACCTTTACGGCAATTGTCAAGCAACCGCCGTAAAGGTAAATTATTGTTATCAATCAGCAGGCTCGATAAGATTCATTGAAATCCAGCCATATTCGCCGTTATATTTAATCTTAAGCCATTTGTTGCCGTTTTCGGCAGTCTTGGTTGCATAACCGCTGACTACTGTTCCTTCGTCAAGTTCACCGATTGTGTCATACTCAGCACCGGCACCGTCTCTGATATTAAGACCGCCCTCGCGAACAACCTTATATTTGCCGATTGTTTCATCATCCTGCGCACTTGCAGTTACATCGGGAGGTGTTGTATCAATAACAAGATTAACTCCTGCAAATGTAGTCTTTGCATCACCTACAAGAATTACACCCCATATGCCGTCCTTACAGGCGATGAATACGCCTTTGCTGCCGGGCATGATATTGCTGTATTCAAAGGGCACAACCTCATCATTTTCAAGATTAATTATACCCATTTTTCCGTCTTTTTTAACTGCTATAAGACCGTCTGTTACAGGGCGGCAATAATCGCATGCAGATGAATCGCCTGCAACAAGTTCGTTAACTGCTTCATACTCATAAGGAATAACTTTTTTATCCTTATCCTGGCTTACATAGCCCCATTTATCATCTTTCATCGCTGCAGCATAACCTTCAAAATAGCGATCACGCTCAACATACGATGTATCCTCAAGTTTTTCTGTTGAGATTGTATGATAAAGATGCGGTTCCTCGGAAACAGACACAACGCCGTTTGTAACCGTAATTTCAAACTCCTCGTTACCTATAAGAACAAGGCTGTGATAACTGTCTCTGTCCGAATACTCTCTGCCGTTGCTGCAACGGTTAAATCCGTCATAGTTAGGCTGAAGAATAACATTACCCTGATAGTCAATCAGACCGTATTTGCCTGTTGCAGCAGACTTGAAATATGCTGCATCTTCATCAAGATAACCGATTTCAGTGCACTCCGAAAAACCTCCGGGCTGCCAGAGATAATCAACATCATCGGCAGATGATGAAATGTTATTGCTGCTGCCAACATTGCCGCCGGGATTATCATCACCTGAACCTGCAAGTTTGCTGATTCCGACGATTGCAAGAACCAAAATAAGAACCGCAGCACATACTATTGCAATTAATTTAGGATTGATTTTTTTTGCAGGTTTATCCACACCTACGGAATTGTTGTCATTTTTGGGCGGGTTTTCATCATTGATTGAAATTCCGCCGAAATTTTGCAGTGCAGATTCCGAAACACCCTCTGAAACAGGAATTTCGGGTACATCAACATCATCAGTCTGAGCAGGTTTCCACTCATCTTCCTGAACACCTGAAGAAATATCTCCGTCTTCCGAAGCAATACCTTCACTGTCAAGAATATTACTTATTCTTTGTTTGAAATCAATAATATTATCGGGAGCACTTTGTGTTTCTTCAACCGATTCTTCCTCAGCCTCCGAAGCAGTTTCTTCTTCTGAAATTTCCTGTGAATTTGTTTCCTCCGCAGGAACTTCATCAACATGTTCTTCATTTGATGATACTTCTTCTGCCGGTGTTTCAACAACAGGCTGAGCAGGTCTTGATGCCTCATATGCATCAATAGCGTAAATAAATATATCTCTGACATCTTTGTTATCAATGGTAACCTGAGCCGCTTTGCTCTGGAAAAGTCTTGTTATAACAGGCAGTGTACCTGCAACAGACTCAGTTGAGGCATCTATACCCGACGCATCAAGAACAAAAGCCCTTGCCTTGCCGAGAAGAGCATTTGCCGTACTTTCAGAAACCGCAAGGAATTTTGCAAGAGCCTGAACGGGCATACCGTTATTGTAATGCAGCACAAAAGCAGTTTTAAGTTCGGGTTTAAGAGAACTTACTGCTGCAAGAACCTTTTCGCTGAGCGATTCATCTTCAAGCACGCTTTCAGGAAGAAACTCGGACAAATTCTCAACAGCACCTGCATCAGCATCGGCAAAAGTAAACTTCTGAGTTTCTTTATAAATTGCTGAAACATTCTGTTTCATCCAAATTTCAAATGCCTCAGGTTTTTTGAGTTTATCAATTGTGCAAAACGCCCTTGCATATGCCTTTTTTGTTATATCGGCTGCGCCTTGCTTATCTGAACAAAGAGTAGCCGCAAGGAAATAGGATGCTTTTAAAGTCCTTGAGTAGAGTTTTGCCATTGCATCTGTATCACCGTTGCTTGCTGCGGTGACATACTGAATAATATTCTCACTCACTTTTAAAATCCACTCCATTCATGTTTATTCATAAATAATTCCATTTTACCTATTAATCCATATTACAATGATTTTATACTATATTTGGTGATTTGTCAAGGAAATTAATCAATAATATGTCAATATATTGATTTTTTAACTACAAAAATTTACAATGTCGTGTAACGGCAAAGAAAAAGCAGCCTGTGAGGATGATTTTTCTCACAAACTGCTGATTTATTCGATTTTAAAATCACGTTTCCGCAAAAGGTGTACTCAAATGAGTAAGCCTGAAATTAACAGGGTTTCGGTTACAGTTAAAGCGGTAAACACTCATAACAATACCTACCGCAAAATAAATGCAGAGATTCGATGATCCGCCAGCACTCATGAACGGCAGAGTAATACCGATACTCGGCAAAAGCATGAGGCACATGCCTATATTAATTATAGTCTGCGCGCCTATCATAAAAGCCGCACTGAAACAAAGCAGACTGCCCGTGAGGTTGCGAGACATTTTACCCACCATAACAATCCTTGCAATTATAAATGCAAGAACAGCAAGAAGCACAATGCAGCCGATAAAGCCGAGTTCCTCACCCACGACTGTAAAAATCATGTCGCTTTCGTTAACGGGAACACCTGCCGCCGATTGTGTATAGGTTCCTTTAAAAAGGCCATCACCCCAGAACTGACCCGAACCGATTGCATTAAGCCCTCTCTGCTGCTGATATACAACATCTTTATAGACATCTTCACTTAAAGCAGAAGGATAATAAATGGCAAGAATTCTTCTTTTGTGGAATGATGCAAGAAACTTTGTCCATAAAAGAGGAACAAAAGCAACGCATGCTCCAAGCGCAACTGCAAAGTAACGCAGTTTTACACCTGCAACAAACATCATGCCGACAAACATAAGAGCAAATACAATCGCCGAGCCCAAGTCATCGGTAAGAATAATAATACCGATGGGAATAAGCGCATGAGCCGTAAGAAGAATTATATTCTTAATGCTGTTAATTCTGTCCTTTACCGCTTCGATATGAGCGGTAAATGTTATCATAAAGCCTATTTTAACCAGTTCCGACGGTTGGAATTTTACACTGAATCCGTCAGTTTTAATTATCGGAAGCCAGCAAATTGCATCAGGTCTGTCTTCCGTTCCCTCGCCCCATATAAAAAGCGACATGAGCAGCAGAACACAGAATACTCCGACAAAAGGCGCAAGGCCGACAATCGCATCGTAATCCAAAAAAGAGATAACAATACAGATAAGTATACCCACACCTGCCGCAATAATCATCATAAGACATTCACGGCTTATAATATCGCCTGAATTGATTGCTTCATTCCTCGTTGCGCTCGAAACCATTAATGCTCCGAACGCAGTAGTCAGAACACAAGTCAAAAAAAGCAAAAAATCGGTTTCTTTGAGAGCATATTTAATTGTTGTTTTTTTGCCCAAAAAATCACCGCCGTTTTATTGATGTATAAAATTATACTGCACAGATATTAACAAATCAATACATAATTCACAGGGGCTGCTAAAAAACAGCCCCTTTTTTATGGTTTATCAGTTGATTTCAGCGTAAAGTGTAAGATATTCTTCAGCAATAATTGCGCCTGCTTCGGGACCTGTTGAAACGATTTCCTCATTTTCGGTAAGATATGAGCGCCAGTCGTTATCTGTCATCATATAACCGATTTGGTCGTTTGTGATACCGAACACAATAACTCTTCTGTCTGTTACATCTGCAAACGCGCTGTAATTCCACTCTGTGCCGTCCCATGACTCTTCTGCGGTAACCGCACCGCCATAGGCAATTTCGGGAGCAAGTTCACCGGGAATAAGAGCAACTGCAAGGCTTGTGCCGAATTCGGCATAACCGATTTCAGTTACAACTTCATAACCAAGACCGCTCTTAACTACTTCGTTTGTAAGCAGACCGCCTCTTGCAGCAAGTTTGAAAATGCTGTTTTCAACAGGAACAAAGATTTCCTTATGTCTGATATTGAGAATGGGAGCGATAGGTTCGTCGTTGGAAATTGTACAAGCAAGTTTACCGAGGAGTTCACCGTATGCTGCAAGGCCGGCATAACCGTCACCGTATTCTGCTTCAAGTTTGGGATCTCTTACAAGATTTTCAGGATACTCGGATGTAATTGCAAGTTCAGCACCGAGAATCTGAATGAAGTTTGCATTTGCATTTTCATTCAAATACTTCTCAATATAGTAAGGATAGTCACCTGTAAGAACAGTACCTGCTGCGCCGTGACCTACGCAGTGAACGGGAAGGTTGAGAAGCCATGTTTCTCTTGTTCCGTCACTGGGAACAAAGCGGATTCTGTTGAGATCTCCGTCAAACACTTTGGGATCACGCTTATCTTTGATGTATTCTGACATATCAACGCTGCCGTAAAAGAGGTTACCGGACTTCATATCTTTAACAGCATCAACCATCGACTGAACAGTTACCTTATAAAGGTTTTCCATATAATTTTTGTTCTTGCCGCTGGGAAGTTCCATGCCGAAAAGATTTCTGAATGAAGAAGTAAAGAGAGCGTTAATGATATCGCCGTTAAGGCCGAATGTGTCTACACAACTATGCTGATGGAGGCATGAGATATTAATACTTGTAATATTAAATCCCTTTGCATCTGCATACTCCTGGAATTTCTCTCTGATAACTCTTACCTCGTTGTTTGCAAGGCCGAATGAGTCAAGAACAGCAAAAATGCTGATACCTCTGCCGTCAGAAACAGCAATGGTTCTTACTTTCTGGTCATCTCTTACATCCGTTGCAAGTTTCTTTGTAACTGAAAGGCTGCCGCCTACATAGTGTTCTTCCTCAAGTTCTTTGCCTGTAAGAAGAGAAGCGTTTGCATAACCGAGCGACCATGCTGCGCCCTCTGCAGGTTCATTAAGGAATTCATTTACCTTATGACCCTCATAGAAATTTTCGGATTCATACTTATCCTTTGTAGTCCATTCATGAGGTTCAAAAATAAGAGATGTGATGCCCGATACAACCGCATCAAGCAAACCGTCAACAAAGCGGTAAAATCCGCGCTCCGTAGATGATGTTTCGTCTGCTGCAAATGAGGGAATCGCAAAAGCAGTAAACAAAAGAGAAATTGCGAGAATGATTGCTGTTAATTTCTTTGCCATAATATAACCTCCGTTTTTTTTAATTATTTTCAAGTTTCATGTCACCGAAACTTATCCACTTCTTTTTGCGCATGAACTCTGAAATTGCAAGAGTTAAAAGCGCGGGTGCAATAAAATGCATAACAATAATTTCAATCATTATCACTGCAGGGTCTTTGCCGGCATCAACCATTGCGGAATATGTCATAAACTGACCGACAAGACCTGATGTTCCCATTCCCGAGCCCGAAGCATAACATTCCATTTTAAGAACGGCAGATGAGATTGGACCGAGAATTGCACTTGTTATAATCGGCGGAATCCAAATCTGAGGATGCCTTACTATATTGGGCATCTGGAGCATTGAAGTGCCGACACCCTGAGCAAGCAATCCGCCGAATTTATTTTCCCTGTAACTGGCGACGGCAAAGCCTACCATTTGCGCGCTGCAGCCTACAACCGCCGCACCGCCCGCAATACCGGAAAGACCAAGGATAATACCAATCGCTGCAGAACTTATCGGAAGAGTAAGGCATATACCCATAACAACCGAAACAACTATGCCCATAATTACAGGCTGGCGCTCCATGCCCCAACTTATTACTTCGCCTATATATGTAGTTACTTTTGAAGCAGGCGGACCGATAAAAATACCAGCGGCACAGCCTGCAATTATTGAAACTGCCGGTGTAAGCAAAATATCTAGTTTGGTTTTTCCGCTAATAAGACTGCCTGCCTGAATTGCAAAAAACGCTGCAATAAATGCCGCAAGAGGGTCACCGGGGCCGGAATAAAGCATACCTGCTTCCGTAATAACCGAACCTGCAAGAAGTTTTGATGCAAAGGCACCAACCATACCTGCAACAGCCGCTGAAACACCGACAAGAGGAGACATTTTATATTTGAATGCCATACCTACACCAATGCCCGCACCAGTAAGCGACTTTGCAACCGCTGCAACCATAACAATATATGTTCCGACTGTACCCGGAACAAATCCGCCAACCTGTTCAAGAATAGTTCCTATGATAAGCGTTGCAAACAGACCGAGAGCCATACCCGAAAGTCCGTCAACAAAAATATAATTTAAAATACTTTTTACGCCTTTCACTTTGATTTCACCTTATTTTGATATAATCCTTTTGAATGCATCCGCATAAAGTCTGCCTATAAATTCCGCACCGTTCGCATTGGGATGAACAGCATCTGCAGACCAGTGCAGCGAATCATTGTCTATACACGCCTGTGCAAAAAGCCCGTCAAGCGGAATATAATAATCGGCAAATTCCCTTGCAAGTTTACGCTCCACATCTATTTTACCGTTAAGATCAACTCTGAAGTAATCCTTATCGTCGGCAGGAAGAAGGAACTGCTCAATCATAAGAATTTTTGCGTTTGTCTTTTCTTTTATTGCGGTAAGAACCTTACGGTAATTAGCCTCAAATTCATCATTACCGAGCCATGCACGGTTATGCGCTCTGTGCCATGTATCGTTAACACCGATATGAATTGAAACAAGGTCAGGTTGAATATCAATAAAATCACTTTGCAGCCTGTTGACCAAATCTTTTGTCTGGTCTCCGCTGATACCGAGATTAATGAATTCCAAATCCATATCAGGATTTTCTTCTCTGATATACTTTGCCGCATAAAAAGGATAACCCTGCCCTAAGTTGTGATAATCCGAGCGGTCTCTGCCTGCATCGGTTATTGAATCACCTTGAAAAAGAATCTTCATTTTTACGCTCCTTAAAAACTGTTTTTTACTTTTCTGAGCATTTCTGCAATCTCTATATGCTGAGGGCATGCACTTTCGCATTTGCCGCATTTTTTGCAAAGCGATGCATTGGCTTCTATATCGGGAAATATCTCCTTAACAAGCCTTCTGCCGCCTGTTGTAATATTATTGAATGCCGAAAAAACTTTAGGTATTTCAACCCCTGCAGGGCAAGGCATACAGTACTCACAGCCCGTACACGGAACAAGATTCAATTCATCAAACGCTTTCTTGGCTTGGGCAAGCATTGCAAGGTTTTCTTCGCTGAGCATTCCGACCGTTGCTTTATCAGCATAACCGAGATTATCGGTAACCATCTGCATTGTACCCATGCCGCTGAGCAGCATTGAAACCTCAGGTCTGTTCCAAAGGAAATCAAATGCCCATTCAACCGGAGTTTTATCTGATGAAAGTTTTTGTAAAACTTTCTCATTAGGGTTTGCAAGTTTTCCGCCAAGCAAAGGCTCCATAACAATAACACCGAGCCCTTTTGATGCGGCGTATTCAAGACCTTCAATACCTGCCTGATAATCAACATCTATGTAATTTAGTTGAATCTGACAGAATTCGAAGCCGTCATAGGCATCAATTATCTTTTTGAACACCCACAAATCATCATGGAACGAAAAGCCGAGATGCTTTATCTTACCCTGTTCTTTTAGTTTTTCAAGTTTTGAAAGAATATCAAACTTAACAACTTTATTTTCCCATGAATCATCATTAACTGCATGGAGCAAATAGAAATCAATATAATCCGTATCAAGTTTTTCAAGTTGCTCGTTGAAAAGTTTTTCTACATCTTCCTCACAGTTAACGCTGCCAAGCGGCAATTTTGTTGCTAGATAAGTTAATTTGCGATAACCGTCTTTCAGCGCTTTGCCGACAAGCCTTTCACTGTTGCCGCTGTGATAAAAAAAGGCAGTATCAAGATAATTTACACCGTTGTCGATTGCATGGCGTATCATTTCAATTGACTTTTCTTCGTCAATACGGCTGTCCTCTCCCTCTATTGTAGGGAATCTCATGCAGCCGAAACCGAGGACGGAAACTTCAACGCCTGTTTTGCCCATTTCTCTGTAACGCATTTATTTTCTCCTTCTGAGGTTAATTTCGATATAACCTTGTATATTATATCACAGTCAAATATTAAAAACAAGATATAATATTTAAGATAAAGTATAATAAAAAACCTGCGGATAAAAATAACATTGAGGTGGTAATATGTTTGATAACAACGGAATGCCGCAGGGTTTAGGTGCTGCCCTTGCGCGCAGTGAAAAAGCCATGCACACATTCTCACTGCTCAATGAGAATGAAAAAAGAAGAATAATTGATCTTTCCCGTTCGGTACGTTCAAAGCAGGAAATGGCAAGACTTGTAAACAAACTTGAAATGGGCAAAAATCAGTTCTTCTGAAAAAACAAAATACAGAGTCAGAAACAGGCAGGAACAAATCCTGCCTGTTTACTTATTTTGTAAATATTTTCAGTTCGTATTTACCTTCCCTGAGCGCTTTTGCAACCTGTTTGGAATCTGTCAGATATTCATCAAAATAAACACCGCCCGGTTCCATACTTGTGTTACCGTGAAAATCTGAGCCGGAGAGTTTGCGAAGATTATATTTTTCCGCCCACTTATATGCAACATCGTTACTTGAATTATGGTCACCGTGACCGTTATAAACCTCAACGCCGTCAAGAAGTTCGGGATTAATAACCGCCATACCGATTCTGAAAGGATGAGCCTGGAACATAATCAGATTATTTGCTTCTATAACAGGTCTGAATTCTTCGGGATTATTATATTGAGTCAAATCGTTGTTGAGAACGAACTCTTCATCAAAGCCGTAAACAAGATAATCATTTTCATTTTCAAGAAAACGAAGTTCCATGCCGAGGATAATATGAAAATTCTCATCCTCAAATTCTTTTGCCGCTCTGTAACCCGAAAGATATGTCTGCACCTGCTCTTCATAAGTTGAGCCGTGGCGTGCAAACTGAGAAGCACTGAAATGGTCTGTTATGCAAAGGCCGTCATAGCCGAGTTCCTTATATCTTTTAACAATATCAGCAGCCCATACCCTGCTGCACGAACTTGCCTCTTTTGTGTGGATATGCGTATCAAAAAGATATTTTTTCATGTATATCAATCCCTCTTTCTAATTCTTATTAATTATATACCTTTAATTTCGGATATTCAATAGAAAACTTTTATTTTCTTCCCGCATACGACAAAATTTACATGCGCAGCGGTTGTATAATTATAACAGAACTCGGGGTGATAAAACTGAAAACAGTAATTTACGCAGACATACTGATTGTAATTAACATAATTGTCAACTATCTGCTTCTCAGAGCAAGCGCCGCAATAACGGCAAGCCGATTCAAACCTTGGAGATTTCTTTTATCATCAGCAGCAGGCGGTATATTTTCTTTGGTGATTTTCATTGAAAACATACCCGTATGGCTCAATTTAATTTTAAAAATATCTTTTTTACTGACCATGGTTTTCATTGCTTTCGGCGTTAAATCCGTCAAGGCTTTTTTTAAATGCTGCGGTTCTTTTTTTATGACAAATTTTGCTTTTGCGGGAATTATGCTTGCGTTGAACATTACCGTTATGCCCAATGCGGCAATCTATAAAAACGGCATTGTATATTTTGATATAGATATCTTGACTCTTACGGTAAGCGCGGTTATTTGCTATGCAATTTTAAGTATTATTTCGCGTTTTACGCAAAGCAAGGTGCCGCCAAAAAGCATTTACCCTGTTCGCATAATTTATGAAGAAAACAGCGTTGAAGGCAAAGCACTTTTCGACTCCGGAAACAGCCTGTGCGACTGTTTTTCGGGCAAACCTGCCATAATAGCGGAGAAAGATTTTGTATGCAAACTTTACGGTAAAACGGAACTTACGGATTTAAAAAACTTCAGACTTATTCCATTTTCAACAATTAAAGGAAGCGGTGCTCTGCCTGCATTTATGGCTGATAAAGCCGAAATTCTCAACGAAGGAAAATGGATTGGAGCAAAAGACATCTACATAGCGGTGACTGAGAAAAAAATAGTTTCGGGAGGGTACTCTGCTCTGCTCGGAACGCCTTTTTTTGATGCAATTGAAACTCAGATTAAAGGAGGCATACATATAAAATGACAAAAAAACTTCCTCAGCACATAAAAGATTTAATCTTCAAAATAAAGTCAAGGATATTTGAAATTGAAATCGACTATATAAACGGACCTGACACTCTTCCGCCGCCTTTAACGGCAGAAAAAGAATTTAACTGTCTGCAGAAACTTGAACTCGGTGATAAGGAAGCACGCGAAGAAATAATAGTTCACAACCTGCGGCTTGTTGTATATATTGCAAAAAAATTTGAAAATACGGGCATACCCATTGAAGATTTGATTTCAATAGGAACATTAGGACTTATAAAAGCAGTAAATACTTTCAGATTATCAAAAAACATAAAACTTGCAACGTACGCATCACGCTGCATTGAAAACGAAATACTGATGTATCTTAGGAAAACCAATTCGCTTAAAACTGAGGTTTCATACTTTGAACCGCTCAATGTTGACTGGGACGGAAACGAACTTCTTCTCTCCGATGTACTGGGCAGTGAACCCGACGATGTCTACCGTGACCTTGAAGCGGAGGATGAGCGGTCAAGATTATATAAAGCGGTCAATTCCCTCGGCAAAAGAGAAAGGCAGATAATGACCATGCGTTTCGGAATAGGCGGCGGACGTGAATACACTCAGAAAGAGGTTGCCGATACCCTCGGAATATCGCAAAGTTACATATCAAGACTTGAAAAAAGGATAATAGAAAAGATAAAAAGGGAGGTGTAAACCTCCCTTTTACTGTTCAGGCAATGAATTGGCTATTGCGTTTGCAATCGCATCTGCGTATGCTTCAAGGTTTTTATCCAACAGTTCATTGTCTTTTTCACTGTTAATAAATCCTAGTTCAACAAGGCAACTTGGCATATTGGTGTGGCTGTTTACATAATAATCGCCTTCACCCCTTGCATAACCGGATTTTACTCCCCTGTTCTGAGATATTCCCACATTATCAAGACCGCTCAGAATATTTTCTGCAAGCAGCAAATCCGTTTCATTTTCTTCACTGCTGATCCATATCTCAACTCCGTTTGCGCCATCGGCACTGTTACGATGAAGCGAAACAAAAAGTTGTGCTTGCCTTAAGTTTGCAACCATGCATCGTTTTTCAAGGCTGATGAATGTATCGTCATCCCTTGTCAGAACGGCATCTATTCCCATTAAACCAAGTTTTTCCTCAACAAGCAAAGCAAGATTAAGGTTATCGTCTTTTTCGTATCGACCATCATATTCCGCGCCTACATCACTTCCTCCGTGACCCGCATCAATGACAACCTGCGCCCTGTTGCCGAGAATTAAGGCGGCAACGGCAATAGCAGCAATAACGGCAACCGCACCTGCGAGGGCTATTTTGATATTGGTTTTCATTCATCCACCTCCACTTGTTACATTATATCATAATAATCAAAGTTTAATTTCAAAAATATTACAAAAAATTTAAAACGGGGCTGAATCAGCCCCGTAAGAATTAAAGTGAATCTATATATCTGCATGCGGCAAGGGCTGCAACCGAGCCGTCTGCCGTTGCGGTTGTAATTTGCCTTATCTGCTTTTTGCGGCAGTCGCCTGCAACAAAAACACCTGCGGTTTTTGTAACGCAACTTTCATCGGAGTTGATATATCCCCAATCGTCAAGACCTGCAATTTCTGCAAATGCACCGTTATTGGGAATAAGACCGATTGCAACAAAAAGTCCGTCAACTTTGAGTTCGGTTTCAGATTTATCCGATTCTTTTACAAGTTTCAGACCCTCAAGGGATTTATCACCGATAAGTTCTGAAATAACCGTACCCATTATAAACTCAACATTGTCCTTTGTTTTGAGTTTTTCAACAAGGCGTGCTTCACCTGTGAAATAATCAAGATTCTGAATAACATATACTTTTTTGCAGCCTTCGGAAAGAAGTACTGCTTCCTGCAAAGCAGAGTTTCCGCCGCCAAGAACCGCTACGGTCTGACCTTTGAAAAAAGCACCGTCACACACTGCGCAGTAGGAAATACCCTCGCCCACAAGTTCATTTTCATTTGGCAAACCGATTTGCCTGTGCTTAACACCGGTTGCGATAATAACCGCTTTTGCTTCGTGCTCGCCTTCCTCGGTAACAACGGTTTTTGTTGCTCCGTTATCTCGGATTGCAGTAACGGTTTCCATTTCTATTTCCGCACCCTGACCAAGAACCTGATCAATGAGTTTTTCGGCAAACTCGTTGCCGCTCATCTGAGCAAAGCCCGGATAATTCTCAATCTGAGGTGAATAGGTTATCTGACCGCCGAATGTTCCTTTTTCAAGGACAAGCACGGATTTATCCGCTCTGAGAGCATAGAGCGCTGCGGTAAGCCCCGCAGGCCCTGCTCCGATTATGATAATATCATACATAAAATACAACCTTTAGATTGCTGCGCCTTTTGCAGCCTCTATGAATTTCTTGATTTCTGCAACACCTGCATACTTAACGGTCTCTCCACCGGATACAACAACGAGTGTGGGAGCCTGCCTTACACCGAGTTTAACAGCAAGATCCTCATTCTCATAAGCCATGATTTCCTCAACGGAAATACCTGCCTTATCAAGAAGCGAAAGTGCTATCTTACAATTGGGGCAAGTGCTTGTTTTGAAAAGATAAAGACCGTCAGCAAGCACGGTTTCTTCTGCTGTTTCCTGTGTATTTGCGGCAGAAGCGGTTTTAACTGTACCGTGCTTTGTGATATCGGAACTTTCCATACTGTAAACCTTGCGCTCTTTGTATTCCTGAGTCTTACCGTCATTCCAGTTCTGAACGGGTCTGTAGTAGCCTGTGATACGGCTGTAAACCTCAGCAGACTCACCGCATTCGGGGCATGTAAAATGTTCGCCTGCGATGTAGCCGTGATTCTTACATACTGAGTATGTGGGAGAAATTGAATAGTAAGGAAGTCTGTAGTTCTCAGAAATCTTTCTTACAAGATTTGCAGCAGCCTTCCAATCGGGAAGTTTTTCGCCAAGGAATGCGTGGAAAACAGTACCCGATGTATAAAGAGTATGAAGTTCATCCTGCATATCGAGAGCCTCAAAAACATCCTCTGTGTAACCAACGGGAAGATGCGAACTGTTGGTGTAATAGGGAGTGCCGTCTGAAGCGGTGATGATGCCGGGGTAACGCTTAACATCGTGCTTAGCGAGACGGTATGAAGTTGACTCTGCGGGAGTTGCTTCGAGGTTATAGAGATCGCCGTATTCTTCCTGATAGTCTGAAAGGCGCTCTCTCATATGGTTAAGAACATCCTTTGCAAACTGACGGGTCTTTTCGTTAATCATGTTTGCTCTGAGCCAGTTTGCATTAAGACCAACTTCATTCATACCGACAAGACCGATTGTTGAGAAGTGGTTATCAAATGTGCCGAGATATCTCTTTGTATAAGGATAAAGACCTTCATTGAGAAGTTTTGTAATGATGGTACGCTTGATTTTGAGTGAACGAGCCGAAATATCCATCATCTTATCAAGTCGTCTGTAGAAGTCTGCCTCATTTTCTGAAAGATATGCAATTCTGGGAAGGTTAATTGTAACAACGCCGACTGAACCTGTGCTTTCACCGCTGCCGAAGAAACCGCCGCTCTTTTTGCGAAGTTCGCGAAGGTCAAGGCGAAGGCGGCAGCACATTGAACGGACATCGCTGGGCTCCATATCGCTGTTAACATAGTTTGAGAAATAAGGTGTGCCGTATTTTGAAGTCATTTCAAAGAGAAGTTTATTATTCTCTGTTTCTGACCAGTCGAAATCTCTTGTGATTGAATATGTGGGAATGGGATACTGGAAGCCTCTGCCGTTAGCATCACCTTCAATCATAATCTCAATGAAAGCCTTGTTAATCATATCCATTTCGGCTTTACAGTCTTTATATTTGAAGTCCATTTCCTTGCCGCCGACAATAGCATTGAGTTCAGCAAGGTCAGCAGGAACAGTCCAGTCAAGAGTGATGTTTGAGAAGGGCGCCTGAGTACCCCAGCGGCTGGGTGTATTTACACCGAAAACAAAGGACTCAATGCACTTTTTAACCTGATCATATGAAAGATTATCAACCTTAACAAAAGGTGCAAGGTAGGTATCAAATGATGAAAAAGCCTGTGCGCCTGCCCATTCATTCTGCATAATTCCGAGGAAATTAACCATCTGGTTGCAAAGAGTTGCAAGGTGACTTGCGGGAGCAGAAGTAATCTTGCCCGTTACACCGCCGAGACCTTCCTGAATGAGTTGCTTAAGTGACCAACCGGCACAGTAACCGGTAAGCATTGACAGGTCATGGATATGGATATCCGCATTTCTGTGAGCATTTGCAATCTCATCATCATAGATTTCAGAAAGCCAGTAGTTGGCGGTGATTGCACCTGAGTTGCTGAGAATAAGACCGCCTACTGAATAGGTAACGGTTGAATTTTCCTTAACACGCCAGTCGGTAACATTAACATAACTGTTAACAAGTTCTTTATAGTCAAGGATTGTTGACTTGAGGTTACGGAGTTTCTCACGCTGCCTTCTGTAAAGAATGTATGCCTTTGCGATATCGGCATAGCCTGCCTGAATAAGAACCTGCTCAACACTGTCCTGAATTGCTTCAACAGCAATAAGACCGTTTTCAATTTTGGGTTCAAAATCTGCAGTTACTTTGAGTGCAAGGAAATCAATTGTTGAGGGATGATACTGCTTTTCCTGCGACTCAAACGCTTTTTTGATTGCTTCGCCGATTTTTGTGATGTTAAAATCTGCTATGTTGCCGTCTCTTTTTACTACCTGATACATAACCACGCTTTCCTTTCGATAAATTGTATTTTAAATTTAATTATACCCAATATATTGTGTTTATGGCAAAAACTCCGCAACGCATATGATATTAACAAAAATTTGTATCTGTGTCAATACTTTTCACAAGATATTGTGCATGTGTTTTAAAGTTTGTTAGAAATGCACTATATATGCAACTTTTTTTGGCTATTTTTTCATATTCCCCTGATTTCGCACGAATCGACATATTTGAGCATCACTTTTCTCATTGATTCCATCTCGTCTTTAGGTACTGCGTTGAGGTCAAAACCTATAAGTTCACCCGAATCAATAAACGCCTGAATATAGTGGCGTTTGGCTCCTTTTATAAGTTTACCTATGCCCTCAATTGAAAATATGCTGTGAAGTTCACGGACAACCGTTGTTCTGAATTCGTAATCAACATTATTTTCCAGCAAAAAATCAATGCTCTCTTTTATTTTAGAAATATCGTATCCGCTTATACCGACGGTTTCAGAATAAAGTTCAGGAGAATTCTTGATATCCATCGCAACATAGTCGACAAGCCCTCTGTTAACTAAATCCTTAAGTTTATCCGGATATGTTCCGTTAGTATCAAGTTTAACCGCATAGCCAAGGTCACGTATTTTCTGAATAAATACATCAATATCTTTTTGCATAAGGGGTTCGCCGCCTGTTATGGCAACACCTTCCAATATCCCCTGACGCTTTTTCAGATATGCAAAAATTTCTTCCTCACTGAATTCCGCTTCACCTGACGGATTAATAACCAGTCTTGAATTATGGCAGAACGGGCAGCGCATATTGCAGCCTGCAGTAAACAGCGTGCACGCCATTTTCCCGGGAAAATCAAGCAATGTTAACTTTTGAAAACCTTGAATGTTCATAAAAATCATTACTTTCTGTGTATCGTGTTTGTTGCCGCTAACTGCGGTGTAGGTCTATAATATCACAAGATATTGTGTTTTGCAATAGGTTAAACCACAAAATTTTGAATATTTTTTGATTTTTCGCCACAATATGTTGTGGTTGGGGTAAAAAAACACGGCAATCCGAAGATTACCGTATTATATACTGTTTTATATATTATTTTTCTTCCTTCTTCTTGTGGAAGAGAATCTTATCAACAGGGAAGTAAAGGAAGAACTGAAGAGCCGAGCAGATCATTGTAGCAATGTTCTTTGCTGCTGCTTCTTCAAGATCCCAGCCTACAAAAACTTCCTTAAGAGTGGGGTTAAGCCATGCTGAGAAGAGGATAAGTGCAATTGTGAATATTATGTAAATGGGAAGAGCAACAGCAACATTTGCGCCTGAATTGAATGTCTTTTCCTTATTAACAAAGAAAGCAACTATCTGAGCGATGATGTTAGCAACGTTACTTACGATGAAATAACCAAGACCGCCGACTGCAACGGGATAAACGAATACCCACCATGAGAAAGGCTCGTTATAAAGTTCTGCAATGGGAGGAATAAGGTTAAGTGTGTTGAGAAGAACGAACTGAACAATCATTGCAAGAAGGCTTACAACGATGAACTTAACAAACTGCCAAATTGTAACAAGAAGTGAACCCTTGCTCTCAGCAGCCTTATCAATTTGATTTAATTTTCCCATAATATTATCTCCTAACATTATAAATTCAATGTATTATAACACACATAGTTATATCTTGGCAAGTCAAATTTTGCAGCCGGAAATTGTGCAATTTTACCCAACAATATTTAACAAAAGCGGTTTTGATGCCGGTTTTTTGCTCTCTACTGTTACAGAAGAATTAAACTGTAACGCTGCTTGCTCAAAAAGTGATTCATCGGATGAATAAAGCGTTGCAATGATCTCACCTTTTGCAATTTCATCACCTGTTTTTTTGTTTAAAATTATACCTGCAGAATAGTCAATATCGTCTTCTTTTGTCTGCCTGCCTGCGCCGAGTGAAACACCGGCAAGACCGATTCCTTCAGCATTCATATGGCTGATATAGCCGCTTTCGGATGCTTTGATATCAAAACTGTAATGCGCTTTCGGGAAAAGTGAAGTGTTTCTGATAAACTCCGAATCTCCGCCCTGAAGCGCTACCATTTCGGCAAGTTTGTTCAATGCCGAACCGTCTTTTATTTTTGACATTGCAAGTTTCTTACAATCGTCAAAACTGCCTTTGTCTGCAAGTTCAAGCAATTTCGCAGCAAGAAGAACACAAATTTCAGTCAGATCATCGGGACCGTTATCTTTAAGCGTTTCAACCGCTTCAACAATTTCAAGCGAGTTACCGATATTTTTGCCGAGAGGTGTATCCATATCGGTAATAAGTGCTGCAATTTTTCTGCCCGCTCCCCTTCCGATTTCAACCATTTTCTCTGCAAGCGCAGTTGCGGAATCAACATCTTTCATAAATGCTCCGCTGCCGCATTTAACATCAAGCACAATGCAGTCCGCTCCGCCTGCAAGTTTTTTGCTCATTATACTTGAAGCAATAAGGGACATGTTGTCAACCGTTTCCGTTGCATCGCGCAGACTGTAAAGTTTTTTATCGGCAGGGCAAAGTTTGCCTGACTGACCTGCAACGCAGATGCCGCATTTATTAACTATTGATATGAATTCGTCGGTTTCAAACGAGGTTCTGAAATTCGGTATTGACTCAAGTTTATCAACTGTTCCGCCTGTGTGTCCGAGCCCTCTGCCGCTCATCTTTGCAATTTTCACACCGCATTCCGCAACAATAGGAGCAACAACAAGCGTTGTTTTATCTCCGACTCCGCCCGTTGAGTGCTTATCGCCTGTTATTCCGTTAACTGCGGATAAATCAGCCATATCACCCGAACGAGCCATGGCATCTGTAAGTTCAAGCGTTTCGTTGCTGTCAAGGCCGTTAAAACAAATAGCCATAAGCAAGGCAGAAAGTTGATAATCCTTAATGCTGCCGTCTGCCGCACCGAAAGCAAAATATTCAATTTCCTCTTTTGTGAGCGAAAGACCGCTGCGTTTTTTGCGGATAATTTCTTTTATATTCATCATTTTACCTCACGCTTATCAAAACTCTCGGGAAGAAGTTCGGAAAGCGTCATAACTTTGTAATCTTCAGGATTTTTAGCCATAACCACTTCAAAATCAGCTGAACAGAATTCTCGCATAACCTGCCTGCATACTCCGCATGGAGGGCAAACTCTTTCAGGCTGTTCATTCTCTGCGTTGCCGCCGACAACTGCAATTTTCACAAAACTGCATTTTCCCTCTGAAACCGCTTTAAAAAAAGCCGTTCTCTCCGCACAGTTTGTTGGTGAAAAAGCGGAATTCTCAATGTTACAGCCGGTATAAACCGAGCCGTCTGCGCAAAGCAATGCCGCACCGACAGCAAATCCTGAATATGGGCAGTAAGCCATATTGCGTGCGTGCAAAGCGAGTTCAATCAACTGAGAGTTATTCATTCAGCCGCCTCCAGTGCGATTTCAATCATCTTATTGAATGTCTGTTCTCTTTCAAGAGCGGTACACTCTTCTCCGCTTGAAAGAGGGCAATCGGAAACAGTACATATCGCAAGCGCTTTTTTACCGCTTCTCGCAGCATTCATATAAAGTGCTGCACACTCCATTTCAATTGCAAGAACGCCCATCTTCTGCCACTCGGCAAGGCTGTTTGCATCATCATAGAATGTATCTGAAGAAAGCAAATTACCGATATAAGGTTTAATACCGAGTTTTTCAGCCGCTTTTACGGCATTCTGCAAGGTTTCATAATCCGCTATCGGAGCAAATGTGCCCGGCAAGCGGTATTGGTCTGCGTAAGCCGAATTTGTGCATGCACCCATACCGAAAACAACATCACGCAGATGAAGTTCAGGGCTTATTGCACCTGCAGAACCTACTCTGATAATTGTATCAACATCATAAAAGTTATAAAGTTCATAGGAATAAATCCCGATTGACGGCATACCCATACCGGATGCCATAACCGAAATGCGTTTACCGTTGTAATATCCCGTATATCCCTGCACACCTCTTGTGTTGTTTACAAGAACAGCATTTTCCAAAAAATTTTCTGCAATATATTTTGCCCTTAAAGGGTCACCGGGCATAAGCACGGTTTTTGCAAATGCATCTTTTTCTGTTGCCGCAATGTGCGGCGTAGGCAGTTTACTCACAGCAAATCCCTCCAGTAATTAATATCCTGTTACTTCCTGATTTTTTACAAGTTTTACAATTGCGCTTGTTCCGAGCCTTTCGCAGCCGAGAGCAAGATAATCCTCTGCATCTTCAAATGAGCGGATACCGCCTGCCGCTTTCATTTTAACACCTGAACCGATATGCTTTGCAAAAAGAGCAATATCTTCTCTTGTTGCTCCGCCTTTTGAAAAACCTGTTGATGTTTTAATGAAATCTGCGCCCGATTCCGTAACAACCCTGCACATTTCAATTTTTTCTTCATCAGAAAGAAGGCAGGTTTCAATAATAACCTTTAATATTTTGCCACAGCAGGCTGCTTTTACAAGTTTGATTTCATTTAATATTTCATCAAACTTACCGTCTTTTGCCCAACCTACATTGATTACCATATCAATTTCATCCGCTCCGTTTTCAACAGCGTTTTTTGCCTCAAAAGCCTTTACTTCCGATGTTGAATAACCGTTAGGGAACCCGATTACCGTGCATATTGCAAGTTTACCTTCAACATATTCGGCTGCCTGCTTAACATACGAAGCAGGAATACACACGCTTGCGGTTTTATATTTCATTCCGTCATCGCAGATTTGCTTTATATCTTCCCACTTTGCATCAACAGCAAGAAGTGTGTGATCGCAGTGCGAAAGAATTTTTTCAATATTCATATTATTCACCTTATATTTCATTTATTTAATGCATATTTTTCAACCATTTGAGCAACACCGTCTTCTGCGTTTGACGGTGCGGCAAAGCGTGCACTTGCCTTGCAGATATCATCGCCGTTTTCCATAGCAAATGAATAATAAGCATATTTCAGCATTGTTGAGTCGTTTGACGCATCACCGAAAGCCATTGCCTCATCTGCACCTATGTCCATAATTTTGCAAAGTCCGCCGAGAGCCGTTCCTTTATCTGCTCCGACAGCCGTTGCGGAAACAACTCCGGCAAGTGCGGAAGTCAAAACAAGACCGTTTGATTCAAAGAAATCAAAAATGATTTTCTTTTGCTCATCGTTAACATAAAAAACATCTATCAGTTCAGCACCTTTGCCGCACGTTGATGCTGAAATGTCGTCACAAACTGTAAGTTTTGATGCAAATTCTTCAAGAAATACTGTTGGCAAACCCGTATTCTCAAAATACTTTTCGCTTCCCTTTTGAACATAAATTCCGCCGTCCACATAGATATTATAATATACAGGAAGAGTTTTGAGAAGTTCAATTGCCTGTGCGGTTATTTCCGAAGAAACAAGATTTGTGTATATAAACTTTTGGTTGTTCCTGTCATAGACCGAAGCACCGTTTGAACATATAACATAATCAGCAAAAGGAATCTGTTTTGTTACCCCTTCAGTAAAATTAAGCGCTCTGCCCGTTGCAACAGCAACCTTTATGCCTTTTTCATGAGCATCAAGCAACGCCTGCTTCGTTCTTGGTGTAACGGTTATATGGTCAGGTGCCATAAGTGTGCCGTCAAGATCTGTTGCGATAATTTTAATTGCCATGGTTTTCTCCTAACTGATAATATATGATCAAGTATATCATTTATCTAAAAGCAATGTCAATATTTACAGCACTTAATGTCACAATCATTCAAAGAACATATAATATAACAGAGGATATTCCTCAAATTATGAAAGGAATGATTGCTATGTCGGATTACGGATACCGTTATCCTAATCAGCGGCAGATTCAAAAACGCGAATCCTGTCCCTGCACAATCACTCCCCTGCCTGCAAACCCTGTTGTAGCAATGCTGTATGTACCTATGCAAAACGACACAACAATGTTTGACGAAATGAAAGCGCTTGATTGCGGAACACTGTTCACAGTTCTTAACAAGCCCTTTGCAGGGAAGTGCTGCAAATGACTCAAAAAGAAACTATGCTCAAAAAACTGAGCGCAGCCCAGTTTACCCTTTGGGAAATACACCTTTATCTCGACACACATCCATGGGATTTACAAATGGTTGATGCACATAACAAAGCCGCAATGAGATACAAGGCGATATTATGTGAATTTGAAGAAAAATTCTGTCCCCTTACCGCTGCAAAATCGCAGGGCTTTGAATGGCTCAAGGGTCCTTGGCCTTGGGAATATGAGGAGTGTGGCTGCTGATGTTTATTTACGAAAAGAAACTGCAATATCCAGTTAAAATCAAAAATCCCAACGCAAAATTCGCAAAGATAATCATAAGCCAATACGGCGGTCCGGACGGCGAACTTGCCGCTTCTCTGCGCTACCTGAGCCAGCGATTTGCCATGCCTTATGATGAACTCAAAGGTCTTCTGACAGATATCGGTACATCAGTTGTACTATGGTCTCTTTGAGCATTTTCAGCTTCATTCTCGGACACTTCTTCCACACATTGTTCGGCTTTGGGATAAAAAGAAGAACCTGCCGCCGTTGCAACGGAAGATAATGCAAATTTCCATTTAAACGGCAGCAGGTTTAATTTTACTGTTATTATGTTGTCTTTTGATACGGTCATCGACTCAAGTATCTGTTTTATGAACTCATCATTGTTCTCTCCCGAAGTGAGTATTGCTTTTGCATACGCAACGCACTCGGCGATTATTTCATCCTTCTTCTCTCGGTCAAGTGTGTTGGCAACACAGCTCTGAAGCTCGGTTTTCAGGCTTTCAATTTCTCCGTCAAGCTGAACGGACATTTCTTTGAATTCTTCTCTTGTTATGCACTTGTCGAGATACAAATCCACAAGTGCTTTTCTGCGTTCGGTTTTCTTGTCGAACTGCTCTTTTTTACGCTCAAAATCATTGTTGTCACTTTGCAAAAACACTTCTTCAAGCTGTTTTTTCAGTAATGAAAGGAGTCTGCTTTTATCAGCGGTCATCATTTCGATAACGCTTGCCATAATGTTTTTCAGGTCATCGTGAGCAATATGGTCTATCGAGCAGCCGACTTCTTTGCCTGTCACGGAATCAATATGCTTTGTCTTTCCGTTTTGCCTGCGGTTATAGCATTGCCAGTATTTGAAATAATTACCGCTTCTCAACTTTTTATTATGAAACACAAAGCTTGAGCCGCATTCTTCGCAGGTGATTTTACCCGAGAAACAATAACGGTTGCCGAGCTTTTTCTTTTGTTCATCACTCGGAGAACGGCGTTCAAGCTCCTTTTGTGTCAGCTCAAAAAGCTCACGGCTGATAATCGGTTCGTGGTGGTCACGGATAATAACGAACTCTTCTTCTCCTCGGTTGAGAACCTTTTCGTGGGTTAAATAGTTCGGAGTCAGGGTCTTTTTCTGCACCAAATCACCGCAGTATTTTTCATTGCGAAGTGTGCGGAGAATTACTGTGTTAGTCCAGTTTTTGTTGGTGAAGGTTGGTATTCCTTCCTCTTTCAACTCCCTTGCGATGGTGCAGGTGCCTTTGCGCTCGATTGTGTACTTATGAAAAATCTTACGAACTATCTCCGCACCCTCGGGATTTATGTAAAGCTTGCCGTCACGCACATCATAACCAATCATACTCTTTCCGAAAACAACACCCTGCTCCATTCTGCGTTTCTGACCCCATTTGACACGCTCGGAAGTCTTGCGGCTTTCTTCCTGTGCGATTGAAGCCATAATCGTTAATCGAAGCTCTGCATCGGGGTCAAGGGTAAAAAGATTATCGTTTGCAAAGATTACACCTATGCCGTATTCCTTGAGCTTTCGGGTGTAATAAATGCTGTCGAGAGTGTTACGAGCAAAACGGCTGATTTCTTTGGTGATGATAAGGTCGTATTTCTTAAGCTGGGCATCAACCATCATTCTGTTGAATGCCTTTCTCTTTTTGGTGCTTGTACCCGTAATTCCCTCATCAACATAAATATCATAAAGCTCCCACATCGGATTTCTTTCGATATATTCCTTGAAATAGCTCTGCTGGCTTGCAAGGGAGTTTGCTTGGTCGTTGCTGTCGGTTGAAACACGGCAATACGCCGCAACCTTTAATATTCTGTCGGTCTGAATTCGTGTCATATAAACGCCTCCTATAATATAGGTAAATGTATATTTACCGTACACATAGTGCCATAGTAACCGATGTATATCAATACGATTACCTACCAAATATTCAGGTTAATATTCTCCAGATATCTGACCTGTTCTTCGGTCAATTTTCCTGCTTGGTAGAGGGATTGGCACAAAGCATTCACAACGATTTTATCGAATTCTTCCTGCTCGTGTTTATTCAGTTGTATTTCAGGCTTTTCAATCATTATGTATTGCTTCTTTTTCCGCGCCAAACCCTCCACCTCCTTTAGATTTTATTCATCAGCGGGAATTGCTATAACTTATTTGATTTCAAGGGTCTTGACCGCTTCGGGGTCAACAAGCTTTGCATCAACACGCTGCGTACCGATAAAACCAACCTGACCGTGCTCCGCATATCTTTCCGAAAGTCTGCGGATAATACGGTTACCTCTTTCGGCAATACAGTAATAATCGAAGTTGCCGAAAAGTACAGGTTTGTTACCGGACTCAATGCCATCAAGCTTGGTTGTGGTATAAACGGGATAACCGAACAATGTATCGGGTTCACCGTTTACAACCTTCCACATGTTTCTGCCGTTGTAGTTTTTAAACTTTTTCAGATGAGCACAGGCTTCCTCTGACATAATGAAAACAGCATTTTCACGGTAAAGTTTCTTGACGGAATAAGTAAGCTCAATGATGTCATCAAGATTGATATCTCCGATATTTTCGGTCACAGCACCAACTTGTGCCTGATGGATAATTCCGAGAGGTTTGCCGATTCCGTCACCGGTAAAGAATGTTTCTTCTTCGCTTCTTGAAAACCTTTCTACTATCATTTCATAGATAAAGTTTTCAATGTCTTGAGGAGTATCTTCAAGGAATTCACTTGAGACCTTAAGAAGTGTTCCAAGCTTATATGCGCTGAAAACAATCTCATCAAACTCCGCACCTGAAAAATCGAAACGGTCATTTTCGTCATACCACTCGGCTTCATAGCCATCAACCATACGAGGAATTTTGTGGGTACTCTCGGTTTTGATAACCTTGCCGAGCTTGCGCAGGATATTTTCTTCTTTAAGTGCCACAATGATTCTTTCATCAAATTCATCAGGCACAAGAAAGCCTCCCGAGCCGTCGCTGCCTTCTTTGAGAGCATTGCTGACATATCCTGTCTGCATACTATCCCAGAAAGCTCTGTTGTAAGCAGTCTGCTTTCTTCTCATTTCTGCAGAACCTTCGGTTTTATTACCGAAGATTTCCTGACCGATAGAATCAAGTCTTTCTTTGTAATTTCTAACATTATTCATAAAAATAAACACCTCGTTTAATAATTTAAAATATAGGTTTGATTTCGGGGTTAATACCCCGTTTGAATTCCGATTTTTGTGCGTGATACCCTGCGCCGCTGACAATATAGATTAGTCACAGAGATTTTTACCCCCCTACGGGGTCACGCAAGGTTATCACTCAAAAAACGGATTGATTTACACGATTTATTTTTGTGACAACAGTGACAGTTGCCGTGACAGTTTCAACACATGACTGTCACCTGAAGAATTCAGTAATATCAAGGCTTTCAGCGTTTCGGTGACAGAAGTGACAGAAAAATCAACTTTGTTTATACTTTTTATTTTCACAGTATATTTTTTCTCTTTTTTCTTTTTCTGCCAAGAAGTTGAAAAAGCTGTCACTTCTGTCACTTTTGCTTTGAATTCGTTGATATATAAGGGCTTCAGCGGTGACAGTTAATTGTGATTACTGTCACTTTTCCGTCACAACTGTCACTCTATGCAAGATAATCGGTGCTGTCATATCCGTAAACTTTCTTATATTGTTCTTTTGTATCTATGGTGATTGTGAGATCTTTGTAAAATGTTCCTTTGTTTGTATGAGTAGACATTTCTTTGAACGTTGTTCCGAGATGCTTTGCAAGTGTTTCTCTGAATTCTTTGGCTGTTTTGGCAAAGCCGTTATTGTTGTTCTGACACCAAGCACGGTAGACATCGTAGATACGTCCGGTTGTTGCTGCGTCACAAATTTTGCCGTTGGGGCGCTGACACATACATTCCTCATAAAATGAAATCACAGTATTGTTTTCTGCCATATATTTTTCTCTTGCCCTTGCTACGGATTCAGGCTCTGTAAATCTGTATCCGTTTGCTATAACCCTCTGCAATGCTTTGATTGCTTTGAATACAATTCCGTCACGCTCGGCATACATCTTTTCAAGCAACAACTTGTCCTGTTTGTTCTTCGGAATAATATTCGGGCACTCAACAACCATAATGCGGTCATATACCCATTGCCCATCATCACCGCCGAACTTCGGGAGCTTATTCATACAGAACCAAAGCAGACCGTTGTATGTGTACTCAAAGCCTTGCTGACCCTTGAATTCTGCATAAAGGCTGTCACCGCCCGTCATCTTCTTGAAGGTTTTAAGCTCGTCAACAGACATAAAGCTCATATCCGAACTGCCTGCAAGCCGTGTGCCGTAAACAGCACCTGTTCCGAACCGTGCTTCAATTTCCTTAAGGTCAATGCCTATAAAATTACCCTTTCCCAGCAATCGCTCAACAAGGGATTTAAGCTGTGATTTACCTGTATCACCGTTGCCGACCAGAAACAAAGCCTTTTTCATACGAAAACCTTTGACATTTGATATGCAAACACCGATGAATTCCATGAGCAATCGCTCAACATCTTTATTGCCGTTTGTGAGTGTATGCATATATTTATCAAACACAGGTGTAGGCTTTTCTGTTCCGCACCAAACGCACGGTACTTGTATTGTTGAAAGTGTTTCAGGCGTATGTGGCATCAATGTTGTTTCGTCTGCTGCAACACGCAGCAAGCCGTTCTGAAAATTGATAATATCCTCATCGGAATCGAGGTCATCCTGCGTAACATAAGTCAAGTCAGTAATGATGTGTTGGAAGGTTTCGTTTACCTTGCTCATTTTGACAAGCTCCTCATCATAATCGGCGATGTAGCCTTTGATGATTCCCAGAAACATATTATCGGCATAAAGTCTGTAACATCCGTTTTCATACACATATTTGAGTAATCCTTGTTTGCCGTTGTCACGTACAAGCAGATACTGTAAGTTTTCTCTGATATGCTTTGCAAGCAAGGGTACGCTTACGGATGCTTTGCCTGTTTCACTGTTGAGCTTTATGAATGCAGGAGCATTCCTTTTTGAAGAATAGAATTTGCCGTTGCAAGCGTTGATACCAAGCTGAATGGTTGATTCCCGATAATCCGTTCTTTCCCATTTCTCACGGTAAAGGGCAGACCCTCGGAATATTGCATCAATAGCAGATGGGTTTGGTCCCGTGCGGAACGCAATCATTGAACACAGCGAAGCATCCGCCTCGGAATGTGAACCGAAATCGGAATAATCTCCATCATCATATAGCTTGCTGAACCTTGCACCGTTTTTCTGTTTTCTTAAAGCTGCAACAACATCGAATGCGTCAACAGCATCTGCGGTTGTTTCGGTTTCCGATGTTACATTGTTTCGCTTCATGTATTTATTCAATGTTTCAATAACTGCATCGGTGCAATCAACAAGAGGTTTATCCGATATGACATCGCCGGTAAAAACAGCAAAGCGGTTTGTGATACCGCCGAAGTATAGTTCCGTTCCGTTGTTGGGGTTTTTCATATAGTATTCTTTAGCGAGCTTTTTCTTGCTGCTTTCCTCATAAATTGGAAGTTTGTCAAGATTGCACTTGCCGTAAATATGCTGACCGTTACCGCTTACGGAGCGTTCCGCATACGAATCAAACCTTTTAATTAATGTTTGAACATAAGGGTCATCAAGTTTGTATCCGTCTGTATCGAGAAAAAAGTATCCTTCGGGTATTACAAATCCGACTCCTGAAGCTCCTTTTATTTCGGCAGCTTTAACCGCATCGGTGTATGTTACCCAAGTATGACGGTAATTCTCACTCGTACCCGTAGCACCGCCTGATGCTGCAAAAGGAATTTTGGTGACTCTGCCGTTTTTGTTTTCCTTGCGCCAAAGCAACCATATTTTCATTTGCTTTAATGCTTTCGTTTAAATCACCTCCTTGTGGCAGGTTTAATACAGATTAATTGTTTACTGCGTTCTTTGTAAGCCATTCCTTGTATGCATCGACAGGAATGAGATAACGTGTGCCGATGCGGATTGTAGGAAATCCCGGCTGCTTTACAAGCTCATATGCCTTCGGAAGGCTTATGCCCATCTGTGCCGAAAGCTCCTGAATGCTCATTGTTGCTTTCTCCATAGTCACACCTCCTTGTTATGATTTGGGGATATATATAGCAAAGCCACCGACCGAAGTTATCTCCGAACGATGGCATTATTGTTTATTTATATACTATTGTTGCTTTGCCCTTTGACTCAATCTGGCGGATTGCGTTGTATGCAGTTAAATCCTTGACACCATTGCTGTTACATTTTTCAATCTTCATTTGATAATGCTTAAGTCTTCTGTTTTCACGTTGCTTCTTTCGGCTCATACATTTCACCTCCTTCAGAGTACACTTCTCCTATAATTCCAAATCATCTGATTTGGTGCGGGATGGAGTTTTACTCGCCACCGCAAAAAGAAAAAAGCTAACCGAGTTATACCAACCCGATTAGCTTTTTTACAATTGCATCGTGTTTGGTCTATCTCTGTACATAATTGTACAACAGAGTATTACTGCACTGATAGACGCACGGCAATGTAACTTATATGTAATTTACTGACATCTTACTGACATTTTACTGTCAATTTAATTTTTATACCTTATTTCATCAAGGATTGCCAAGGCTTTACTGTGATATCGATATACAGTTCTTTCGGTGTAACCCATTCGGCTTATAACATCCTCCCAACTCAAACCTTGAGCATATCTCAACTTCAAAACCTCAATTTGTATGCTGTCCGTTATATTCATAAGAATAACATCTTTAAGCTCTGTAGCTAATTTTTCATATTCAACTTTCAATGCGTTAAGCTTATTTTGTATTTCCGCAACTCTTTCCGGTGGTAATTCAACATCAATTTCAGAATCATCACAAAGACCACGCAACAAACGATCCAGTTCTCCGAGTGGATTAATCATTTTGCTGTATCTTTTTATTTCTCTTTTAAGCTCGCAGCAATATTCTATATCTCTTTTTGTTCTTGAAGTATTTTCTTTGCCCAACAATTACACCTCCTACGCATTATAGAACATTTGTTCTTATTGTATATTATTTTAATTGTTTTGTCAACAGATAAAACACACAGCTTTACCGCATACGGTACCATGCTGGGATATGAGTGCCACTATTTTTAATCCTTTCCACCTCATCATCAAACATACGAAGTGTACCTTCCCGTTCTTCCTCCATCTTCACTCCAACGGTAAAAGAGTAGAGCATTTCTGCAAGCATATAGTATGTATACTTATCCCAAAAATCTTCCGGTACAGTTTTGCCAAAATAGCCCTCTATCTGTCCCATAGCAAAGGGAATGCTGTACATTGCACTTACTCCTGCTCCCGTCATAACATGATATGGGTCTGCAACACCACACATCTGAAAGTCGATGATATATAAGTCGCCATCAGGAGATATTACCATGTTATCTGTCTGAAAATCCTCATGCATCAACGCTGTTGGACGCTCCCCGATACAATGATACTGTGTCTGTAAGTAGGAAATCACTACATCGTCACCGTCAAAGGTGTATCCACATTTGCGATAAAGCTCAATATAACGCTCTACACGCTCTTGATAGTTTTTTGCCCACTCCAAAGATGCAGGCTTATAATCAATCGTTTCCATCTGCTTCAAAATACTTGCCGCTTTCAGACCAAATGCGTATTGTTCAGCGTCACTAAGATGATAAAGTGCCTCTTTTGCTTCTTCGCCATCACACCAGCTCAAAAGCTGATACACACTTTTTCCATTTTCGCATACTCCAAAAGAAATCGGGAGAGACATTTTCATTCCAGTAGCCGACATTTTTTTCATAATTTCAAACTCTTGCTGTTTTGCCTTATACGCTGAAATGTCTGATATACGAAGCAACAATCGTTCCCCATCTTTTGTTTTCACATAATATTTCTTATCACTCGACCAGCCTTTATGAATAGGCTCTACCTTTACAAAGGTGTCGTAATTCGGAATTTCTTTCATTTGCTACCTCACTGAAATTTTCAAATTTAGTAAAATTCTATTTTGTAATAATCATTCTACCCATACCTTTATGAATAAATCATCTCATGCAAAACAATTTCTTCTGCCCGGTTGTGAATGTTATTGCAACGCTGCACCCATTCCATTTGACAGGTACGCTTTAATTCCTCGGTCACACCCTCGGCAGCTTTCATCTGCTCCATGATGGCGTCTAACCGTTCCTGTGCCTGTTCGTTCAAGTCTGCAAGATATGTCCACAATTCTCCGGTTAGTATCAAGGTGTTCAATCTGGCTGGGTGGACTTCTCTTAAATATTCCCGGTGCATTCGTCCATACTTTCCGATGGGGCGGTGTTCCTCCGGCAGCTTCAAATCCGGTATATAGTAATCTCCAACAAGGATAGGAATTTCTTTGTTGGTTTTAAAACATTCTTCATAAAATCCATCAATGACAAATCCAGCTCTAAAACAAAGGTTAAAAATATCTTGTATGGAACGATGATAATAAATCTGCTCTTTCGGTTGC
>SVPH01000020.1 GCA_015065965.1 Oscillospiraceae bacterium
TTGAAAATTGCGGATTTTATAGCGGTCCCGCCCCGCTACTCGCTTATCCGGGCTCAGATTCCCCGTCGAAATCCTTTCATCCCCGTATATATAGAAGAACACTGCTTTGCAATATTCTATCTGCGCAAATTGCGTTCAATTGCACGCTGTGCATCTTTTTTTGCGGCAACCTCACGTTTATCATAGAGTTTTTTACCCTTGCAAAGACCGATTTCAACCTTTGCTCTGCCCTTTGAGAAATAGACGCTCAACGGAACGATTGCAAGACCATCCTGCTTAACCTGAGCATAAAATCTTCTGATTTCTTTTTTGTGAAGCAGAAGACGTTTTGTTCTTAAGGGGTCGCGGTTGAAAATATTGCCCTGTTCATAAGGGCTGATGTGCATTCCGTTGACAAACATTTCTCCGTCTTTAACAAAGCACCATGAATCCTTCAGGTTTATTTTGCCCTGACGGATTGATTTTACTTCCGTTCCGAACAGTTCAATGCCTGCCTCAAGTTTTTCAAGCACAAAATAGTCGTGGTATGCTTTTTTGTTCTGTGCAATTATTTTAATATTGCTGTTTTTTTCCATTTTTTGCACCTTTCACGGTCTGCGATTATACCACACATTAAATAAGTGTGTCAATATCTCATTTTTGTTGCAAAGAATCCGAAAAAATTTTAAATTTTTTATTTTAAGAATATTTATGGTTGGATAGAAGCAAGAAACACATCATTTAGTGTTTTTGGAACCGTAAATTCTTTTTTTTGCGTAAAAATCTTTTTTCTTTTTCTTTTCTTCTGCTTCGCGTTTTGCCGCTGCTGCTCTTTTTGCTTTGACTTTTGAGAGCGGCTTACCTTTCTTTGCAGGCTTTTTCTTTTTTTCTTCTTTATCCTTATCGGGATTTTCTTTGTAGAAAACTATGCTGCCGCCTACAACCTGAACAACCTCGCTGCCCGTTGCCTCGGCAAGTTTATCCGCAAATTCTCTGGGGGTTTCGGGTGCGCTTTCAAGCAGCACTTTGATTTTTATGAGTTCTCTTTTTCTCAGTGCATCGGCAGTCTGAGCAACAAGTGCATCGGACATGCCGCCTTTTCCTATCTGGAAAAGAGGTTCAAGGCTGTTAGCCTGTGCTCTGAGTTGGGCTCTTTCTTTGCTTGTCATTATTTGTCCTCCTCAATTTGCTTTGCAAGAAGGCGAACGGATTTGCCTCTGTGGCTGATTGCATCTTTTTCTTCCGCGGTGAGTTGAGCCATTGTTTTTTCACCGCCGTATTCAACGGGAAGGAAAAGAGGGTCATAGCCGAAGCCGCCGTTTCCGATTTCTTCATAGCCGATAAATCCTCTGCATTCGCCTCTGGCGATGAGTTTTTTACCATCGGGATAAACGCAGCATGCAACGCTTACGAAAGCCGCGCCTCTTTTGGAATCTTCAACGCCCTCAAGGGCTTTAAGGAGTTTTTTGTTGTTTGCGTCGTCGTTGCCGTGCTCACCTGCATACCTTGCGGAATAAACGCCGGGTGCGCCGTCAAGATAGTCGACAGCAAGACCCGAATCATCCGCTATACAGGGCATTCCGCTTTCTCTGCAGCCGCTTTCGGCTTTGATAAAAGCATTTTCTTCAAATGTTGTTCCTGTTTCTTCCGCATCGGTCAGTTCAATGCCTGCTTCTTCCGCAAGAAGAACTCTTATACCGAGAGGTGCGAGAATTCTCTGCATCTCGTCTCTCTTTTTCATATTATGTGTTGCAATGATGTAATCCATATATATTATTCCTCATCTTTGTCTTCTTCAAACAATCCGTCGGCAAAAGCCTTTGAATTAAACGGCCTGAGGTCGTCAATTCCTTCGCCTACACCGATAAATTTAACCGGTACTTTGAGGTCATTCTTGATTGCAAGAACAACGCCGCCTTTTGCAGTGCCGTCAAGTTTGGTCAGGATAATACCGGTGATTTCGGCAACATCCTTGAATTCCTTTGCCTGATTGACTGCATTCTGACCTGTTGTTGCATCAAGAACAAGCAGAATTTCTCGGTCAGCATAGGGAAGTTGACGGTCGATAACTCTGTATATCTTGGCAAGTTCTTCCATAAGATTTTTCTTGTTATGGAGTCTGCCTGCCGTGTCGCAGATAATAATATCGGCATTTCTTGCTTTACCTGCGGCGATTGTGTCAAAAACAACGGCTGCAGGGTCGGCGCCTTCTTTGTGTTTTACAATATCAACGCCTGCACGGTCTGCCCAGATTTCAAGTTGGTCAATAGCCGCCGCTCTGAAAGTATCCGCTGCGCCGAGGATAACTTTTTTGCCTTCTGCCTTAAACATGGCAGCCATTTTGCCGATTGATGTTGTTTTGCCCACGCCGTTAACGCCGATAACAAGAATAACAGAAGGAACTGTTATCATATCAAGTTCTTCGCCGCCGCTGAGAAGTTCGGCAACGATATCCCTGATTTCTTCTTTAACATCTTTTACTTTGCGAAGATTTTTTTTAAAAACCGAGTCTCTGAGTCTTTCAACGATTTCCGTTGCGGTAGTAACACCTACATCCGCCATAACGAGGATTTCTTCAAGTTCCTCGTAAAAATCGTCATCAATTTCGTTTTTTCCGTAGAGAGCAGCGTTGATAGCACCGCTCATGCTGTCACGGGTCTTTTTCAGACCTTTGTTTATTCTTTTGAAAAGTCCCATAGCGTACCTCTATATATAAAATGTATTACTGTTCCTGAACGTTTTTGATAATTTTGTCAATAGTTTTCTTAAGCGAAGGATCGTTTGCTGAGTCCTTTGCAATGGTTTCAACCGAGTAGAGAATGGTTGTCCTGTCCCTGCCGCCAAAGTATTCGCTGATTTCTTTCTGAGTAAGGTCGGTAATTTCCCTTACTATGTAAATGGCAACCTGCCTTGCTCTTGCGGTTTTTGCATCTTTCTTTTTTGAAATAATATCCGCCTGAGGAACACCGAAAGTTCTTGATGTTTCCGAAATAATGTTGCTGACAATTGAGGAAACGGGTCTGCTGTCGGTCATGATATCGCGGATAGCATTCTGCGCCATTGCAATATTTATCAATGAACCCTCAATGTTAACGAGTGCATTTATCTTTTTAACCGCACCTTCAAGTTGACGGATATTTGCCTTGATTTTTTCGGCAATAAACTGAACAACATCGGGCGGAAGTTCAAGGCCGAGGGTATCGGCTTTGCGCTGAATAATAGCCATCCTTGTTTCAATATCGGGCGGCTGAATATCCGCAATAAGTCCCCATTCAAAACGGTTGCGAAGTCTTTCATCAAGAATTTCAATGTCTTTGGGCGCACGGTCAGATGCAAGAACAATTTGTTTGCCGTCCTGAGTAAGAGCATTGAAAGTGTGGAAGAACTCCTCCTGAGTAGATTCTTTGCCTGCAATAAACTGGATATCGTCAACAAGAAGAACATCGCAGTTTCTGTATTTATTATGGATTTCTTTCATTGTTTTTTCTTTGATGCCGTCAACAATAAGGCTTACGAAATCCTCGCCGCGGGTAAAAATGATATCCGCATTGGGATTTTTGCTCTTGATTTCATTGCTGATAGCGCAAAGAAGATGGGTTTTGCCAAGTCCCGAGTTGCCGTAAATAAACAAAGGGTTATATGCTGCGCCCGGAGTTGCCGCAACAGCCTGAGCCGCTGCATGGGCAAATTTATTAGATGAACCTACAACGAAAGTTTCAAATGTATTTTTTTCAATGCTGAGCGAAGTGCTGCCTGCACCGCCCGAAGCCTGAGCGGTTGCAGCCGCCTTTGCAACGGCATTTGGGTCAACGAGGCTGATTTCAATATCAAATCCCATAACCGATTTAAAAGCATCGGCAAGGTCGCTCATAAATTTTTGCTCAATAATTCTTTTTACGAACTCGCTTGCGGAGATTTCAACTTTTGTGCCGTCAAAACTGATTATTTCAAGAGGTTTGAACCATATATCATAAATAACTTCGCCGCATGTTGATTTAAGCCGTTCGCAAACAAGTGCCCACATCTCTTTGAGAGATTCCATATCTTTCTCCTCCATGTCAATTTTTATACATCATTGAATTTAACGCAGTCTAACTCATTTTACTGATAATGATACATAATACAGTATAACACAGAGATTTTTACATTTCAAGAAGAAAAGCAAAATCTTTTCACGCACAGGTGGATAACTTGTGTATAAAACAAAAGAAAAACAAACTTAATTGAAAAAAATGTTGACATTACAGGTCAAGTTGTTATATAATGTGTACTCTGAGGGGTATGCCCCTTGGTTTGTCATGCGCTTTTTTAAGTTTTGTTTAATAATCATTTTTAATTGCAGGGTACTTGCCGCATTTAATTTTGATTGTTTCTGATTCGCAAGAATCCGAAAATATATAAAAGTGAAACGGAGGTTAGCAGAATGAAAAGAACTTACCAGCCCAAGAAGCGTCATCGCAAGATGGAACACGGCTTCCGCAAGAGAATGGCTGACAGAAACGGCCGCAAGGTTCTTGCTCGCCGCAGAGCAAAGGGCAGAAAGCAACTCACTTATTAATCCGAAAAGGGATTGGTGAAGATGCAAAAAGCAGTTACCTTAAAGCAAAACACCGAATTTCACCGTGCCTATGGCAAGGGCAAGGTCAGAACCTCGCCCGGGCTTGTGACTTATGCTGTTAAAAACAGGGGTCAGGGCGTGCGCTTAGGCATTACTGCCGCAAAAAAACTTGGCAGTGCAGTTGAGAGAAACAGATGCCGCCGCATTATCAGGGCGGCATTCTCCTCACTCTATCCAAAATGCAGCGGTAACTACGATATCGTGTTTGTGGCAAGGTTCAAAACAAAAAAACTTAAAAGCAACGACCTTTTGCCCGTCATGCAGCAGCATTTGACGGAACTCGGCGTTGTTCGCGGCGGTGCGGAGGCTGAATCTCAATGAAAAAATTCCTGCTTTCCGCAATAAGTTTTTATCAGAAGCGGATCTCCCCGCTGTTCCCGCCAAGATGCAGGTATTATCCGACCTGTTCACATTATGCCGTTGAGGCTATTCAGGTTCACGGAGTTATCCGGGGGACCCTTTTAACTTTATTCAGATTAATGAGGTGCAACATACTTTTTCCGGGCGGATACGATCCGGTACCGCCAAAAAAGCACCGTCATTCGGAGGACAAAAAATGACCGGTATTTATGAAGTTCTCGGTGTACCCTTTGGCTTTGTACTCAGACTTATCTATGATACAATCGGTTTTGGCAACTATGCCATTGCGATTGTTTTGCTGACTTTATTTGCAAGAATTCTTATGATTCCGTCATCTGTCAGCCAGCAGAAGGGTATGGTCAAAACACAGCGAATCCAGGCAAAAATCCGTAAAATTCAAACTAAATATGCAGGAAATCAGCAGAAGATTCAGGAAGAAACCAATGCTCTTTATCAAAGAGAAGGTTACAATCCCATGGGTGCAGGCTGTGCCCCCATGCTTATTCAGTTTGTTCTGCTTTTCGGTCTTATCGGCGCTATTTACTATCCTCTGAGCAATTTCCTCTATGACAGTGAAATTACGAAGGAAGAAATTTCGCTGCTCACTAAGGCTGTTACAGACCTTGGCTTAACGGGTAACACAAAGAGCACCCATCTTGTTGAACTTATTATTATTCAGAACATTGATTCATTGCAGAATATTGCAGGCGTAAGCGAAACTGCTTATGAAGCAATAAAAGGCATCAACTTCAATTTCTTCGGCCTTTTCTCACTCGGCGATATTCCCATGAATCACAAAGAAATCCATGTTATATGGGTTATTCCCGTGCTTTCCTTCCTTTCATCAATGGCAACGGGTCTTTATTCACAACGCAAACAAAAACAGAACAATCCTGCTATGGCAAGTAACGCTATGATGACAGGCTGTATGACTTTCGGTATGCCCCTGTTCTCACTTTATTTTGTTGTTAACTACCCTGCAGGTATCGGTATTTACTGGATTGCGTCCAGTATTTTCGGATTCCTTTCAACAGTTATCATCGGCCACTTCTACAACCCCAAAAAGATGATGGCAAGGCTTATGGTTGACGAAACGGTTGAACGCCGTTCAAAAGAAAACAGCATTAAACTTGCCGCCGAAAGAAAGGAAAAAAAGAACTAACACATTTCAGGTGGTGAAACATTTTGATAAAAGAAGCAATCGGCACAGGTTCTACTATTGACGAAGCAAAAGATGCTGCTCTCAAGGCTCTTGCAGCCCCTGAAGATGCAGATATAAAATATGATGTTATCGAAATGCCCAAAGCAAAGGTTTTTGGTCTTTTTGGCGGATCACCCGCTAAAATGAGAGCGTATTATGAGGTTGAGGATGATCCGTTTGTAAAGGCAAAAGAATATATCCTCACAATCATCAAAAGCCTCGGCATTGAGGAAGCAACAATCGAAGTTGAAGCAGATGATGAAGATGTACGCATCTCAATCAGTTGCGGTGATGATTACGGCTCGGTAATCGGCAGAAGAGGCGAAACTCTTGATGCTATCCAGTATCTCACACGCCTTGTTATCAACAGAGGTTCAGAGGATTACAAGAGAGTTTCAATCAATGTAGGCAATTACAGAGAAAAGAGAGAAAACACTCTCAGATCTCTCGCTCGCAAGAATGCCGCAAAGGTAAGAAAGTACGGCAGAAATGTTGTGCTTGAGCCCATGAACCCCTATGAAAGAAGAATTATTCATACAACCGTTCAGGAAATCGAAGGCGTTACCTCACATTCAGTAGGCAGCGACGGCGACAGAAAGGTTGTTATCACTCTTGAAGAAGGCGTGAAGCCTACAAACGGCGGCGGTTATAATAACAGAGGCCGCGGCGGATATAACAAGGGCGGCAACAGAGGCGGCTACCGCAACGGCGGTAACAGAGGCGGTTACAGAAGAGAGAATTCAGATGCACCCGCAGCCCCCTCAAGAGCACCCCGTTCAGATTCCGCAGGTTCGCTCTACGGCAAGATTGAAATTAATAAGGACTAATACAAAACCCTCGGTTGAAAAACCGAGGGTTTTTTGACTGCCATCAAGCGGTATGTCAATTTTATAGAGTAGGGCGGGATGCCTTCATCCCGCCGTTTTTTCGGCGGCTTGTGGGCAAGCCGCCCTACACGGGTTAAATTTATTTACTCAACAAATGGTCAATTGCTCTGAGGTAACCGTCAAAGCCGAGACCTATGAAGGCTTTTTCGCACGCCATGCCGGCGTATGAGATTTGCCTGAAATCTTCTCTTGACGAAACATCGGAGATATGCACCTCAACGGCAGGCAGAGCAACCGATTTGAGTGCATCAAGAATAGCAATGCTTGTGTGAGTGTATGCTGCGGGATTAATGACGATTCCGTCAAAGTTATCGTATGCTTTCTGAATTTTATCAACAATATCTCCTTCGTGGTTTGACTGAAAAAGTTCAACCTCAGCATCTTTTTCGGCGGCATAATCCGATATTAGGGAGCAGAGTTCGGCATAGGAATTTTTGCCGTATATGCCGGGTTCTCTGATGCCGAGCATATTTATATTAGGGCCGTTGATTACAAGGATACGCATGATAAAATCCTCCTTACGGTGATTTTGGGGTCAGGGTCAACTTCTACAGTGAAGTCAGCAGTTTCATTATATAAAGGCAGCCTTTGTGCCAGCATTTTTTGCAGAGTTTCGGCATCTTTCGAAAGCGGTCTGCCGTCTGTTGCAAGTGTATCAACAGGTGCTTTGAGGAAGATAACCGTTGAATTTTCTTTAAGAGCAATGCGGTTTTCTTTTCGCAGAATTGCGCCGCCGCCCGTTGCAATAATATTATTTGTGCCTTTGCCGGCGTTTTTAACGGCTTCGGTTTCACGATTGCGAAATTCGGTTTCTCCGTATTTGGCAAAGATATCGGGAATGTTTTCACCCGATGTTTCAACAACAAGGGCATCGGTGTCAAGGCATTTTCTGCCTGTTTTTTTTGAAAGCAGAGCCGCGCAGGTTGATTTGCCGCAGCCCGGCATGCCGATAAGCACAATGTTTTTTTGCTCGGATATGATTGCATCATAGATTTCGTCAATGCGTGAGAGCGGAATGCTTTTGCCTGTGAAGATTTCAGCGGCACGCAAAGCCTGAGCAACGAGCATATAAAGACCGTTTATGCAGTCGATGCCGAGTTTCTGCGCATCAAGCAGGAAAACCGTTCTTGCGGGATTATAAATAAGGTCGAGCGCTTTTTTGCATTTTGTGAATTTTGAAAGGTCAATGAGCCTCTCGCCGTTGTTGGGGTACATGCCGACGGGCGTTGTGTTGACGATTATATCCGCATCATAGTGGCGGCTGATGTTGCCGTAATTATCCTCACCCGAGCGAGAAACAACAACAATTTCTTTTGCACCTTCGTCACGGGCAACATGATAAACCGTAAGGCTTGCACCGCCTGAGCCGAGGATGAGAACTTTTTTATCTTTAAAATCGCAGTTGCATTTTTTTGCCATATAAAGAAAACCGAAATAATCCGTGTTGTCGCCGTAAAGTGAGCCGTCACTGCGGCGGACAATAGTGTTTACACTGCCGACTTTTTCTGCAGTTTCGGAGCGCTCATCGCAGCGGTTGAATGCTTCGATTTTATATGGAATAGTTATGTTGAAACCATTGAGCCTTGTGTCAGAGAAAAATTCATCAAGATTTTCCGGCTCGGTAGGGTAGAGTTTGTATTCGTAGTCGCACAGATGTGCGTGTATCTGCGGCGAAAGGGAGTGACCCAACTTTCTGCCTAAAAGACCAAACATAGCATCAGTCCTCCGTATAACTGCCGAGGTAACTGAATTGCTCGGCATCGTGTTCAAGTTCGTTAAGCAGAACTTTGAGGTTATCCGAGTAAACGGAAGCATCAATATCAAAATAGAACATGAACTCAAAGTTTGTTCCGGGGAGAGGACGGCTTTCAAGTTTTGTCATGTTAAGACCAAGAGCGGCAAAACTTGAGATTATGTTATAAAGCGAACCGGGTTTATGGGGAATGGTCATCATTATGCTGGTTTTGTTTGCCCCGGGATAAATTTCAAGATTTTTGGAAATGCAGATAAAACGGGTGTAGTTGTTGTCGGTGTTCTGAATTCCGCTTTCAACGATGCGAAGCCCGTAAAGTTCTGCGCAGTCTTTGGAACCGATTGCGGCGCAGTCTTTTCTGCCGCTGTTTGCAACCATTTTTGCAGCAGCCGCAGTGTTTTCACAAACGGTGATTTTTACGCCGAGCGATGCAAGATATTCCGAGCACTGATTGAGCGCCTGCTCATGTGAAAATACTTCTTTGATATCGCTGAGGGCAACGCCATCAGGCGCAAGAAGTGTATGACCGATAAATAGTTTAAGGCTGTGGGTAATGTAAAATTTGTATTTGTTCATCAGGTCATATACTTTATTTACCGAACCTGCAGTGCTGTTTTCAACCGGGAGAATTCCGTAGCGGCAAAGTCCGCTGTCAACGGCTTTGAAAACATCTTCAAAGCCCGAAAAATACATGATTGAGGGATAAGTGAACATCTTGTCGCATGCGAACTGCGAATATGCACCCTCAACGCCCTGACATGCAACAGAGGCTCTCTCGGGTCTTGCAACGGGAGTGCCCGAGGTTGCTTCATCAAGCATTTTAGAAAATTTTGACTGGGGATAAATTATCCTTTTCTGATACGAACGGCTCAGTTCAAAAATAGTCTGGTAAAGAGTTTTTGTGTAACTCTGCAGTTCTTCGGAAACATTTGCCGTTGCGTTATTGAGAACTTCTCTTTCACGCTGTCTGTTGAAAACGGGAACATTGTTCTCCTGCTTATATTTACCGACAAGGGCGGCGGTTTTCATTCTTTCTTCAAAAAGTTTTGTGAGTTCGCCGTCAATCTCATCTATTCTGTTTCTAAGTTCAAGTAAATCCATTTTTATACCTCTTTATAAAGAAATATGCTTTTTATAAAAGAAAATCTGCTATCACAACCGCCGCTGCCGCTTCAATGCAAGGCACTGCTCTGGGAACGATGCAAGGGTCGTGCCTGCCGCCGATGACAAGGCTTTCTTCTTCACCTGTTTCAGTGTTGACCGACTGCTGCTGCATTCCGATTGACGGGGTGGGTTTTACCGCACAGCGGAAAACGATGGGCATGCCTGATGAAATTCCGCCGAGGATGCCGCCGTGGTTATTGGTCGCAGTTTTGATTTTGCCGTTTTCACTTATAAAATCATCGTTATTTTGGCTGCCCGTAAGTCTGCTGCCGTCAAAGCCCGAGCCGAATTCAATTCCCTTGATTGCAGGAATGCCGAATATAGCCGCGGCAAGTCTGTTTTCTATTCCGTCAAAAATCGGGTCGCCTATGCCGACGGGCATACCGATAACGGCGCATTCGATTGTTCCGCCGACGGAATCGCCGCTGCCTTTTGCATCGTAAATCTCTTTGCGCATGAGTTCGCCCTGTTTATCGTTAATAACGGGGAATGCTTTTACAAGCAATGAATCAAAATCATCTGCGCTGACATTAACGGGGTCAAATTGCTTGTCATCAACTTTACCGATTGAGGAAATGTGTGCGCCTATGCGTATGCCTTTTTCCTCAAGCATCTGCATGCAGACAGCGCCGGCAAAGCAGAGCGGAGCGGTGAGTCTGCCGCTGAAGTTGCCGCCGCCGCGGATATCGTTAAAGCCGTTGTGCTTCATCATGGCGGCAAAGTCGCTGTGAGAGGGTCTCGGCAGTTTGCGCAGTTTATCATAATCGCCTGAGCGAGTGTTAGTGTTTTCAATAACTGCGCAGAGTGGTGCGCCGCAGGTTATGTTATCAACAACGCCTGAGAGGATTTTTACTTCGTCAGCCTCTTTTCTCGGTGTTGAAAGGTCATTTTTGCCGGGGGCACGCCTTGCCATGAATGCGGCGGTTTTTTTGGTATCAATCTTAAAGCCTGCGGGCAGACCGTCAATGATAACTCCGATTGCCTCGGAATGCGACTGACCGAAAATAGTTATTTTAATTTTGTTTCCGAAATTACAGGACACGGGCGTTTCCTCCCAACTTGTTATAATCTTTAAAAAATGCGGGGTATGATTTGTTGACCGCTTCGGCGTTGCGTATTATAACATCGCCTTCGCATCTGACGGCCGCAACAGCCGCCGCCATTGCGATTCTGTGGTCATGGAACGACAACGTTTCGCCGCCCGAAAGGCTTTTTTTACCGCGGATTATCATGCCGTCATCGGTTTCGGTAATATCTGCGCCGAGCGAGCGGAGCATTTCGCAGGTGGTCTGAATTCTGTCGCTTTCTTTTATGCGGAGTCTTTCGCCGTTGAAAATAACGGTTTCGCCCTCGGCGGTTGCCGCAATTGCTGCGATAACTGGCACTGCATCGGGGATATCCGCCGCATCAACTCTGCAGCCGTGCAAAGCGGAAACATCGGCTTTGTAATTACCGCTGATTTTTGCGCCCATGCGTTTGAGCACTTCGATAATCGCCTTGTCGCCTTGGGTTGAATAGGGATTAAGCCCCGTAACCTCTGCACCCATGCACAGAGGAAAAGCGGCGTTTGACCAGTCGGCTTCAACCGTGAAGCCGCAGCCCGTGAGTGGACTTGGATTTATATAAAACGTATTATTTTCTTCTTTAATATCCGCGCCGAAAGTGCGCAGAACCTGTAATGTTATATCAATATAAGGTCTTGACTGAACGGGCGGAAGCAGATTGATTTTGCCGCCGCCGAGATATGCCAGAGCCATGAGCAGACCCGTTACGAACTGCGAACTTACATCGCCGCGCAGGGTGAATTCGCCTGCCATGATTCTGCCCGAAACATTGAGCGGAAAATCATCCGAAATGTATGCACCCATGCGGATTAACTCCTCTTTTAAGGGGGAAAGTGGTCTCTCGGGCAGCCTGCCCGAGCCGTGGATTTCGGTATTTATGCCCAGAGCGCAGATTACGGGGAGCAAAAAACGGATTGTTGAGCCGCTTTCGCCGCAATCAATGGATGCCTTTTTGGGAATATTTTCAATTGGCGTTACGCTGTAGAGCGTACCCTCCTGCTCAATAACCGCGCCGAGATTGCGCAGGCAGTTGAGCGTTGCTTCGATATCCGCAGAGGTTGTGTTTATTCTGATTTGGCTTTTACCTTTTGCAAGGCAGGCGCAGATTAATGCTCTGTGCGCAAAAGATTTTGAGGCAATGCCCTCAATGCTGCCCGATATCGGCGCAGGAGTGATTTGAATATCCATTATGTTTTAACTCCGTGAAAATTTTGTCTTACACCTCATCCGTCACTGCGGTGACACCTTCTCCTCAAGGAGAAGGCAGGAAGATTATGTATATTCTGCAATCTGATAAAGAGTTTCAACGGGGATTTTCTTGAGAATGCAGTTGCCCATAACCTCGGGCACAACAAAATTGATTGTGCCGCCTGTGCGCTTCTTATCCGAGAGGGCAACGTCCGCAAGGTCGTTCGGCGCAAAGCCGCATTCAACGGGCAAACCGTTATTTTTGTTTGCCTCAATAATTGCCTGCGTGCAGTCCTCATTGCTCCAGCCGAGAGCGGCGCTTGCCTTTGCGGCAATAACCATGCCGATTGCAACGGCACTGCCGTGAGAGATTTCAAAGTTACTGCATTTTTCGATTGAATGAGCCATTGTGTGGCCGAAATTGAGCAGTTGCCTGTCGCCTTTGTCAAACTCGTCCTTTGCAACGACATCTCTTTTAAGTTCAACGCAGCGTGCAATGATGCTTTCAATATCTGATTTTACATCTCCGCTTTGCACCTTGTCAAATAAATCCTTATCAAAAATAACGCCGTATTTGATAACTTCTGCCATGCCGTCTGCAAAGATGCTCTCGGGCAGAGTGCCAAGCGTGCGTGTATCGCAGAGCACAAGTTCGGGCTGATAGAATGCGCCCATGAGGTTTTTGCCTGCAGTAAGGTTAACTGCTGTTTTGCCGCCGACGGAAGAATCAACCGCCGCAAGCAGTGTTGTGGGAACCTGAACAAACGGAATGCCTCTAAGGTAAAGCGATGCGGCAAGACCGGTCATATCGCCTGTTACGCCGCCGCCGAGAGCAACTGCAAAATCGCTCCTTGTGAGTTTGTTTTCCGCCATAAATTCAAGCAGAGCAAAGAGAGTTTCTTTGCTCTTGGATTCTTCGCCTGCGGGGAAAATAAACTCAATTGTTTCTATTCCTGCGCTCTCAAGGCTTGACTTTGTTTCGGCAAGCCAGAGGGGCGCAACGTTGCTGTCCGTTACGATAACCGCCTTGCTTTTGCCGAGGAGCGAAACGCATTTCTCCCCGAGTGAGGGGAGAATGCCGCTGCCGATAATAACCTCATATTCTTTTGAAGCGTTAACTTTGATAATTTTCATTTTCGTTTCCTACTTTGCCTGTTTTTTGCTGTCGGTGCCTTCTTTAAGCAGGGCAACAAGCCCCTCTCTGTCATCCGCTTTGAGAGCGGCGCTGTATTCGCTGAGCCTTTCAACAAGGAAGTCAATTTCAGCGCAGAGATTATCTTTATTTTCAAAGAAAAGTTCCGACCACATCTTTTCGTTGAGTTTTGAAACCCTTGTCAAATCTCTGTAACTGCCTGCGGAAAAGCCCTTTTGCTTGACCGCCGTATGGCTCTTTACATAAGCGTTTGAGATTATGTGAGGAAGTTGAGATGTGAATGCTATTACTTTATCATGTTCTTCAGGAGTTGTAAAGTTAATTGCGCCGAAACCTGCATCATTAAGAGCATTTCTGAGTTTTTCAAGAATGCGGATATCCGTGTTTTCTTTGGGAGTAATAATCATTGTTGCATTTTTGAAAAGATTGCCCCTTGAAGCGTTGAAGCCCGAAAACTGAGTGCCTGCCATGGGATGAGCACCGATGAAAATAAAGCCGTTTTCCTCTGCAAGTTTTTCGCATGGAGTACAAATCGGTCTTTTAACACCGCCGCAGTCCGCTACAATGGCGTCTTTTTTTATTTTTGATGCGTTTGCCTCAACAAATTCAACGGTTGCCTGCGGATAAAGAGCAATGAATATCATATCCATTTCGCCGATATTTTCGTCCGTCATTTCGTCCTTGATTGCCTCAACCATTTTTGCTGCAAGGAGAGAACTTCTGTTACGGTCTGCACCGTAAACCTCGTGCTTGCCGCTTTCGGTCAGCGCCCTTGCAAGAGAGCCGCCGATAAGACCCAAGCCGACTATTCCGATTTTCATAATATCACCTTTTTTCAGCGGTTACTCAAAATTTTGTCATGATTTCTCTGATTGCGTTTGCTTCCTTAACAACCTTTGCAAATTCCTCGGGGCGCAGAGCCTGAGGACCGTCGCACAGAGCATGTGCAGGGTCGTTATGAACTTCAATCATCAGTCCGTCTGCGCCTGCGGCTACGGCTGCAAGGGCGAGAGGACGAACCATTCTTGCCATGCCTGCTGCGTGACTGGGGTCTGCAATAACGGGCAGATGAGTTTTCTCTTTAAGCAGGGCAATTGCGGAAATATCCATTGTGTTTCTTGTGTAATGCTCAAAGGTTCTTATGCCTCTTTCGCAGAGCATAACTTTGTTGTTGCCGCCTGCCATGATGTATTCTGCGCTCATGAGAAGTTCTTCCATTGTTGCGGCAAGACCTCTCTTGAGAAGAATGGGTTTATCCGTTTTGCCGAGTTCTTTGAGAAGTTCAAAGTTCTGCATATTCCTTGCGCCTACCTGAATTACATCAACATTTTCAAACAGGGGCAAGTGAGAAAGGTCCATGATTTCGGTGACGATGGGTGTGCCTGTTTCTTCCTTTGCTTTCTGAAGAAGTTCAAGACCCTCTGCTCTCATGCCCTGGAAAGCGTAGGGTGATGTTCTGGGTTTGAAAGCACCGCCTCTGAGAAGGTTTGCGCCTGCCGCCTTGATGTCATTTGCGATTGAGCAAATCTGCTCGGGTGATTCAACGGAACAGGGACCTGCGATAAACTGGAAGTTGCCGCCGCCGATTTTATGACCGCAGATATCAATAACGGTATCATCGGGATGAAATTTTCTGTTTGCGTTTTTATAAGGCTCGCTGATACGGGCAACATTGCTTACAATATTAAGACCTTCAATGAGGTCGATATCAACATGGCTTGTGTCGCCTACAAGACCGAGGATGGTTTCATACTGACCTTCGCTGCGGTGAATTTCAAGATTAAGGCTTTTAAGCCATTCAACAAGATTCTGTAACTGAACTTCGTCTGTTCCTTTTTTAATAGATACAATCATTTTAAATTACCTCCGAAAATTTAGCAACCGTTTTTTCAAAAAAATGAACCCCGCAGTGTAAATTTCACTGCGGGGTTTTATAAACCTCATTAATGTTTTTCAGCAAAACTTACCAAACCCTATCAAATTACTTGATAAAGTAAAAGTAAAAATATGCTGCTGAAAAAACATTCTTAATCATTGAAAATAACCTCTGTTGCTTTGAATATGGGTATAGAATAGCACTCTGAAAACCGTTTGTCAAGGCTTTTTTGCAAAAAACTTTAGCGATTTAAAGTTTTTAATCGTCAAATCAAAGATTTTCAACTTTTATCTGGCACATTTGCATTGCTTTAAGCGCATTTTGGTGGCTTTCGGGGGTGACGCCTGCGCAGCAGGAAGCATCAACAATAACGGGAATTTCGGGCAGGAAAGCCTTGATAATCATAGCGTTTGAGATAACGCAGATATCGGTGCAAAGACCTATAAGGGTTATGCTTTCGATTTTTTCGTCATAAGTATCGTATGCTTTTAAAAGTTGACCGAGAGCAATGCTGCCGAAGGTCGGTTTGTCAACGGGTTCTTCTTTGCGAAGAGCATCGAGCGATTCGTTTATCTGCCAGCCGTCAGAGCCTTTTATGCAGTGCTCAACGGGCAGATTTTTGCCCTCCTGAGAAGAAAGATAATCTTCTTCATGAGTATCACGGGTGAAGATGACTCTGCCGTCAAAGCCTTCGATTTTTGTCTTTACTGCAGGGAGAATTGCAACAGCCTCTTTTGTGCCGAGAGCGCCGTCAATAAAATCATTCTGCATATCAACTACAATTAAAAATTTCATAATTTATCACCTTTATTCAAACAAATCGGGGTCATTGATATATGGGTTTTGGATGCGTTTTGCATCATAATATGCCTGTGGGAATTTGGGGTTTTCGTTCATGACGGGAAGAGATGCGTTGATTTCTTCGCTTTCGCCGTTACGCAGCAGTCTGCCTACAACAACAAGCCTTGCATCCTCAAAATCATAGCAGCAGGTGGATAGGGTAACGATTTTGTCAGTTTCATTTATATCAACGCCTGTTGTGTAAAGTTTTCGTTTGTCAACCTCGGCAACATAGTCCATGAATTGCGAGTTGCCTGCGGCTGTAAATATATAATTGAAAACATGATTGTTATCGTCAATTGCCTTGCTGTTGGAGATAAACACGGCATAGATTTTGAATTTATATTCGCCGTATAAGGTGTTGACCGTTATAATCGGCGCTTTCAGAAAACCGTCGATTTCCCTGTACTGTTCCAGCGTGCCGAAAATTTTATCGTCATGGCGCATGTTGTGACCGTAGATAATTGTGTTGCGGCTTAGAGATATCAAAGAATTGCGGTAATCAAAGAAAGGAGCACCGTAATTCGTGCTGTTGCCGTAAAAATCCCTGCGTTCATAATAAACATTGTCTTCACATTGAACAACGGAAAAATCAATGTTCATTTCGGGTATGGAAATCCAGCCCGCAAAATCGGGATTTGCGGCATAGAGTTCCGCATATGCCGGATTCATGCCATCCGGAAACTGAACATCGGGATGTTTTGCTCTTATATCTTCCCAAGGGTCTTTTTCTGCATTTGTTGTCTGAACAACCATTGATGCTAAGTCGGATGCCTGTTTTTGCTCTCGGTAAGGTTCGATTACATAGTAGTTCAGCAGAAACGCAAGGCTTGCAATCAAAGTAATTGTGGCTGTGACCAGCACTATACGGCGTATAATTTCTCTGTGGGGAAGTTTTTCTTTTCCGGCTTTTTTACCGCTGATATCAAAAAGGAATTCTTCCGCTGAAGAATATCTCTCGGTTTTATCAAGAGCAAGAGATTTTTCGATAATTTTTTTCTCGTTTTCGGAAAGGGATGCAGGCAATTTAAGTGCTGCCCCTTTCTTTCTTTGTTCGGCGGAAGGAGGCAGAGTGCCCGTTACGGCTTCGTAGAGAACAGCACCTATTGAATATATATCTGTGTAAGTGCCGCAATGCTTTGCACCGAGTTCTTTTTCGGGCGCATCAAACGGCGAGAGCATGCTTTTGGGCGGATAGGTATAGCCTGTTAAAGAAGTGATTTTGTTATCATTTGTGATAATGGAATACGGCGATATACAGCCGTGCCATTTGCCTGATTTTTCGAGTTTGCAAACGCAGTCGGTAACGGGAGCGAGCAGGGCAACCGCCTTTGAAAACGACATCTTTTTGCCGTTGCCTATAAGTGATGACAGCGGAGTGCCGGAACTGATTTTGCTTACATAGTATATGGTTGAATTTTCCGCAAAGCAGTCTGCGAATTCAAGAACACTGATTTTTGATACGGCACAGAGTTTTACAAAATGTGCGTAATATGCAGCAATCTCTTTGTCACCTCTAACGCTGCATTTTTCGTCATGATATTTGATGATGTATTCATCAGGCAGGCGATACATAAGCCTTGTTGGCAGATATTCATATATTTTAACTCTTTTGCGCTCCTGAGTATCCAGCGCATAATAAACAAGAAAGGAATTTGCCCTTGAAAAAGCACCGCCAAGCACATATCTGCCGCCGAGTTTTGTGCCGACGGGCAGTGAATATTCAAAATCGTTTTTGTTTGTACCGTTATAACCGCATTCAGGGCAGACTTTAACGGAATCGTCGCATTCGGACAGGCAGTTTATGCAGCGTTTCAAAGCAATCCTCCTTTCTTTTGTTGCATTAAATTAAAAATTGTGATATATTTAATCCACAAATCGTGATTAAGGTGATTTTATGGATAACGGATTTTTTGCAATGGTTTCAAGAATGAAATATATTAACCGCTGGGCGCTCATGAGGAACGAACACAGCGAAAATCTCTGTGAGCACAGTTTTGAGGTCGCGGTTATTGCTCATGCGCTTGCCGTAATCGGCAACAAGCGTTTCGGCAAAAATTTAAACGGTGAGAGAGCGGCTCTTATCGGTCTTTATCACGATGCGCCCGAAACTCTTACGGGCGATATGCCGACTCCCGTCAAATATTACAGCGAGGAAGTGCGTAATGCATATAAAACCGTTGAGGAAAATGCGTGCAAGAGCCTTGTTGCAATGCTGCCCGAGGATTTCAGAGAGGATTATTCCGCAATGTTCTTGCCCGAAAACGGTGATGAAGAACTCTGGAAAATTGTTAAGGCTGCCGATAAAATCAGCGCGCTGATAAAGTGCATTGAAGAGAAAAAGGCGGGCAACAGCGAGTTTGTCAAAGCAGGCGAAGGAATAAAGACAGCAATCGAAAATCTTGATTTGCCCGAGGCAAAGGTTTTTGTTGAGGAATTCCTGCCTGCATATGAAATGACACTTGATGAATTAAGATAGTTTACAGACCGAGCAGTCTTTGTGCGTTACCGCCGAGGACTGCTTTTTCTTCTTCCGCAGTCAGACCGAAACATTTGATGAGTTCCATATCCTGTGAGGGTGCATTCCACGGTGCATCGCTGCCGAAAAGGATTTTGTCCGCTCCGTGCATATCAATGATTTCTTTTGCATATCGGGGTGTGATTGTGCCGTAGCAATAGGCGGTGTCAAGATAAACATTTTTGCCTGCAAGATGCTTGCGTGTTTCGGGGAGTGACCATATTCCGCCGAAGTGAGCCGCAACAACAGGCGAGCCGCCGAATACGGGCAGAACTTTTGCGAGCGCTTCGGCTGTGCAGTGAACGGGTTCGGGGTAGCCGATATCGTAGCCGCAGTGGAAAAGGGTTATCAGACCGAGTTCGCCGATTTTTTCGTATATAGGCAGCATTCTTTTTTCGTCAACAAAAAAGCCCTGATAATCGGGGTGAAGTTTTACTCCTTTTATGCCGTTTGCCTTGAGTCTTTCAAGTTCACTGAGTGCATCGGCGCTGTCCGGATGAACGCTGCCGAAAGGTATTATTCCGTCAACTTCTTTAAGCGAGATTGCAAAATTATTAACGCTTGTCTGCTGATGAGGATTTGTTGCGATGTTAAGCACAACCGAATAATCAACGCCGTCGCCTTTTTGCAGTTCAAGCAGGCTGTTGACAGTGCCGCGGTGAAACGGTCTTGTTATACCTGAGCGAAGCCTTAACTGTTCGATTGCTTTTTCTGCAATTTTATCGGGAAAACAGTGGGTATGGAAATCTATTATCACATATTTCACGCTTTCATTTTTGTGTATTCTATCTTATTTTACACCCAAAATAAGACCATATCAATAACAAAATATAAAATTTTAAAAAATACTTGATATTTATAATAATGTGTGTTAAAATATCGACAGTAGGATTATGTATTTCATGAGAGTGGGGCGACCCGCTCTTTTGTTTATGCAGAAAACATTTTTCACAAAAAGAAAAAAGGAGAATAACTCATGGCAAAAGGTAAGGGCGGCAACACCGTAGCCGCTGTTTGGGAAATTGCACAGCCCATAGCCGAAGAACTCGGTCTTGAGATTTGGGATATACGCTTTGTCAAGGAAGGTGCAGATTGGTTTTTGCGTATCTTTATTGATAAAGAGGGCGGAGTCGGTATTACAGACTGTGAGAATATGAGCCGCGCAATTGATAAACCTCTTGATGATGCAGACCCGATTGAGCAGAGTTACTGCCTTGAGGTTTCATCACCCGGTGTTGAAAGGGAACTCACAAGAGAAACCCATTTTGAAGCCTGCAAAGGTGAAAAAATCAAAGTGAAGTTTATCAGAGCAATTGAGGGTGTGCGTGAATTCGCAGGCGTGCTTGAGGAGTTTGACGGCAAGGTTATAACCATGCGCCTTGAGGACGGCAACGCAATGTGCTTTGAGAAAAAAGAAACAAGTTACATCAAACTTGATGATTTCAGTTTTTAATTGAAAGGAACGGTCAGAAAAATGAAAAACAACGAATTTTTCGAGGCAGTGAAATTCCTCAGCAAAGAAAAGAAGATTGCAGAGGATGCGCTGTTTGAAGGTATTCAAAGAGCCATCGTAACAGCGGTTAAGAGAGATTATAATAACAAGGACATCGTTTTCTGCGAAATTGACCCCGATGAGCAGAAATTCAGAGTTTTCGTTCGCAAAAATGTTGTAACGGAAGTTCTTGACCCCGATGAAGATATGACTGTTGAGCAGGCGCAGAGATTCAAGAAGAACGCTCTTGCAGGCGATATCGTTGAAATTGAACTTGAAACAAAAGAAGTAAGCCGTATTGCCGCTGAAAAAGGCAAGCACATTCTCCGCCAGGCAATAAGAGAGGCTGAGCACGGTCAGATTAAGGCTGAGTTTGAAACCAAGAAACAGGAAATCGTTACTGCTAAGGTTTCAAAGGTTGACCCCGAAACTCTTGATGCATTTGTTGAAATCGGCAAAATCAGCGAAAGACTTCTCAGAAGCGAGCAACTTCCCACAGATAACTTCTCGGCAGGCGATATCATCAAGGTTTATGTTGCTGAAATCAGAGAAGCAACAAAGGGCCCCAGAGCAACAATTTCAAGAACTCATCCCGGTCTTGTCCGCCGTCTTCTTGAAAGCGAAGTTCCCGAAATTTTTGACGGCACAGTTGAAATCATGTCTGTTTCGCGTGAGGCCGGTTCAAGAAGCAAGATTGCCGTTCATTCAGCCGATGAAAATGTTGATCCCGTAGGTGCATGTATCGGTCAGCGCGGCGCACGTGTCAACAAGATTGTTGATATCCTCGGCGGCGAAAAACTCGATATTGTTCGCTACAGTGAAGATCCCACTCAGTATGTTGCTGCTGCTCTTGCTCCGGCAGACGTTATTTCCGTAACTGTTGAGAACGAAGAGGAGCATTCATGCAAGGTAGTTGTTCCCAACAGCCAACTTTCACTTGCAATCGGCAACAAGGGTCAGAATGCGCGCCTTGCCGCTAAACTTACAGGCTGGAAAATAGATATCAATCCCGAAACGGAAGAACCCGTTATCAATTTTGACGAATAATTAATTTTATCGAATATTTTATAAAATAATCCATAATAACCTATTAAGGAGTTGAACCATGCAGACCCGTCGAATACCAATGAGAAAATGCACAGGTTGCAATGAAATGAAGCCTAAAAAAGAACTTGTCAGGGTGGTTAAAAGCCCTGAGGGTGAAATATCGCTTGACCTTACCGGCAAAAAGCCCGGCAGAGGCGCATATGTGTGCCGTGATGCAGAGTGTCTTGTAAAAGCAAGGAAGGCAAAGAGGCTTGAGAAAGCATTCTCATGTGAAATTCCCGACGGAGTTTACGAGAGAATGGAGGAAGAGTTAAAAAATGAATGATAACCCAAAACTCATCTCTCTTCTCGGCATGTGCCGCAGGGCAGGCCGCTTAAGTTGCGGTCATGATGCGGCGATAGGTTCGGTCAGAAGCAAAAGCGCAAAACTCTGCCTGCTGAGCAGCGATTCTTCTCAGCGGCTGAGGAAAGAGATAGAGCGTGAAGCCGCCTTTGACGGAAGGGATATCCCCGTCAGGGTGCTCACTTCAACAATAGATGAAATAGGTAAAGCCACGGGGCTTAAATCAGCAGTGGTAACCGTTAATGACGAAGGCTTTGCAAAAACAATGCTTGGGCTTCTGAACACAACAGAGGAGGTTAATCTATGATTAATAAATACAGAGTACATGAAGTCGCTAAAGACTTTGATATCAAGAGCAACATAGTTGTTGATTTGCTTGCAAAATATTTTGACGGGCAGAAGAAGCATATGACTGCTCTTGAAGAAGATGAACTTGATATAGTTTTTGAAACTTTTACAAAGGAAAATGAGGTTGCAGACCTCAACGAATATTTTGAGTTTATGCCTGCCGCAAAAAAGGCAAAAGAAAAGCCAGTTGAAAAGGCAGAGGAAGAAAAGGCTGAACCGGCTCCTGAAAAGAAAGCGGAGAAAGCACCTGAAAAGACTCCCGAAAAGAAGCCGGAGAAAAAGGCTGAGCCTGCAAAGAAGGCTGAGGATAAGAAACCTGCGGCTCCCGAAAAGAAAGAGCAGAAGAATGAGAAAAAACCTGTTCAGCAGCCTAAGGCGGATAAACTTCCTCCCATGCCCAAAAAGCAGCCCAAACCCGAAGTTAAAGAAAAAGAAAACAAGCCTATGCAGTCCAGAACAAAGGGTGAGATGCGTACAATTGACACCCGTGCAGGCAATGTTGACCTTGAAAAATATAACGAGAGATATGAAAATATCGCTCCCGAAAACAAAACAAAGCAGCATGAGGGTGCGGTTAAAAAGCAGAAACTCAAGCAGAAGAGCCAGCAGTACAGAAAGCAGGGTATGCGTTCTTCAAGACGCGAAACCGAGGCTGAAAGACTCAAGAGAATCGCTGCTGAAAGAGCAAAGAAACCTCAGATGCAACTTAAACTGCCCGAGGAAATTACAGTCGGCGAACTCGCTGCAATGCTTAAGATGACTGCCGCTGAAGTTATAAAGAAACTCTTTACACTCGGTCAGATGGCAACCGTTAACGAAGTTCTTGATTACGAAACAGCAGCCATTGTTGCAGAAGAACTCGGTGCAAAGGTTGAAAAAGAAGTTGTTGTCACCATTGAGGACAGAATCATTGACGACCATGTTGACGATGAAAGCGAACTCATTGCAAGAGACCCCGTTGTTGTTGTTATGGGTCACGTTGACCATGGTAAAACATCGCTTCTTGATGCTATCAGAAATACATCCGTTACTTCAACCGAAGCAGGCGGTATCACTCAGCATATCGGTGCTTACAGAGTTAACCTCAACGGTTCGGATATTACTTTCCTTGACACTCCCGGTCACGCAGCGTTTACATCAATGCGTCTGAGAGGTGCAATGGCAACGGATATTGCTATCCTTGTTGTTGCCGCTGATGACGGTATCATGCCCCAGACAATTGAGGCTATCAACCATGCAAAGGCTGCAGGTGTTCAGATTATCGTTGCCATCAACAAGATGGATAAACCTGCCGCAAACCCCGATAGAGTTCTTCAGCAACTCACGGAATATGAACTCGTTCCCGAAGAATGGGGCGGCGAAACAATCTGCGTTCCCGTTTCCGCTCTTACAAGACAGGGTATTGATAATCTCCTTGAATCAGTTCTCCTTGTTGCTGAAATGCAGGAACTCAAGGCTAACCCCAACCGCTCGGCAAAGGGCGTAGTTATTGAAGCAAGACTTGATAAGGGCAGAGGCCCCGTTTCAACTCTCCTTGTTCAGAACGGTACTCTTAAATCAGGCGATATCATCGTTGCGGGCACAGCAGTTGGCCGTGTAAGAGTTATGACTGACGATAAGGGCAGAAAAGTTAACGAGGCAGGTCCCTCCGTTCCCGTTGAAATCATGGGTCTTGCAGAAGTTCCTCAGGCGGGCGACGGCTTTGACGCCGTTAACGATGAACGCCTTGCAAGAGAACTTGTTGAGCAGAGAAAATCAAAGGCTAAGGAAGAGCAGTTCAAAGAGTTCCAGAAGGTTACTCTTGATAACCTCTTTGCATCAATTCAGGAAGGTCAACTCAAAGACCTTAACATCATCATCAAGGCTGACGTTCAGGGTTCGGCAGAGGCTGTTAAGCAGAGCCTTGTCAAACTCTCAAATGATGAAGTCAGAGTTAAAGTTATCCACAGCGGTGTAGGCGCTGTTACCGAGAGCGATGTTATGCTTGCAAATGCATCCGCAGCAATCATTGTCGGCTTCAATGTAAGACCCGATAACGTTGCATCCGAGGTGGCAGAGCGTGACGGTGTTGAAATCAGAACTTACAGAGTTATTTATGACTGTATCGAAGAAGTTGAAGCCGCTATCAAGGGTATGCTTGCTCCCAAGTTCAGAGATGTTGATATCGGTAAGGCAGAAGTCCGTCAGGTTGTTAAGATTTCATCAGTCGGTAACGTTGCAGGCTGCCATGTTATAAACGGCAAAATCACCAGAGGCGCAAAAATCAGAGTTGTCCGTGACGGTATTGTTATCACCGAGGATGAAATGGCTTCTCTTAAGCGTTTCAAGGATGACGTAAAAGAAGTTGCATCGGGCTTTGACTGCGGTATCGGTCTTAATAAGTTCAATGACATCAAGGAAGGCGACATTTTTGAAGCCTTCATCACAGAGGAGTACAGAGATTAATTATGGCAGGATACAGAATTGACAGAGTGTCCGAAGATATAAGAAGAGAAATAGCCGCTATCATGCGTGAACTCAAAGACCCCAGAATTCAGGGCATGCTCACCGTTGTTAATGTTGAGGTAAGTTCCGATGCATCTTTTGCAAAGGTTTACGTCAGCGCAATGGAAGGCATTGAAACTGCAAAACTTGCTGTTAAGGGTCTTACCAGCGCAACGGGCTATATCCGAAGAGAGGTTGGCAAACGCCTGCATCTTCGCAAAACTCCCGAACTTAAATTTGTTGCTGATGACTCCATTGAAAGAGGCATGGGTATCGCAAAAATGCTCGGAGATATCACTTCGGACGTAAATGATGATTAAAATTTGTAAGGAGCGTTGATCATGAGAATTGACCTGCGCGAAACTGCTGAAATTCTTCAGAATTCCGATAAAATATTGCTTTTGTGCCATTCGCATCCCGATGGCGACACTCTTGGCAGCGCAACTGCGCTTGCCCGTGCACTCACGGCGAAAGGCAAAAAGGTAAAGGTTGACTGTGCCGACCCTATTCCAAAGGATTTTTCCTTTATGTTTGAAAACCTTGCCAACGAGGATTTTGAGCCGGAACTTATTGCTGCGATTGATGTTGCTGATATAAAGTTGCTTGGTAAAGAATATGAGGGCAAGTATGGCGGCAAAATAGACCTTTGTATTGACCACCACGGTTCAAATATGCTTTATGCCGATAAAGTCTGCCTTGAGGCGGACTCGGCTTCTGCGGCTGAAATGATATATCTGCTTCTGAAAATGATGGATGCGGATATAACTCCTGATATTGCTTCGTGCCTTTTCACGGGTGTTTCAACCGATACGGGATGTTTCCGTTTTTCAAATACAACGGTCAGAACATTTGAGATTGCCGCAGAACTTGCAAAGCACGGCGCAGACACCTATAACATTATTCAGGTTTTCTTTGAAACAAAAACAAAGACATATGCTGCGCTTGAACGCCTTGCGTTGGACAGCATGCGCCTTTATTTCTCAGACCGATGCGCGCTTATCTGCATAACGCAGGATATGTATGCAAAAAGCGGTTCGGATGAAAGCGAAGTTGACCGCATATCCAATCTGCCCCGTCAGATTGAGGGTGTGCTTGTAGGTGTTACCATGCGTGAACTCAAGGACGGCAACTTCAAGGCATCGGTGCGCACTCACGGCGATATCGACGCATCCGCAATCTGTAAAAGGCTTGGCGGCGGCGGTCACATGGGTGCAGCAGGCTGCACGCTTTACGGCACAAAGCAGCAGGCAATCAACTCTCTGCTTAAAGAAGTTCAGGCTGAGATTGATGCCTATAGGATAAATTAAAAAACGGGCAGCCTCACGGTTGCCCTTTTTTGGTGAAAGGAATTAACATGACAGGTATAATTCTTCTTGACAAACCAAAGGATATAACCTCGTTCGGCGCGGTTGCAAGGGTGCGCCGCATATGTTCGGAGAAAAAGTGCGGCCATACGGGAACGCTTGACCCGATGGCAACGGGCGTTCTGACGATTATGCTTGGCGGTGCAACACGCTTTTGTGAACTTCTGCCCAGCCATGATAAGGCGTATATCGCATCTTTCCGCCTCGGTACGGTTACTGATACTCTTGATATAACGGGTAAGGTGCTTGAAACAAGAGAGGTTAATGTTACCGCAGAGCAGGTAAGAGAAAAAATCAAAGATTTTGTTGGCGATATTAGCCAACTTCCGCCTATGTATTCTGCTGTTTCCGTTAACGGGCAGAGGCTCTATGACCTTGCAAGGCAGGGCATTGAGGTTGAACGCAAGGCAAGGGAAGTTACTGTTTTTTCAATAGAAATGCTCAGCGAAAATGAGCAGGCAGGCGAATACGAAATTGTGGTTGAATGCTCATCGGGCACATATATCCGCACGCTGATTGCGGATTTGGGCGAAGCACTCGGCTGCGGAGCGGTTATGACGGAGTTGCGCCGCACAAAGGCAAACGGCTTTGATATTTCTCAGGCTGTAACGCTCGAGGAACTTGCTCAAAAAGCGGAGAGGGGAGAACTCGGCAGCGTACTTATACCTGTTGATAAGGCGCTTGAAGAATATACACCCATAAAGGTTACCGCGGCACAGGCAAAGCGTTTCCGCAACGGCGGCGAACTTGATTTGCAGAGGCTGAAATGCCCCAAAATGCTTGGTATTTACAGAGTTTATGACCCCGAGGATAATTTTATGGGTCTTGGCGAAATCAATCAAGGCGACAGTCTGATTATCAAAAGAGTTTTTGTTGGATAAAAAAACAGATCCCCGACGGTTGTCGGGGATTTTCTCTTATCTTATGCCGTAATTTTCAATTACATAATCCATATCCTTATCGCCTCTGCCCGAAAGGTTGATGAGCACTGAGCCGTGGTCCATTGTCTTTGCAAGTTTCATGCCGAATGCAACTGCATGGGAACTTTCGATTGCGGGGATGATACCCTCAAGGCGTGAAAGTTTGTAGAACGCATCAATTGTTTCTTCGTCGTCGATAACGTCATACTTAACTCTGCCGATTTCCTGAAGGAAAGCGTGTTCGGGGCCTGATGAGGGATAGTCAAGTCCGCTTGCAACGGAATAAACGGGAGCAGGTTCGCCGTTTTCGTCCTTAAGCATGATGCTGTTGAAGCCGTGCATAACGCCCTCTGTGCCGTACTTAAGGCTTGCTGCGTGGTCGCCGAGTTTGGGGCCTCTGCCGAGAGGCTCAATGCCGTAGATATCAACGGGGTCATTGAGGAAACCTGCAAAAAGACCTGCTGCGTTTGAGCCGCCGCCTACGCAGGCAACGATTGCATTGGGAAGGTGACCTGTCATTTCGATGAACTGATCCCTTGCTTCAATGCCGACAACGCTCTGGAAATCGCGAACCATCATCGGGAAGGGATGAGGGCCGAGAACCGAACCGATGCAGTAGATTGAATCCTGATATTCCTTGCTGTATGCGTCAAATGCTGCGTCAACAGCCTCTTTAAGAGTCTGCAGACCGTGAGTTACTTCAACAACATTTGCGCCGAGAATCTTCATTCTTGCAACATTGGGAGCCTGCTTTTTGATATCAACAGAGCCCATATAAATGTCGCATTCAAGTCCGAAATAAGCCGCTGCGGTTGCAAGGGCAACACCGTGCTGACCTGCGCCTGTTTCGGCAATAACTTTCTTTTTGCCCATGTATTTTGCGAGCAGCGCCTCGCCCATGCAGTGGTTAAGTTTGTGTGCGCCCGAGTGGTTAAGGTCCTCACGCTTTGCATAGAGTTGAACCTTGCCGCCGAGAGCGTCTGAGAGTCTTTCAAGATGAGTCACGGGAGTGGGTCTGCCCTGAAATTCCTTGCGGATTCTGCGAAGTTCGGCAATGAATTTTCTTGACTGGCAGATTGAGTAATATGCTTCAGTGATTTCAGCCATGGCAGCCTTGAGTTTATCGTCAATGTAAACGCCGCCGTATTTGCCGAAATAGCCGTTTTTATCGGGATAATTGTTAAAATAGGTGTCAAAATCAACATTATTGTAAATCATTATATTTTCCTCCGTTAAAATTACAGTTTATTAATTCAGGTTTTGTTTCGGCATCGCCATCGTTTTGTGAGCAGTATCATAAAAATCATCCACCTCAAAAATAAAAGTCCTTGACAGAAATCTCTCTCTGTCAAGGACGAATAAACATTATCCGTGGTGCCACCTTGATTCGCTGCCGAAGCCGCGCACTTTGCAGGATACTTACATATCCCCGGCAACTAACGTATGCCGACACGTTGCAGAATACTCAACGCACATGTATGCGTTTTTGACTGCACCCTCAGCGGCCCATTTGACGAATTGTTTCTTACCTGACTCTCAGCAACGCAGGCTCTCTGTGAAGGCATCAACGCCTTTATCTCCGCTTCAACGGTTTGGTATATTAATTTTCTGTATTATATCACCGCAAAATAATCTTGTCAAGTGGATTTTTGTGGATACGGAATTATGATTTTAAACCCTCTGCAAGTTCTTTAATATTGGGGAAATCCGCAATTGTTTTGCAGTAATGCGAATAAATGACATTCATTTCAGGGTCAACGGCAACAAAAGCGCAGAGTTGAAGTTCACGTTTTCCGTTGCCGGAATTCGGGTTCATATAACTTCTGAAAATTTCGGTGTTGAATATTTTTTTGATGTCTTTGCCAACTGCTGCTTCAAAGAGTCTGTCGCCTGCAGCGAGGTTAACGGCGCTGTCTGCCTCAAAAATATTATAGCGGTCATAGAGGACTGCGTCTTTATCGGAAATCAGTTCGAAAGGATATTTTGTCTGAGCATATGAGATTGTTCCGATATCGGACTGCATAACAACTTTGATGTCGCAGCCTGCGGCTTTAAGCAGCGGATATGCTGTTTTAAGCAGGGTGAGAATTTTTTGAGTGATCTCGCATTCATAGTACCTTGCAAAAACAATAAGCGTGTTTTTCTTTATTGTTTCTTCAAGTTTGCGGTCATTACCCTTTGCCGAGTTGTAGACAAATCCCTCAAGCGTTTCGCCTACTGTAAGGGTCTGATGATAAGGTTTGCCCTCTGCTGCCCATTTTGCACGCACTTCATTAACTGCGTTTTCAAAGCGGACAAGCATTTTTTCAAGGGTTGATTTAGCACAGGCAAGGTTGATTCTTTGGAAACCTCTGCCGAGCGCGCCGAACATCTCGCCGTTATCAAGATAGATGTTTGCACCCTCAAGCATTTCACGAAGTTCGCAATGAGTCATGCCGAGTGAGCGCATATCAAGCCACTGAAGGTATGTGCCTTCAAGCGGATAAACTTTGATTTCGGGGAATTTCTCCGCCATAAAGTCTTCAACGCATTTTGCATTATCGGCAATAACGGTTATCAATTCATCAAGCCAGTCCTCGCATTTGTTGTAAGCCGAAGTGCATGCGGTATAAGCAAAAATATTGAGATGCATCTGCATGTTAATTTTGTTGCATGCTTCAGCCCTTGCTCTGATATTATCGTTGGGGATAATTATGTTTGAGCATTGAAGCCCCGCAAGGTTAAATGTTTTGCTCGGCGCAGTACAAACGGCAATATTGTTCTTTGTTTTTTCGTTGACGGTTGCCATTACGGTGTGAGTATAGCCGGGCATGATAAGGTCATTATGGATTTCATCGTCAATGATAAAAACACCGTTATTGCAGCAGATATCCGCTACTTTTTCAAGTTCTTCTTTAGTCCATACTCTGCCGATGGGATTATGGGGATTACAGAAAAGAATGGCGGTGTTTTTTGCTGACTTAGCCTTTTCTTCAAGTTCGGTATAGTTGATTTCATATCTGTCACCGGTGTTGATGAGCGGGCAGTAAACAGCGCGCCTGCTCCTTGCAAGAACCGTAACATCAAACGGATAGTAAACGGGTGACATGATTATAACGCCGTCGCCGGGTTTTGTGGTCGCTTCAATAAGAAGCGAAAGAGCGTTGATAACGCCGGGTGTCTGGATGATCCATTCTTTTTTTATGTCAAAATTATGCCGACGCTTCATCCATGAGATGACGGCATCGTTATATTCTTCCGTAGGGGAAGTATAGCCGAGGATTGCTTCATCGGCGAGTTTCTTTATGTCGTCAACAATTGGTTTTGCAGTTGGGAATTCCATATCCGCAACCGAAAGGGGAACATATTCAACCGAGGCATTTTTTGCGCCGTTCCATTTTGCAGAGCCGAATTTGCTGCGGTCAGGGATGCTTGTAAAATCGTGTTTCATCGGTATTTCTCCTGTATATGCTTTGATAAAATAACTTTATCATACTGAAATTGCAATGTCAATCATCTGCCGAAAAGAAAACAGACACCGCTGTTTTAAGCGATGCCTGTTTTGAGGTATGTATCAGAAAATATGCGGATAATTAAATTAGCATTTTCTGACGGCGTTATGCCGTTACGGTTCCGTCTTTTGAAATGAGAACGATTACCGTAACTGCAAGACCGAGTGCAATTGTTGCAAGTACTACCATCTTTGTTCCCCCCGTTTGATATTTTGTTTTGTCCCTTAAATCCGTTTTTCTGTATGGAACGGTTAACCCTTACATTATATAAGTGTTTGATTGTTTCAATTTTGTTGCATATAAATCCAAAAAATTTTTTATATTTTCCGATGAGATATATTTATAAAAAAAGTCATCCCGAACGCAGTGAAGTATCTTAAAAAGATTTTTCGCTGCGTTCAGAATGATAAGTCAACTCTTAACATTTTTTGTTTGTTATTTTTCAACCCCGTATGCATCAACGAGGGCGAAATATTCAGCCTCTGTAATTGCCGTTACCGAGCCGTGACGGGGTTTAAGATGGTTTACGGAATATGTTGACCTTTGCACCTGTCTGAAGTTCTTGAAATCCCTTGTCATTTGTGCAAAGAATGAACCTTCGCTGTATTCGTCCATTATCATCATCCATGCATCCGTGCCGTTTATGCGGTACATGGTGCTGCCCTCAACACCCCACCAGTTAAGCGAGCATATTGTATAATCCTGATTATACGGACCTGTGAGGTTTTCAGATTTGACATAAGCAATTTTCTGGGTCAGATCCTCTTTGAAATAAAGGTAGTAATATCCGTCTTTTTCATTATATATTATATCGCCGTCAATGCACTGAATGTTTCTTGTTTCGCCCGTTGCGGGGTCAACCTCATTCCAGCGCCCGAAGAGAACCTTAGGTTCGGTGACAAAAGTTTTGAAGTCTTTGGTGTATGCATAATAATGGCCGGCACAGTCATTTTCAGCGGTTGAATTTGCCCAGTAGACCATATACATTTTTTTGTCATTATCCCATATTGCCTGAGGTGCCCAAGCACGGTTTGTTGTTTCAAAGCCTTTAAATTGGCGGATATCAATAACGGTTTCGTCAAACCAATTTATAAGGTCATATGATTTCCATGTGATAAGGCAGTGGTTGGATGTCCAGCCATCAAGCGCATTCATATCTGTTGCAATAATGTAGTAGCAGTCTTTTCCGTTTTCGTCAACCGCTTTGAGAATATAAGGGTCACGCACGCAGCCCGTGCCTTTGGTCTGATCTATAACAGCATTATTGCCGTTGAGCGCCTTGAAATTATAACCGTCTGTGCTTACGGCAAAATGAATTGTCTGTTCGTTAACCTCATTGCCGACAAAGTAGCAGAAAAGATATGCGCCTTCTGTGCTTACGGCAGGGTAGGCATAGTCATTGAAAGCATAGTTGAAAAGATAATACGGAATCATAATTATTGCGGTTAAAATGCGGATGAATGACATAAAGGTCATAGATAATTACTCCTTGTTTTTGTTTAAAACATGTTTGTAAATAATGTTAACTATGGGATAGAGCAATCCGGCAAAGGGCCACAAAACCCAAGTGTAATCCCATTTGTTTGTTATAAGGGAACTTAACAGATAAACTGCGGTTGCGGTAAGCCAATAAACGGTAGCAAATTTACCTGAAGATTCGCTCTTTCGGCAATTCGGATTTTTGGAAAATTCTCCGTCTTTGAGCAATCTGTGCATGCTCGTGCTGCGAACCGTTCCGATAATATAAAGCATAACACCGATTCCGATTAAAATCAATGCCGCTGCAACAGAAATACATACTTCAAAGCCGTTGCCGAGAAAAGCGGCAACAATAATCGGTAAAGGAGAGAGTACGCAAAGGCAGGTTGCAATAAGATTTGATGCAATGCCGAAAGGTGTAAACTCCTTGTCTTTTTCTTTTACCATGCCCGCTACACCGTATTCTGTTTCAAATTCATCGGACAGATAGGCAAAAGCCGCATTTTTGAATCCGCAATAAGAAAACATTACAACAGCGGCGGCAACAAGAAGGAGCAGAAAAACTATTCCGAATGAAACGGAAACAGCGGCTGAAATGCCGTAATAATACGATGCGCCGGAGAGGACGATAAGTGCTGCAGGCGAGATGATGCATAAAAGCACGCCAAGCCCGATAAGAACAGCAGCCTTTTTTCTGCATTCAATGTATTCGTTTGCTTCCGCCATGGTAACGCGTCTGATTCCTTCATCAGTTCCGTCGGTATATTCCTCAATTTCAATTTCGTCTTTGAGAAGATAATCTGTTGTTACACCGAAGAGGTTGCTGAGAAGTAAAAACTTATCAATGTCGGGAACAGATTGAGCACTTTCCCATTTTGAAACGGCCTGCCTTGATACATTCATTTTCTCGGCAAGTTCTTCCTGTGACCAGCCGTTCTTTTTACGCAGTCTGATTATTTTGTCTGCAAAGATCATAATATCACCTCGTATTCTGTGTGTCTGAACTGTGCGGATTTACTGTGCTTTTTCGCTCTCTCCCAAAAAACTTAGTGCATCATTTTTCGGAAGAGAGCATTTGCAGGGCGAGAAGGAAAATGCATGCTTTCCGTTCCTTGCAATTGCATTGTATATTATTTTCACGGTTGCAACCACCAAACAGCAGTTTGAAATGTGTCAACCAACGGTTGCTTTTTCACTTTTCAGTTTAAAGTATACTTTATTTGTTCGATTTTCTCAACCGTAACGGCAAATTTTTTATAAATAATTATCTTTTAACAAGGATTGAGTTTTTGGTATATATAAAGTATAATATAGCACAACAATTATTTGGAGGCATTGTCTTATGAATGAACTCAGCGGACTTTTTCTTAATATCTATGACGGTGATACGGTAGTTCTTGAAAAAGGCAAAACATATCATGTGCGTCAGGATGATTCGTTTGAGTTTACGGGATATTACTGTTCAAACACCGCAAAAAAGCATGAAAATCCGAACGGACTGCGCAGAACGGCAATATATTTAAAAGATAAAAAGAATGTAACAATCAACGGCAACGGCGCAACTCTGACTGTTCACGGAAAAATGACACCGCTGCTTTTTGACGGCTGCGAAAATATAACCGTAAGGAATCTCACTGTTGATTATGCCTGCCCGACGATGGCTGAGTTTACCGTTGTTTCAAATAATGAAGGTGAAATTGTTATAAAAATCAATTCCGACTGCCTTTTCAGAGTTGAGGGGAATGAAATAATCTGGCAGGGTGAAAACAGCGCAGAGGGCAAGCCTTATTGGGAGGACAGCCACATAGGCAACCGCAGGCATATAAAGGTCTATAACCCTGAAACTCAGCAGTGCAAAGATTTCAGCAGAGATAATCTGCACTTTGAAAAGGCAGAACAGATTGATGCGGCAACAGTTAAAGCGGTTCTCAAAAACAGAAAAGCAGATCTGCCTGCAGGCAGTGTTGTTCAGACACGGAATATTGTACGCGACCAGACGGGCAGCCTTTTTCAAAGATGTAAGAATCTTAACTTTGAAAACCTGCGTATTAAGTTTATGCACGGTTTGGGCATGGTTTCGCAGTTTTGCGAAAATGTTACTTACAGAAATTGCGATTTTACTCCGGCAGAGGGCAGAACAATTGCAAGCACCGCCGATTTCTTTCAGTTTTCGGGCTGCAGGGGCAATATCACAGTTGAAAACTGTAAAGCATACGGCGCACAGGATGATTACATAAACGTTCACGGAACGCATTTGCAGATTACAAAAAAGAATGATGAAGAAAACAGCATTGATGTACGCTTTATGCATGCCGAATCATGGGGATTTCAGGCGTTTGAAGTTGGCGACGAACTTGAATTTATCAAGTGGAATACGCTCATACCATTTGGCAGTACAAAGGTTACCGCTTACAGCCGTTTGAGCGATACCGATATCAGGCTTTGGCTTGACACGCCGTTACCCGATTTGGAAATAGAAAAGGATGTTGTTGAAAACGCAACATGGACTCCGAATCTCTATGTCAGAAACTGTGATTTCGGTCCGACCTCGGGCAGAGGAATCCTTTGCACAACGAGGGGCGAAGTTGTAATCGAAAACAATAATTTCCACAATCTCTGGGGTCCTGCCCTGCTGATTGAAGATGACTGCAATTTTTGGTTTGAATCGGGTTACACGAAAGAGATTGTTTTCAGAAACAACACGGTAACAGCCTGCGAATATGCCGAAATGTGGCAGGGTGCGCCGTCAATTCGTTATTCACCCAAGGTTATGAGTGAAAATTCTAAAGAGTTTATTCACGGCAAACTAACCCTTACAGGCAATACTTTCGGCAAAGCACGCAACGGAGAGCACCTCATATGGCTTGAGTACCTGAGAGAAGCGGAGATTTCAGGCAACAAGTTTGATGCACCGTATCGCATAAACGCAAATTGTGTCGGCAGAATTACGGAGGAAAATAACATAACAGAGCAGTAAAAAATAAAGGACAGACATCATCAGTCTGTCCTTTTGAAATTATGGTGCAATTTAAACTTTGGATGCCTTTTTCTTTTTAAAGTAAATTGCAACAGAAATTAAAAGTTCGGCTGTTGCGGCAATACAGCAGATCAATACGGCAACCGATGCAATGTCGGCAACTTTTGTCATGTAGTCTCCATCAATTCCGCTTGAAACGGTGTAAGTTTCATCGTCAAAGCGTATATCTTTTTTCAGAGAACCGAAAACAGTGTAAAAATCAACAACGTTTTCGTATATATATTTCTGCGCCTGTTCGTAAGTGTCAAAATCAATGCTTTTATATGCACTTTCATTAATATACATTGTTCGCTCGATATCACCGATAACCTGATATCCGTTTTTATCTTTTGAGAAATCAACACGGATTTCATCAACAATAAGTCTGTAACCGTTTTCAACAGGGTATTCGTTAATAAGAGTATAAAGTTTATCATTGTTTTCAAAGAAGTTTTTCAGTTTATAATAATCGTTAATTGCTTCTTCGTCCGTATCGTACTGATATCCGACGCCATACAGAAAACAAAATTCATTGCGCATGTCTTGGCTGAGAGTAGCAGATACAAACGGAAAAACGGCTGTTGCCAATATGGAGACAGCGATAATAACCGCTGTTATTTTAATGTGCTTTTTTCGGTATAATCTGAATTCATCAGACATTTCTTCGTTGTCCAAGGAGAATTTCTTTTTGATTACCGAATAAATGACGGGGAAAGCCAATGCACTCAATAACAAAGAGATTACAAAAAGAAAATAGGAGTAATAGATAAATGTTACTGCCGTGCAGAGTATAACCGCAATAACCATAGTGATTACGGCGGAAAGGAAAAGAGCGGCTTTTCTTTTGGTTTTATCTGTTTCGGCAACATCAAATTCAATACAGTCTGATTTTATGCTTGAGAAAAAACTGTTTAGGGCAATTCCCTCAACAATTATGCTTGCTGCAGATAGAATAATTGCAAAAATACATACAATAAGTGTTTTGTCATAACTGAAATTGCCCATAATGCACGATATGATTGTTGCAACAGCACCGAGAGCGATGGATATAATCGAAAAATTGGTAAGTTTTGTTGATGCTTTTTCAAACAAATACCTTGCTCTTTTTTCTGCTCTAATGTTTTTATCTGTGCCGGCAACATCTTCCCTTATAACTCTTTCGCCTCTTAAAATTTCATCAACGGTAACTGAAAAAAGTTCCGCTATGGCAGGGAGCATCATTATCTCCGGGCAGCCTTCATCACGTTCCCATTTACTTACCGTTTTGTTTGATACATTGAGAATATCGGCAACTTCCTGCTGAGTCATGCCGTTGGCTTTTCTCAGTGCAGCAAGGAATGCGCCCATAGTTTTTTTATCCATTGTTAAAGCCTCCTTTTTCGAAAAGGTATGTGTCTTTCCGTCTTTATTCTGCGCTTGGCAGACATGTTTTTCAACCCACAGGCAGTAGAAAGTGTCTGCGAATCGTAGAAAAATGCTTTATATTTACAGTATATCATTTTGTTTTATAAAAATAAATAGTTTTGATGCATCCATCTGTTTTGTTGACTTTAACAGATATAAGATATATAATTTACAGGAGATAATTTACATTGAGGAGGATATCATGGATCAGTTTGCACAGAGATTCGGCATAGAATGCTCTCCTAAAGCAGATGAAAAGCAGGTAATTGTATGCGGAAACACAAGGTTTACAGTTATTGCACCCTGCCTTTTGAGAGTTGAAGTTCAGAGTGAGGGCAAATTCTGTGATGAGCCTACGCAGAGCGTGTGGTTCAGGGACTTTTGCGAGGCGGAATATGAAATTTCCCAATCGAAAAATACAGTTGAAATAAAAACCGAGAAAGTTACATTTGTTTATTCACTTAAGTCTCAGAAAATGCTCCGCATAAAACTCGGTGACGGCAGAACTGTTACAAATTTCAAAGCAGGTAACCTTAAAGGTACATGCAGAACGCTTGATATCACCGCAGGCATAATTACCCTTAATGACGGCGTGTGCTCAAAGGGCGGAGTGGCTGTTCTTGATGACAGCAAAACCCTTGTTCTCAAGTCAGACGGTTCAATTCTTCCCCGTGATAACAAGGAGAAAGACGAATATTATTTTGCCTACGGTAACGATTACATCGGCGCAACAACCGACCTTTATAAACTTACGGGCAAAGTTCCGCTCATTCCCAGATACGCACTTTCAAACTGGTGGAGCAGATACAAGGCATATACACAGGAAGAATACCTGAGCCTTATGGACAGATTTAAGGCGGAGGAAGTGCCCATAACCGTTGCAACGGTTGATATGGACTGGCACTGGGTTGATATAAAGAAAAAATTCGGCAAGGACAGCCATAAAATCAGCAAACATAAAAATTTTATGGAGTATGTTTATGATTTCTGGTCAGTCGGCTGGACGGGTTACAGTTTCAACACCGACCTTTTCCCCGACCCCGAAGGTTTCATAAAAAAACTTAAAGACGATAACTATCATGTTACATTCAATATTCATCCGTCAATGGGCGTGCGCTGGTTTGAGAATCAGTATAAGGAAATGTGCGAAGCAATGGGTCAGAATCCTGCTGAGAAAAAGCCCGTTGCGTTTGATATAACCGATAAAAAGTTCACCGAAAAGTATTTCGATATTCTTCACCGTCCTTTTGAGAAGATGGGCGTTGATTTCTGGTGGATTGACTGGCAGCAGGGCACAAAAACCAATGTTCCCGGTCTTGACCCTCTGTGGGCGCTCAACCATTATCATTTCCTTGACAACGCAAAGGATAATCACAGACCTCTTATTCTTTCCCGCTTCTGCGGTGCAGGCAGCCAGCGTTATCCGCTCGGTTTCAGCGGAGATACAACGCAGACATGGAAGAGTCTTGACTTTCAGCCGGGCTTTACAGCAACCGCATCAAACATCGCTTATCCGTGGTGGAGCCATGATATAGGCGGTCACTGCATGGGCAAAAAGGATGATGAACTCTATCTTCGCTGGGTTCAACTCGGCGTTTTCAGCCCTGTTATGCGACTTCACTCAACAAACAATGAGTTTGCTGGCAAAGAGCCGTGGAATTACAGCGGTCCCGTGGAGCGGACTGCAAAGGATGCCCTCAGATTAAGGCATAAACTTCTTCCGTATATCTATACCATGAACTACCGCACCCATACCGAGTGCAGAGCCATCTGCGAGCCGATGTATTACGCATATCCAGAGGATAAGAACGCCTATGAATGCAAAAACGAGTTCTTCTTCGGCACGGAACTTATTGTTGCGCCCATTACTCAGCACACATCGCTCAAAACAAACCTTGCAGGCGTAAAAGTATGGATTCCCAAGGGCAGATATACCGATATCTTCACGGGCAGAATTTACAGCGGCAATCAGGTTGTTGAGATGTTCCGTGATATTGAAACAATTCCTGTCCTTGCAAAAGAGGGCGCAATTATTCCAATGAGCGCAAATGACAGAACAAACGACTGTTCAAACCCCGAAACGCTTGAACTGCTTGTTTACAGAGGTAACAACACATTCACTCTTTATGAGGATGACGGTGAAACTCTTTCTTACAAAAGCGGCGAATACCTCAAAACTGCGTTCACCGTTGCGGAAAGCGGCAACAAGGTTTCGTTCATCATTTCAAAGTCAGAGGGCGACAGCGGCGTTGTGCCTGCGGAAAGAAACTATATTGTTAAGTTAAAAGATTTAGTTGACGGCAATATAACCGTAACGGTTAACGGCAGCAAGATTGATGCGGAAATCGTAAAGGATAACACGGTTGAAGTGCGAGTTACCGCAAGCCCCGAAGCAACGGTTGAAATCACGGCAGAGAATTGCAGATGTCTTGAAAATGCCGATAAAAAACAGGCGCTTACAAATGTTATTTCAAAGTTCCAGATGTCAACCGACCGTAAGGGAATGATTTATAATTCTTTCATCAAAAACGGCAGATCTGTTCCCAATGTTTCAAAAGATTTCAAAGGACCTATAACCGAAATTATGAAACTGCACAGATAAAAGCAAAAACCTCCTTGTGTTTTACAAGGAGGTTTTGCTTTGTTAAGTAACGGTTTCTTTGTTTTCCTCGTTTTCCGCCTTTTTCTGGCTGCCGTAAATTTTTTTTGCCTCAAAGAACGCAAAGACAATGCATATGAAAGAATAAACCGAGAAAATGAGATATGTTGCAGTTTCGGGCGTATCCCTGAGCATTGTTACATAGAGCGCCGTGCCCAGCACGCCGTTGATAATCATTAAAAATGTGTATTCAACATAAGCAAACATCGTCAGGAAATATATCAGTATGCCAAGCAGGTTGGTTACGCTGTCCAGAAAAACATATTGCGAGCCTATAAGCGGAAGCAAAACCCACATAGCAGCCAGCGCAATGACATAACCGACCATAATCAATATGCGCTGCTTTACGCTCAGTTTGCGCAGAACGGTTGAATGCTGCCATTTGTTTTTGTTCCAACGCATGAAGGTTAAAAGTTGAATCGGAAACGAAAACAGCACCGCTGAAAAAGCCGAAGCATAAAGATTATAATAAAAATAAACTGCGCCGTAAAGCAGTGAGTTAATGCTGCCGAGCAGGCTTGCGTAGCGGTTAACGCGGGATTGAAGCATGCCGATTATAATAGAAATATATAAAGGCAGTATCCGCAGAAAACTTTGGTGAAAGTAAACGCCCGCAACGGTGATAAGTATCGCCGTGCATCCCATGAGTATAAAAATGAATATATCTTTTTTTGATAACTGTGCTTTTCTGAGCAAGGCAGTTTACTCCTCTCTTTAGCGGATCACACGAATCTCCACTTTTGCTGCATGATTTTGCAAGGCTTTTCCTCGCTGTCGGTTGCATAAAAGACGGTGAGCAGCGTTCCGTCACTGAGTTCAACCGTTGAAGGATAGCCGATATCATCACTTGCGAGGTTTTCATAAATACGAATATCTTTTTCCCAACTATTTCCGCCGTCATGGCTTATCATCGCCATGATTCCGTAGGGTTGTTTCCTTCTGCCGTAGGTTGAAAGGAGAACGCCTGAACTTAACTGAATAAGATGCGGCGGCGCACCGCCCGTTTCATCAAGCAGCATTTCGGGTGCAGACCATGTTCTGCCCTTGTCTTCAGAAACACTCTGAAAAACAGTGAACAGGGTTTCTTCTCCATCGTTAAAAAGTTCTGAGTTTTCACACCTCATATGACAGATAAGCCTGCCGTTTGGCAACTCAATCATATGAGGCTCATTAAGTACAAGATTTCTGTTTGGGGTTGTTATTTTTCCAACAAGTTCGGTTTCTCCGCTTTCTGTATCAAGGCGCCGCACTTCAATGCCGCCAAAAACATCGTCAAATCTTGTTCCTGCCCATAAAACCGTTCCGTCTTTAAGTTCAGTAGGGCCGTGAGGAGATGTGACGGGCGATGAAAAAATCTTTCCGAAAGTAATTCCGCAGTCACGGCTTATGCGGAAGTTTGAGCCGAGATATTTTTCTTCATCTTCTTTGGTGATTGTATTTATGTAACTTTGAGCATATTCGTTTTCTTTGTTGTATTGTTTCTGCATGGCTGCGGAGTTGTTGAACGAAGTAAAAATGACTCCGTTTTTGCCGAATGGACAAATTCCTGCATCTCTGTCATCAAGAGGTGTGTCAATTACAGGCGCAGGCAAAGTGTAAGTTTCGCCGCCGTCAAAACTGTAGGAAATTACGGCTTTTCCGAAAGGACATACATGTTCAATTCTGAAACCTGATGCACCGACAGCAATTTTGCCGTCCTGCAAAAGAGAAACGGTAGGCCATGCGAAATATCCGTGGCGGCTGTCAGGGTTTGAGATTATTGTTTTGGGCTTTCCTATAAGTTCGATTTTTATGCCGTCACCGTTTATGTTCATATCAGTGCCCTGCCTTCCCATTCTTCGTCAGGTGTTACTCCTAAGATTTTGGTAACCGTCGGTGCGATATCCATAATATTGACATTTTCAAGGATTTTTCCCGCATCGAAACCTTTGCCTTTTATGATTACGGGAATAACCATATCTTCCGGCATGTCGCTGCCGTGAGTTCTGTCATGACCGCCGTGGTCTGCCGTGATGATGTATGTGTATTCATCGCCGAGTTCAGCCATGAGTTTTTCAATGTTATCCCAACTGCTTTGTATGGCTTGCAAATATTCTTCGGTCATCCAGCCGTACTTATGACCTGCCCAGTCGGGGTAGCCAAAATAGATAAAAGTGAAATCTGTATCATATTTTTTCAAATATCCGATTGCATCTGCCGTCAGTGCTTCGCCTGCCTCTTTGTAGCCTATCCTGCGGCCGGCATAAAAACAGGAATGAGCAAGTGAATTCGGGCGTGAAACATCTCGGATTTCTTCCCAGTTATAAAAAATCGCACATTTTTTATCCGCCTGTTTGAGAACTTCGCATAAGCCGTTTATGGGTCTTACCTGAGGCGCATAAGTATTTGTGGTTGTTCCGTGCCTCTGAGGTGTTACACTGTGGAAAAGCGAGATATGGCAGGGCAGAGTTACGGATGGCGACACCGTTTCTCCGCTGAGAGTGTATGCGGATTCCTTTATCAGTTTTTGCGCCTGAGGAATATTTGTGAGTGAGTCAGGGCGCATGCCGTCTGCCAAAATCAACAGAACCTTCATTACAAAGCACTCCTTTGAAGTATTTACGGTTTTAATATATCATTATATTCCGAAAACTTCAACGCTAAAATTTATACGAATTCTCATCAAAGAAATCTTTGTATACTTTTACACACTCGAGTTCTGTCCACTTGCTTGTAATTACAGGAACGGAATCAATATCATAAATCCGTGCACCTTTGAGCGAGAGGAGGAATGGAGAGTGGGTGGAAACAATAAACTGGCAGCCGTGATTTCTGACGCAGTCTTCCAAAAAATATTTAAGTTCAAGTTGGTTTGAGGGGGAAAGACTGTTTTCCGGTTCATCAAGCAGATATAAGGCGTTATCGGCAATTGCATCAACAAAAAGCGAGAGTGCGCTTTCGCCGTTTGAGCGCTCAGCCACATTTCGCATCAGACGGGAACGGATATATTGCGATTGGCTCATTTTTCTGTTTCTGGCATCTTTGACCTTTTTCCAGCGGTCATAGTCATCAATTCCGTGAAGTCTGGCATCTGCATCCTCGCTGTTGCTTTCTATCCATTCACGCAGCAGGTCGTTGCGCTTGCTGTCGATGCCGTCGTTAATGCGTCGGATATCGAGAACTCGGTCAAACACATCATCGCTTGTTATAATCGAACTGTCTAAAGGCAAGGTTTTTTCCGTCTTACAGCGGCACAGACCGACGTAATCTTCAAAAAAATCGCTGCGGTTAAAAGGTGCGTTACGCTTAAGATTCAGTTTATCTGCAATAACATTGAGGATTGTGCTTTTGCCGCTGCCGTTGTTTCCGCAAAAGACAGTGATATCACGGAACTCAAATTCATCGGGCAAACCGCGTTCGCGAAACATTCCGAACGGATATTGCGATGTATAACATGTGCGGAAATTTTTTGCGCTGAAATTTTTGCTGTGAACATTGAAGAAATCCTCATCCTCATCGCGCGACGGAAAATGAAAAGATTTAAGATAAATCATGCAGAAACAACTCCTTACAGTTTTTGTAATAATATTTTATTACATTAATAGTACAATAAAAAGGACACTTAATATGTTTTTTCAGTCTGCAGATTTATTACGATTTTAGTTGCAATAGAATTTTATTGATTTTGATATATATTCTGCAGTGCCGATGCCGTTTTTGTCTATGTTGGTTTTAAAACGGTTATCGGCTGTATACATCTGCCCTAACCCTTTGAGGATTTCGGGAGTACAGGTATAGAAATTATCTGTTATATATTGCTGAAGTTTTTTTACGAGTGACTGCGCAGTTTCGCTTTCGGGTGCTGCACCGCTTTTGAGTGCATCTGCAAATTCAGCAAGGACTGCGTTTAAGCCAGCATTGACATCGTTCCACTTATCAGCGGAATAATCGGCGGTCTTTTGCTCGCTTTCCTTGTAGGCATCCGTGCTGCCCCAACGCTGTTTTGCTTCGTCAGCATACTGCTTGCGTGCGTTTTCATATTCGTTATTATTAAATGTGTCCATGGGTATCTTTCCTTTCTCGGCTTCATCAAGGGCGGAAATCAGCCTGTCTAAACGCTCTTTTTTGAGTATCAGAAGTTCTTTCTGCCTGCGGATTGCCGCCGTTTTATCGTAATCGGATGACGAAAGAATTCGGAGTATGCTTTTCAGCGGAAAATCAAGTTCACGGTAAAACAGAATTTCAACCATCCGCTCAAGCGATTTTTCGTCATAATCTCTGTAACCGTTTTGTTCGTCAACATACGCAGGCTTCAACAGCCCTATTTCATCGTAATAATGCAATGTCCTTATACTGACACCCGTCAGTTTTGCAAATTCTTTGATATGCATACCATCAACTCCTGATATGTTTATTATAAACCATAACGTAACGTGAGAGTCAAGAGTTTTACACATATATAAATTGTTTATTTGCATTTTTCTTCTTTTTTGTGTCCTGTTCTGAAAAGGAATGTTTTAATGCAGACTATTGCAAAACTTTAATTTGAAAGATATAATAAAAATACAGCAAGTCTTTTCAGGCAAGTTACCCAAAAGGCTATAGCAAAAAAGCAGTTTGAAGGTGATGAAAAATGTTTTCACGAATAATTGCGGTAATAATGTGCATTGTTTCTTTTTTTACTGCTCCGTTTTCGCAACTTTTTTCTGAAATTGATCTTAAAAGTGAACTCGCAAAGGGAAACTATGAAAGCCCGTATATTGTCAGACCTCTTGACGGGATAACCGTTAACGGTGTGTCAGTTGATGAATATACCGTTGTTGTTCCGCAAGGCACGCTGTACGCCAATGCAGCACAGACACTTTGCAATGAGTTTTATAAGGCTTGCGGCAAAAAGATTGCCGTAACCGAAAACGCTGCTCAAAAAGCCTTTATAATTGATGAGGTTCTGAATGATTCGGATATGTTCAGCCTTAAGGTTGAAAACGGTAATGTTTATATTACAGGCAGTTTGTGCGCAGGAATTTCAAGAGGAATAACTGCTTTTGCAGATGAGGTTTTGTTAAAATCGCAAGGTGTTTATGATTTCCAAAACGGTTATGAGTATAATAAAACTTTCTCGGATTATGTAACATATGAGGATTTCGGCGCTGTGGGTGACGGCAAAACCGATGATTTTGAAGCAGTTGTGAAAACCCATGAATACGCAAACACAAACGGGTTAAGTGTTTTTGCAAATGAAACCGCAACTTATTATATCGGCGGTGCAAACAAAACCGCTTGTATTATGACCGATACCGATTGGTCAACCGCACGCTTTATAATTGATGATACTCAGGTTGAAAACAGAAGTGCATGGATATTTAACATTGCCCCGTCGCAGGGAGGAATAAATATAACCGATAAAGTTTCTCCTCTTAAATCCGATGCGAAAAATATAGGCTCGCCTCTTGACGGTAAAAGTTTGGTTGTGCTTACAGATTCCAACGTTAAGCGATATATACGCAAGGGCGCAAACCAAAATTCAGGCAGCAATCAGACAGATGTTATCCTTGTTGATGAAAACGGAAATATTTCACCCGATACTCCGCTTATATGGGATTTTGATTCAATCACTTCTGCAACGGCTTATCCCATCGACACCGAAAAATTAACCGTTAAAGGCGGCAAATTCACAACTCTTGCAAACAATGCTGCTTCGGAGTATAACTATTATGCAAGAGGAATTCAGGTAAGACGTTCAAACACCGTTGTTGACGGATTATATCACGATATTAAAAATGAGGGTAAAACCGGCGCACCGTATTCGGCTTTTGTCAGCCTTTCATGCTGCGCCGATGTAACGGTAAAGAACTGCACGTTTACGGGTCATAAAAAGTATTCAACAACGGGCTCTGCAGGAACATCCGTAGCAATGGGTACTTACGATATAGGTGCAGCGACTGCTGTTAATGCAAGATTTATTAATTGCAACCAGACAAACGATATAACCGATAATGATTATTGGGGAATTGCTGGTACGAACTACTGCAAAAATCTTGTATATGACGGCTGCGCACTTTCGCGATTTGATGCACATCAGGGTGTTCTCAACGCAACGGTTAAAAACTCTGTTCTCGGTCATCACGGAATAAAACTGATAGGAAGCGGAACGGCATTGATTGAGAATACAACCGTTTTATCCGACAGTTTTATTGCTCTCCGCTCAGATTACGGCTCAACATGGAACGGAGAACTTATTATCCGCAACTGTAAGTTCTATCCGACAGGCATATCAAGCCATATTATTGATGCTGAAAATTCGGAGGACCATGATTTCGGCTATACCTGCTACCTGCCACAAAGAATAGCAGTTGACGGCTTCTATGTTCACAGAACAGGAAATAATTATCTTTTTACCAAGGTTAATTCAAAGCATAATTCCGATTCATACGATGCGGAATATCCCGTTGTTCCTCCGCAGGAAATAACCGTTAAGGATTTCAGTTGTTTGTTATTCGGAGAAATATTCGTTTCAAAAAACAAGGCAATATTTAAGACTGAAATTTCATCATAATTTATTTCAGCAGATATGTGTGTTGACAGTTTAGGATTTTGGATTTATAATCAAAAAAAATAGTATTCAGAGGTGCAATATGGCAACTGTAAAACTTGTTTTAGCCTTTTTTCTTTCACTGTTTCAGATTCTTTCGCCCGTAGCAGCGCTTGTTGTGAATTTCGGCGAAAGCAGTTTCTTTGACGAGTGGTCGGCAGAGGATAAATTTACTGCAGATTATTGTGCGGAAATCGAAAAGAACCCCGATGAAGATTTCATTATCCTCAACCTTGCCGATGTACAACTTAAAGATGATTTGGTTTATGAGGATCAGGGTGAGAAAACAGCAGAAATGATTGACAACCTTGTCAGGGAAACCGAGCCGGACCTTATCACTCTGACAGGCGATAATGCTTGGGGCACAATTGCTTATATCAAACTTATTAATCAGATTGATTCTTACGGTATTCCGTGGGCACCTGTTATGGGCAACCATGATGGTCAGTGCCTGATAAATGAATTCTGGGCAGCATATCTTCTCTACAAGGCTGAAAATTGTCTTTTTGAGTTTGGCCCCGAAAACATGGGTTACGGAAACTATATCATAAACATTACCGAAAAAGGAAAAATTATCCATACACTTTTCATGCTTGACACTCATAACGGCGCAGAGTTTACTCTTGAAGACGGCACAAAAGTAAGCGGTTATGACCATCTTTGGGATAATCAGATTGAATGGTACAAGTGGGCTGTTAACGGAATTTCCGAAATTTCGGGAAGAACGGTTGAAAGTTCGGTATTCATACACATTCCCGTTTATGAATACAAAGACGCATGGATAAAAGCCTACGGCAGCAATGAGACCGGAACTCTTTCTCCTGAACTTGCACCCGCTGCACTCGGTATTCGCGGCGAAGATGTATGCTGCTCGCCTGTTAATAATGGTTTCTTTGGTGTTTGCAAAGAACTCGGAAGCACAAAAAATATATTTGCAGGTCACGATCACTCAAATAATTTCCAGATTTATTACGAGGGCATCAGACTCAACTATACACTTAAAACCGGATACGGTGCTTATTATACCGACGGTCTTATCGGCGGAACTGTGATATCACTTGACTCCGACGGTGCGGCATATGCAGAGCATTGCTATATGTCAAAGTGATAAACGGCAAAGATTTTCTTTCGCATTAAACTCTGAGAAAAATGTTCCGGCATATAACTGTATTAAAAATGCTCGAAATCCGAAAAGGATTTCGAGCATTTTGTTTTGATGACCTACAGCCAGACGCGGTTTGACGGCTTCAGCCTGTACTCTGTTTGCATGATAAAATTTTTGAACCTGAGCAGGAAAGTTCAACCGTATCGCCTGCTTCAAGGAGCAGCATATTCTCATGCTCCGATGCTTTTGCTTTAAAGATATTGTTTTCAGTATCAATAAGGTAAATATAGGTGTTTCCGTCAATGTCAATATATTTTACGGAAGCAATTGTAGCGGTAACACTATTTATTTTATCTGTCGGAGTCTGAATTTCGCTTATGCCGAGCATTGATTTGTATTTTGCAATGCATTCCGCCTGAGTTGCAGCAGTTGTTACGATATTGTACTGTTCAACATTGACTGCGGCATAAAGTTTTACAAGTCCGCCGGAATCCTTAAGCACCATAATATATGTGGGATTTCCATCAACGTTAATCAAAGAGGGGAACGATGCCTGATAGCCTTTTTCCTGAACCTCACCCTCTGCGGCTGCCATTGCGGATTTTTCATCGGCACCTGCAATCGCATAGTAGCGGCTTTCGCCCGTTCTTTCGTTGGCAAGGAGGAAGCCTATGTTTGAACTGTCGCCGTTAACCGAAGTTACGCCGGTATATATCCATATATCGCCGTCTTTGGCAATATAACCGTAATCGGAAACAGGCTTTTCATCTGAGGAATCATCTTCGGAACTGTATGTTGTAACCTGCTTGCAGCCCTTTTTGGTAAACAGGCTGTTCATATATCCGTTCTGATACATTCCGTACCAATTATACTGCTCGCAGATAAGGTCGCCGTAGAATACAACATCAATCCATCTCGGAATATCCGCAACATCATATCTGACGGTTTCGCCCGATACAGGGTCAAGTACGATACAACCGCTGACGGTTTTTCCGCCAAAGAGAGAAATTGTTTTTTCAACGATAGATGCAACATAATAAGGCTTTCCGTTTTCGTCGATTTCAAAATGAAGGTTTTCGGTCATCAATGTCGGATATTTAAACCAGATGTGTCTTTTGGCGTTTTCCATAAGATGTGCCGAGGGAATATATTTCATTCCCTCAGATTTTTCAAATGAAGCCGACATTGAAACAGGGTCAACGGTAACATACCCCTTTACACCGGAGTTTCTATTATTTATCCATTTAAAAAAATCTGCATATTCAAGAGCGGAAACCTTTATGGGCTTTCCGTTATAGTCAATTTGCATGTAATCGTTTGAAACATCAAACTGGCTGACAACATCAGAAAGAGCGCCTATTTCACGGTCACCGAGCATTCGCGCAGATGCCGTATCCATAAGAGCAATGGAGTCTGTTCCGACAGACTCTGATAAATCGGATGCAAAATCCGAATCGTCAACTTTCAAAATCTTTGCATAAGAGGTTGCGTTGAACATTGTGCTGCCGGCAACGCCTGCACCTATAAGAATAACGCACAGAGCGATAGGCAGAATGTAGGGAAGAACAGTGAAATTGAATTTTGTATATTTTTTTGTGCGGCCCTTTGAACCGACATTTTTTGAAAAGGTTACCCATTCAAAGTCCCTGCAGCCGTTTGCTAATCTTCCGAAATAAATTGAGAAAGTCAACGCAAGAATAACGATAACCCAGAAAACGTGGTTGTGAATGTTAATTGCTGTGCAGGAAACAAACAATCCTATTCCGATTATTATCAGACCTGTAAGAATACCGACAACCCACGGAAGAATTTTAATTTTTTTAGTGTTTGACTTTTTCATACTGTCAACTCCTTTTCTTGATTTTATCACGAACAATACCGTAAATCAATATGCCTGCAAAGTTTAACTGCACGCCTTCAGCAATCCTGCTGCACCTGCAATTAATGCAATGGGTATGAGCAGCAGGAATCCGCCTGTGAAAATTGCAAGCAAGATAAATACGGGGACTGCGATTGCAAGCAGTACAGTTGCAACGATTTTAGCCGCACCCCAGGTTATTTTAAATGCCAACCCGATTGCCTTAAAGAAAAGCCATACTGCAAGAATCGTAAAAATTATTTCTAACAATGTAATCACTCCTTGTTTTTTCTTTTGCCTATATGATAACTCTATGCAACAAAAAACTGAATGACACTTTGTGCGAAAATCACACCCTGTTTTTTCACAATAAATGCAAAAAACGGTGCCCGATTCGATTCCGGACACCGTAATTTCTTATTCACCTTTGATTTGGTTGTATTTTTCAATATTGATTTTCTTGTCTGCAAGCATCTGTTCAACCCATAACTGCAGGGCTTCAACCGTGATTGATATTCTTTCAAGTTCCTTTTGGATGAAAACAAAATCCTTGATTTCATCGTCATCAATCATGCCGTCTGCGGTGATTTCAATGAGCCTTTCCTGGCTCTTTTTCATCGAGTTGAGAGATGAAAGCATTTCGAGCACAATCTGTGCGAGGTCTTTTACCTTGACTTCCGGCACATATTTTTCGCCGATGGGACATTCCTTTGAACAATAATGGTTGCAAAGAGTCGGCTCGCCGTAGATTTCGGCAAGCAGCATTACCTCATCGGGAGTTATCGGGAATTTGCCGTTTTCAATTCTTTCAAGGCGCTCGGGCTGAATGGGCATATTCATAAGAGATGCTTTGTCGCAAACATCATCCCTTGTTAAGTCGTGATTTTTACGAATTTCTTTATAAACAGTGTCTGACATATTATCTCTCCGTTTGTTTAAGGATTCAACACAGATACAATTACGATGTAAGTCATACCAAGAACAATGAAAACTGCATATGCAGCAAGAACATACAGTACAACCTTCTTGGCGATTGCGCCGTCATCAATTTTTTTAACGGCATTTCCGCATACAGAGCAAAAGGAATTGTTATTTTTAACCTTTGTTCCGCATGAACTGCATTTCAAACAAGCAATTTTTATTCTTACAATTATATAAACAGGCACAGCATAGAAACTGAACAGCAGTACCATGACTGCCCAAAGGACAGTCTTCATTTTATGGCGATATGCATCAATCGAAATTATGGCGGTTAATAACAGGTTCATAATGATAAAGCAAATCCACGCAATACCGCCTGTTATCATGCCGATAAGCATCGCACCCATTTCATGACTCCCTTGCTGTTTTTTGTATTTTAACATATTGTTGCTGATTATTCAACTCAAAACGGCAAAAACTCGTTCTGCGGCAATTAATCTCTTGCCAAAAGGTTGTATATTAAATTCTCCTTTCTTTTCTGATAATGATTTTGCCCTCCAACCATATACGACATAAAGAAGTCAAAATGTTCCTAAGGTTGGAGAAAAATTTTATAACAAATCCAAGTAAGCGGTACAAAAATCACGGTGGAAATTTTCTCTTTACTGTGGTATGATTAGAGCGACAAATAAGAATTTGACGAGGTAACATTATGATTACATATTCGATAATTATGTTTTTGACAGCGACACTTTTTGGTGTGATTGGTGTTGCAATATATCGGGGAAAAACCAATTTGATTCATGATTATCATCAAACAAACGTTACCGATAAATCCGCATACGGAAAATCTTTCGGAAAAGCTATGTTTGTTATCTCAACGGCACTTTTGCTCAGCGGAATAGTAAGTCTGCTGGGAGATTCGGAAAAGATTACATTGGTTGCGGTTGCAGTATTAATTGTTGGATTAA
>SVPH01000048.1 GCA_015065965.1 Oscillospiraceae bacterium
GGAAGTTGCTGAAAGATGCATGCAGGAAATCTTCCTGCCCACAGTCAACGCAATGAATGCAGAAGGCAGAACATTCAAAGGCTGCCTTTACTTCGGACTTATGATAACAAAAAACGGCCCCAAAGTTATCGAATATAACTGCCGTTTCGGTGACCCTGAAACTCAGGTTGTGCTTCCTCTGCTTGAAAGTGACCTTTTTGAAATCATGAAGAGCGTTGCTGCAGGCACACTCAGCGAAACCGAAGTTAAATTCAGCGAAAAATCGGCTTGCTGCGTTGTTATGGCATCAGACGGCTATCCTCAGAAATATGACAGCGGATTTGAAATCACCATGCCTGCCGATAAAAACATTTATATTGCAGGCGCAAAACTTGCTGACGGCAAACTGCTCACAGCAGGCGGCAGAGTTCTCGGCGTAACAGAAACCGCAGATACTCTTGCAGATGCAATCGCAAAGGCATATGAAACCGTTAAAACGGTAAATTTTGAAAACGCTTTTTACAGACACGATATCGGCAAAAAAGCCTTGGAGGTTTGATATATTATGGTATACAGAGCATATGTTGAAAAGAAAAAGGGACTTGATAACGAAGCCCGTTCGCTCAAAAACGAACTTGTTTCCCTTTTAGGTATTTCAAGCCTTGAGAATCTCAGAATTCTCAACCGCTATGACCTTGAAAAAATCGAGAAAGATCTCTTTGATTACTCAAAGAACACCGTTCTTTCAGAGCCTCAACTTGATGATATTACGGAAACACCCAACCTTGAATGCGACAGACTTTTTGCCGTTGAATTCCTCCCCGGTCAGTTTGACCAGAGAGCAAATTCCTGCGCAGAATGCATTCAGATTATCTCAAAGGGCGAAAGACCGCTCGTAAGGAGCGCAAAGGTTTATTGCCTTTACGGAAATATCAGTGATGACGAACTTGCTCAGATTAAGAAGTACGTTATCAACCCCGTTGAAGCAAGAGAGGCTTCACTCGAGGAATATGAAACCCTCGTTACCGAATATGATATCCCCGAAACCGTTAAGACTCTTGACGGCTTTATCGGTCTTTCAGAAGCAGAACTTGCTCAGTTTGTTGCTGACTACGGCCTTGCAATGGACCTTGACGATATCAAGTTCTGCCAGAAATATTTTATCAGCGAGCAGAGAGACCCCACAATCACCGAAATCAAGATGATTGATACATATTGGTCAGACCACTGCCGCCACACAACATTCAACACAAACATTGATTCCGTTCAGTTTGAAGATGAACTTCTTCAGAAAACCTATGACGAATACCTTGCCGCAAGAAAGGCTTGCAACAGAACAAAGCCCGTTAACCTTATGGATATCGGCACAATCGCTTGCAGATACCTTAAGTCACAGGGTCTTCTTCCTAAACTTGACGAGAGCGAAGAAATCAACGCTTGCACAGTTAAGGTTGACGTTGAAATCGGCGGCAAGACAGAGAAATGGCTTCTTCTCTTCAAGAACGAAACCCATAACCATCCCACAGAAATTGAGCCCTTCGGCGGTGCTGCTACCTGCATCGGCGGCGCAATCCGCGATCCCCTTTCAGGCAGAAGTTATGTTTACGCCGCAATGCGTGTAACAGGCGCAGGCGATCCCACAGTACCCGTAAGCGAAACGATTGAGGGCAAACTCCCCCAGAGAAAAATCGTTACAACCGCTGCCGCAGGCTACAGTTCATACGGTAACCAGATAGGTCTTGCAACAGGTATTGTTGATGAACTCTATCACCCCGGCTATGTTGCAAAGCGTATGGAAATCGGCGCAGTTATTGCTGCTGCTCCCGAAGAGAATGTTCGCCGTGAGCGCCCCGAAGACGGAGATGTTGTTATCCTTCTCGGCGGCAGAACAGGCCGTGACGGCTGCGGCGGTGCAACAGGTTCTTCAAAGTCACATAACCTTAAGTCACTTGAAAACTGCGGCGCAGAAGTTCAGAAGGGTAACGCACCCGAAGAGAGAAAACTCCAGCGTCTGTTCAGAAATAAAGAGGCATCTCTCCTCATCAAGCGCTGCAACGACTTCGGTGCAGGCGGCGTTTCAGTTGCCATCGGCGAACTTGCAGACGGTCTTGAAATCAACCTCAACGCAGTCCCCAAAAAATATGAGGGTCTTGACGGCACAGAACTTGCTATTTCAGAAAGCCAGGAAAGAATGGCTGTTGTTGTTGAAGCAAAGGATGCAGAGCGTTTCTGCGAACTTGCAACAAGCGAGAACCTTGAGGCAACAATCGTTGCAACAGTTAAGGAAAAGCCCTATCTTGTAATGTACTGGAACGGCAAGGCAATCTGTAACATCAGCCGTGAATTCCTCAACTCAAACGGTGCTGAAAAACACATTGACATTGCTCCCGCAAAGATTGAAAATTACGAAAAAGAAATCAACGGTTCATTTACCGATATGTATACCGCTCTTGCAGGCGACCTTAACATCTGCTCAAAGAGAGGTCTTTCAGAGCGTTTTGACTCAACCATCGGCGCAAACACCGTTCTCATGCCCTTCGGCGGCAAGAACCAACTTACTCCCATTCAGGCAATGGTTCACAAAATCTCCGTTGAAAAGGCAGATACGGAAACCTGCTCGCTCATGTCATGGGGCTACAACCCCTTTATTACCGAGAAGAGTCCCTTCCACGGCGCATATCTCGCAGTTATTGAATCTGTTTCAAAACTCATTGCAGCAGGTGCAGACTTTAACGAAGTTTATCTCACATTCCAGGAATACTTTGAGAAACCTCTCAAAGACGGCAAACGCTGGGGCAAGCCCCTTGCTGCCCTCCTCGGCGCATTCAAGGCTCAGATGGAACTCAAGATTGCTGCTATCGGCGGCAAGGACTCAATGAGCGGCTCATTTGAGGATATTGATGTTCCTCCTACCCTTGTTTCATTTGCAGTAACAACCGAAAACATCAAGAATATCGTTTCACCCGAATTCAAGGCAGCAGGCAGAAAAGTTGTTATGCTCAAACCCGAATACAATGCTGACAACCTGCCCGATACCGCTTCACTTCTTAAGATTTACGATGAGGTTTATTCTCTCGTAACCGCAGGCAAGGCAGCCGCAATCTATACCCCCGGCATGGGCGGTGCAGCGGAAGCAGTTCTTAAGATGGCTATGGGTAACGGCATCGGCTTTGATTTTGCGGATGTTTCACTCAAAGATATCTTCGGCTATTCATACGGCTCATTCATCATCGAACTTACAGATGATACAGACTGCGGCACTCTCCTCGGCTACACAACCGATAAGACCGCTATCACCCTCGGTGATGAAAGCGTTGATTTTGCAAATCTTCTTCCTGTTTATGAAAATAAACTTGAAGATATCTATTCATGCAACATCGTAATGCCTGAAAAGAAAATTGAAACCTTTGATTATAAGGCAACAACCTTTGCAAAACCCGCAATCAGAACCGCAAAGCCCAAGGTTCTTATCCCTGTATTCCCCGGCACAAACTGCGAATATGACTCCGCAAAACATGCCGAGAGAGCAGGCGCTGAAACAGAAATCTTTGTTATCAACAACCTTTCCGCAGCAAGCATTGCAAAATCTGTTGAGGATTTCGCAAAGAAGGTTTCGGAAAGCCAGATTATCTTTGTTCCCGGCGGCTTCTCAGGCGGTGACGAACCCGACGGCTCAGGTAAATTCATCACGGCATTCTTCCGCAATGCTGAAATCAAGCAGGCTGTAACAGAACTCCTTGAAAAGCGTGACGGTCTTATGCTCGGTATCTGCAACGGCTTCCAGGCTCTTATCAAACTCGGTCTTGTTCCCTACGGCAAGATTATTGACACTGATGAAACATGCCCGACCCTCACATACAACACAATCGGCAGACACCAGTCCAAACTTGTCAGAACAAAACTTGTTTCCAATAATTCACCCTGGCTCTCAAAGGCAAAGCAGGGCGAGATTTACACCGTTCCCATCTCACACGGTGAAGGCCGCTTCATTGCAGACGAGGCTCTTATCAGAAAACTTGCTGCAAACGGTCAGATTATCACCCAGTATGTTGACTTTGACGGCAACGCAACAAACGATATCGCCTTCAACCCCAACAACTCCGATTTCGCTATCGAAGGCATTGTATCGCCCGACGGCAGAGTTCTCGGCAAGATGGGTCACTCGGAAAGAACCGCTCCCGGACTCTATAAGAACGTTCCCGGTGAGTTTGACCTCAAACTCTTTGAATCCGCTGTTGAATACTATAAATAATGTAATAATAAAAGGAGCATCCGCTTGGGGTACCATCCATAAGGAAGTTACCCCAAGGTGGCTCTTGTAGTAAATTTAAATAATGTTTTTTGAGAACGGTATAGCTACGGCTATGCCGTTTTTGCTTTATGTTGTTTTGAAATATGCTGTTGGTACGCTTCTTCCATTTCTTCGGCAGAGAGCATCTTGATTATTCCTGCACCGTGATAGTAGATGTCTATTGTCTGATGCCGTTTGCCGTTAATCTTCTTGGGCTTTGACACAACAATTCTTTCAACGAACTCGTGAACTATCTCCGGTGTAAGCTCTGTCAGTCGGGTTATTCTTTTTGCACGTTCAATAAAATGCTGTAAACCTTCACAATGCTGTAAGGCTCTGTGAGTCTGAAACAAAATCTTCCTTTCTCAATCTCAAACATCAGTCTTCCGTCTTCGGAGTCGTCAACCAACTTGCACAAGTCGGGATGCTTTTCTGAATATGCCGACAGACGATTTTTTTAATCCGTGTTGTAGGTCGACACCGTAATAATCGGACTTGCTTCATCAAAAAATATCTCCGTTGTCTTTTGAGATTTCTTCAGACCTGTTTTCAAAACATAAACCTCCTTTCTAAAAAAATATTTTTCAAAAGGCGGCTTTTTGAAAGATTATTCATAGGTGAACAACTGTAAAAATATAGTTTCATCCGACAGAAATTTTTGAAACGATGCAGCGTTAAATCAAATGCTCTCCAAATTGATTTCTGCATTTTTTACAGTTCATAATTAAATTTGAGCAAAACAAAAAAGCCGTCACACAGACAGCATCAATCGGCGGGAGCATAGCTCTCGCTTTTGCAAATGATGTCTTATGTAACGGCTTTGAAATTTAAAAATCTCAAAGGCATACTGTTTTCTAATCCCGCATCACCGGAGGCATCCGCCACGTACAGTATCAACAAAGGTGAGGGGTGCGATATTTTTCTCTTAGCATATCGCTAGCCTTAGGCGGATTCGTATCCGCAATAAATCACATCGTTATTTAATTGTCAATTCTAAATTTAACTTACTATACCATATAGAACATTTGTTTGTCAAGAACTTTATGAAAATATAGTTCTCGTAATAAATACCTTACATTAATTTTGTACGGAATATTCTTTTGCTTTTTCAAAAAGCTCTGCTCTGTTTGCGGTTTCGAGCTTGCGGTATATTGCTGCAGTATGTTTTTTGATTGTGCTTTCGGTTACGAAAAGCGTATCGGCAATAACCTTGCGTTTTTTGTTTTCGAGTAGGAAGCGCAGCACCTCTTTTTCCCTTTGAGAAAGAGTATATATCGCACTCCAGTTTTTCATAATGCATTCAATCTGTTCGCCAGTGAACGCTTTGATTGTTTCAACCGTTTCTGTGTTCTGTTCGGTTACCGCAACAACTTCCTTGGGCGTGTCGGTTATTCCGTAATCCTGCAAAATTGAATAGAGGAAAAGTATCATTCCTTCGGTTACGATATATGAAATCGAAAGGAACTCAAAGCTTGAATGAATCATATTTTCAACAAGCCAGATTGCGATGTTTCCGATTACAACAAACGCAAGAAATACGGTGTGTTTGCTTGAAACAACGGTTTTCTTGACTGCGGTATATGCAATAACCGCAACCATTGCAGCAAAATACGCAAAAAGGAAAACCTTATAAACAGGATGAAGCGGACCGTATTCTTTACTCAGCACGGGATAGCCATCGACAAATCCAAGCGACACATCCTTATAATATATCGGCAAAAATCCGCCGCTTGCGGCGATTAACAGCATAACCGTATTTACTGCGACAAGAACTTTCGGTAACCATTTAGGATAAGTAAACCGTGACAGAGTCATTATCATCATCAGAAGCGAAAACGGAAGAAAAACGTTACCGAGATATGCAATTCTGTTTGCCCACAGTGCTACATCGAGCGTTTTTGAAAGGGATAATAAAAAATAGCCGAAGTCGCAAACGGCAACGGAAACAAACAACAAAAGCAGCCACTTGTCGTGTTTACGGTCAACATAATAGTTAACGCCAATCATAAGCAGCGAAACAGCCATTGCTAAACCGTAAATGCTTGACATATTATCCCTCCTTTATTTCGATTATTTATTATTTTATCATATTATGTCCGTAGTGTCAAACAACGGAATGCATCGGTGTTTTTTGTAAAGTTGCACAAATTTAAAATGCTGTTTTTTACACGGTAGCCCTAAAGGTAGCCCTTTTTTTAAGGAAGTAGCCTTCGGGGCTACTTATTTTTATATATAAAAGAAAATACAATAAAATTACATAGTATAAATTTAAATCCGAAAGGAGAAATATGATATGGGACTTATTAAAGCAGGAATCGGAGCACTCGGCGGTGTACTCGCAGACCAGTGGAAAGAATTTTTCTACTGCGAATCACTTGAAAATGACGTGCTTATGGTGAAAGGACAGAAGCGTGTAGGCGGACGCTCTTCTAACACCAAAGGCAGCGACAATGTAATTTCAAACGGCTCGGGTATTGCTGTTGCAGACGGACAGTGTATGATTATCGTCGAGCAGGGTAAGATTGTTGAGGTCTGTGCAGAGCCGGGGGAATTTACCTATGATTCTTCAACAGAGCCTTCAATCTTTACAGGTAAGCTCGGCGACACAATAAAGGAGACCTTTAGAACTGTCGGCAAGAGATTTACATACGGCGGCGATACAGGCAAAGACCAGAGGGTTTATTATTTCAATATGAAAGAAATAATGGACAACAAGTTCGGCACAGCCAATCCGTTTATGTTCGAAGTTGTTAACAAGAGAATCGGTAT
>SVPH01000021.1 GCA_015065965.1 Oscillospiraceae bacterium
GGGAACGGCAGACCTTTCGCAAGGACACAATTCGCCCGGTTTAAAATCGGACATACTCCGCAGAAATTTCCCGCTTCGGTGAGCGGCCACCTCCTGCATCAACGCATATCAGCATGGTTTCTGAAGATTTTCGGGCATAGTTGCCCCTTTGTCCAGAACCCGTGCTTGGATATAATAACATAATATATTTTCAGTGTCAATACTTTTTTCGAGATTTTTTTAACTTTTTTTGAGCCGAAAACCTAAGCGTATCAAGGGTTTTGGCGCTTTACTGCGATGAAATGATAAACGCCGCAAAAACACATATATAAAATGTATATATATTATATATGCATTGCCACTATATGGTGTGGTCATGCCTAAAAACAGCCCAAAATACAGAAATTTATTTTTTTGACAAACCGTACAAATTTTAATTTTTCATAAACAACTTGCTAATATTTGTAATTTATGCTAAAATTAATTTACAAAACGAAAGGAGATCATAGTTATGATCGGTTTAGGCAAATGGGCTTGCAATGTAAATACGATGTTTTTTTCAGGCGAAGCAAAAATTAATGTTTTTGATGATAACGGCAAATACGGCTTTGAACTTGATGTTCCCGGAATTACAGTTCCCGAAATAATAGTAAAAAAACTTGAAGAAGACGATGATACTATTAATGCGGTAGTTCAGACCAGCCTTCTCCCCGACAAGGACATTGAACTGACCATCACTTTTGACGGCGATGAATTTGACGGTTTCATCAAAATTCCATTCCTCGGCAAAGTTAAATTCAAGGACGGACACAGAATAGCAGAATAATGGATTTAGCCCTCTGTATCTTTTCGGTACAGAGGGCTATTTGTTTGTATAAAGAAAAAACCGAGGCCAACAGCCTCGGATTTTTCTCGTATAAAACGGGGGGGACAAAAGATGGTAGTGGTCAAATTAATTATTCTGAAGCCTTCTTTGAATACTTGGTGAGATAAACAATTCTCATAAGCCAGGCTTCAACGGGATTGATTGCCTTTTCCTTGCCGAAAACCTTTGAGGTAAGCAGGGCAAGGCTGCTCTTGCTCATAATCATGTCAACTGCCTGTGCATCGCCCTCGTTAGAGCCGCAGCACAGAGCGCCCATATCCTTGATAAGCACTGCATTTTTTCTCTTAAGTGCTTTAACGCACTTGTTAGGGGATGCGCACTTAACGGTAGGACCGCAAATCTGAGCAAAGTCATCAATCAGAGGCTTCATTGTTTTGCCAAGTCTTGAAACAGCCACAACTTCGCTTGATGTGTTATGTATTATATTATTAAATGTGGGATATGCAAGATAAATGTCCTTATGTGCAATCGCAACCTCTGCAAATTCGCCGATAGCCGCCGATGCACCGTTAAGTTCCATTGTCATCTCGGAACCGTCACCCTTATTGGTGAAAACGATTTCTCCGCTGTCTCTGTTGCATACGCTATTATACACCAAAGAAGGGTCAATTTCAACCGTTTTTTGAGATTTTGTGAGTTTATCTGCCATTTCTGTGCAGAAACCGTCAAGATTGTCTGATTTTATGCCGAGTTTATCTTTTGCAGAGTCAAGAATATGCTTTGTACATACCTGCTCAAGAGAATTTGCAACCTGGAAAGCCTCTTCGCTGTCCTTGCCGAAGCAAAGCGCACCGTGGTGAGCCATAATAACAGCCTTTGAAGGACTCAGGCGCAAAGCCTTTGTAACTCCCTTTTTGAGTTTCTTTGTGCCCGGCAGACCGTATGAACCCAGATAGATTCTGCCTCCGATAAGTTTACCTGCATCGCCCACAACCTTTTCGATTCCGCCTGAGATTGCACTGATTGCGGAAGCAACCTTCTGGTGAGTGTGGATAACAAAATTAGCCTCAGGAAACTCCTTGTAAACTTCAGCGTGAATGCCTTTTTCAGACGAGGGCTTAACATTGCCGCCCCATTCAAGAGTGTTGATTGCAACCTCAACAATATCATCGGGAGTAAGACCGATATAAGGCTTTCCGCTGGGAGTTATAACAAAAGTTTTATCGTCAACACGGCAACTTACGTTACCCCATGTTCTTGCAATAAGACCTGTTTCAACAAGTCTTTCGCCTGCTTCAATAACTAACTTTTTAGCGGTTAAAACATCCATAGTTATTTTCCTTTCGGATAGAGTAAGCGACTGTCGCAAGCGTTTGCGACAGCCAGCAAACTATAATCTGATTATTTCTCAAGGCAAACGATATTCTCGAATACTTTGTCGAATCTTGCAACTGCATCGTCAATCATTTCTTCGGTATATGCTGCACTTGTGTAAAGACGGCTGCCTGCGAGAGTTACAAGACCCTCTGCCATGTATGCAGCGCCCATGTGAGTCATTTCCTTCTTACGGGCAGATGTTGCATCAAGAACTGCAGGAATGCCCCAAGGCTTCTTCCAGTTGATGGAGAAGTTAAGAGTACCTACTGTTTCAAGATGGCAGATTGAGCCCTGGTTGAATGCAACGAAGGGAAGATTTCTCTTCTTGATGATTTCCTGAAGACCTGCTGTGAGTCTGTCACCCATAAGGGCAGCCTTATAGCAAGCATCAGCCTTTTCCATTTCCTCAAGCATTGTGTAACCTGCAACGCAACTGAGGGGGTTAGCGGACATTGTACCGCCGCAGAATGCCTTCTTAATCTTCTTACCTGTATCGTCAAGACCTGCGCCGAGGTGCTTCATGTATTCCTTCTTACCGCCGAGACCGCCTGCGCCGGGATAACCGCCTGCCATAACCTTACCGAATACTGTGAGGTCAGGTGAAACGCCGAAGTAACCCTGAGCACCGCTCATGCTTACGCGGAATGCTGTAACAACTTCGTCAAAGATGAGGAGAGCGCCGTACTTGCGGCAGAGAGCCTCAACGCCCTTGCAGAAGTTCTTGTCAACGGGTCTTGTACCGCTTTCGGGACCAACGGGCTCAAGCATAACTGCTGCTGTGCCGCCCTTGAGTCTGTTTGCCTTGAGTTTTCTTTCAAGGTCATTGAGGTCGCCGGGGAAGAATTCTTCTGTATCTCTGAAGCAGAACAGGGGAACACCTGTTGCCTGTGTGAACTTTGAACCGGGAACACGGATACCGTAACCCAACTGATCTGACCAGCCGTGGTATGCACCGCCCATTTTAAGAATCTTCTTCTTACCTGTTGCAAGACGAGCAACACGGATTGCTGTCATACAAGCCTCTGTACCTGAACCAAGCATACGGAACATATCAACACTGGGAATGAGTTCCGAAATCTTCTTGCCGAGTTTATATTCATACTCATGGAAAAGACCTGTTGAAGGACCGCAGGTGTTGAGAAGTTCGATAACCTTTTCACGAACTGCGGGAGGATTGCTGCCCAGAACTGTGGGACCGCCTGCCTGAAGGAAGTCATAATACTTGTTTCCGTCGATATCATAAAGATATGCGCCCTCTGCCTTTGTGAAAACGAGGGGGAACGGATAGTTGAAAGCAAGGTTGTGCTGAACGCCGCCGGGGATAACCTGCTTTGCTTCTTCAATCATAACCTTTGATTTTGCGCACTTCTTATCGAAGTATTCTTCTTCGTAATTCTTAAGAGCCTCGGGGCTGATTGAATAGATGGGCTTTTTGATAAGTTCATCGAGTTGTTTCTGAACTTTTTGCGCATCGGGGTAAGTAATAATACCGTGGTTTGACATTTTATATCCTCCCTTTTTTAAGCGGAATTTCCGCTTAGAAATAATTTACACTTAATTATAGCATAACAAAAAAATTTAATCAAGATACAAACAGCCCTTAAATCAGGCATATTTGTAACATTGTACGGCAAAAATTATTCAAGACCGAGTTTTTTTGCCATTTCAGCCGTTTTGAGTTCAAGCAGTTTTGAAACACCCTTTTCCTGCATGGTTACGCCGTAGAGCATATCCGCTTCTTCCATTGTACCTCGTCTGTGGGTAATAAGAATGAACTGCGTGCTGCCCGTCATTTCTCTTACATAAGATGCGTAGCGGCTTACGTTAACATCGTCAAGCGCAGCCTCAACCTCGTCAAAAATGCAGAACGGCGCAGGTGTAACCTTAAGAATCGCAAAAAGAAGCGCGATTGCAGCAAGACCCTTTTCACCGCCTGAAAGCAGGTCGATATTCTGAACATTCTTGCCGGGCGGCTGAACCCTGATGTTGATGTTACATTCAAGAACATCCTGCGGATCATCAAGCACAAGTTCCGCTTTACCGCCGTCAAACAAATCTTTGAATGTTTCACCGAAATGATTATTTATGCGCCTGAACTGCTCTCTGAAGCGCTCAGCCATTTTGCCGGTGAGTTCTTCAATAAGTTTGATAAGTTCCTCGCGAGCTTTTTCTATATCGCCAATCTGGGTACTCATGTATTCGTAGCGTTCGGATACTTCTTTGTATTCCTCAACCGCTCCCACATTTACGCTGCCGAGGGCTCTGATTTTATTTTTGATTTCCTGCAAAGTGCGCTGTGCCTTGGGAATATCGTCAAGCACAATGTTCATCTCTGCCGCTTCACGCAATGAGAGTTGATACTCGTCATAGAGTTTGTTCTGAGCGGTTTCAAGTTCTCTCTGCATTGCATCCCTGCGCTCTTCAAGCCTTGCAAGTTCACCGCCGAGTTTTTCTCTCTCGGAGGTCATTTCACGCTCCTTTGTGCGCAGCGAAGTGCTCCTTGCCTCGCCCTGAGTTCTCTTTTCGGTAAGAGATTCTATCTTTTCTCTGGTCTTTACGGAATTTTCACGCAGCGATGCCGCCAGTGTTTCCAATTCCGATATGTTTGCGATAATTTCTTCGTTTTTCTCTTTGATTGCCGCAATTTCTTCACTGAGTTGGTCTGCACGGCGGCTGAAACTTTCCTTGCGTTCGATGCAGCCTGCAACCGTTTCATTGTTTGCCTCAATATCTTTGCGTAAAGCAACGATTTCAAGATTAAGACCGTTCTGAATCTCAGATGATTTTTCACGGAGTTTGTCGAGCGACTCGCGCTCTGCATTGAGTTCGTTCAACTGAGAGTTGAGTTTTTCGCTCTCAGCCGTTACGGCAGCAATCTCTGCATCCGCTTTCTTTTCGGCATCCTCAGCCTCGGCAATTCTTGCCGCAGCCCTCTCTTTTTCTGCTTCAAGTTCATCAATATGACCTTTTGCGGCGGCATATCTGTCCTTGATAAGATTCAGGGCGCTTTCGGCACGGATAATATCCTCCTGTGCCTTTATGAGTTCCGCTTCGCTTGCATCAAGTTCCGCCTGAACAAGTGCAAGTTCTTCGGAAAGATTTTTGAATGTTTCCTGCTTGTCAGCAAGTTGTTTTTCAAGAACAGCAACCTTTTCCTTAAGGCTTTCAATCTCGGTTGCTCTGCTCAGGAATCCTGCACCCGAGCCCCTTGATCCGCCCGTCATTGAACCGCCGGCATTGAGCACCTGGCCGTCAAGAGTAACAATCTTGAAACGGTAGGAATACTTCTTTGCAATTGCAATGCCGTTATCAATGTTATCAACAACCGCTGTTCTTGCAAGCAGCGAGCCGATGATTTCGGCATACTTATTGTCAAATTCAAGCAGCCTGTCCGCCATATCAACAAAGCCTTCGCAGTTTTCAAGACCCTTTTCTGTGAAAGGTCTTGACTTAACGGAAGTAAGCGGCAGGAAAGTCGCTCTGCCTGCTCTGTTTTCTTTAAGAAAATTTATGGCAAGTTTTGCCGTATTTTCGCTGTCGGTAACGATATTCTGAATTGCCGCACCGAGCGCCGTTTCAATTGCGACGGCATATTCGGCAGGGGCAGTTATGAGTTGAGAAAGAGTGCCGTGTATTCCCCTGAGAGCACCCCTCTTTGCTTCTTTGATAACTTTCTGAACGCTGCCTGCGTAACCGTCAAGATTCTTCTCAAGGTCATCAAGCATTTTGATTCTTGCGTTCTTCTGGTAGATATCAAGATTTATGTTTTCAAGTTCCTTGCGGAAACGCTCAACCTTATCTGCTCTTGTGCCGATAATCATTCTGTAACCGTCAAGCGAATTTTCATGCTCTGCGGCAACGGCTTTGAGCCTGTCAAGTTCAAGTTGAGCGGCGGATTTTTCATTTTCAAGGGATGTGATAACTCCGCCTCTTGTTTCGATTACCTCATTTATGTTTTCAATTCTTGCACTGAGTTCATGGCGTGCGGATTCTGCGGTTGATTTTTCAACACGCATATCGGCAAGGCGAAGCGCAGCAGCGGTTATCTTATCGTTGATTTCCTTAGCCTTTTCGCCGTTTTCGCTGTTCTGACCAAGCAACTCGCTGAGCCTGTTAAGTTCCGCTTCGAGAGCCTCTTTTTTCTGAGCGATAACAGCCTCTTTTTCTGCCGTATCTTTCTGCGCCTGCTCAATCTGAGCATCAATTTCAGCCTTTGATGTTTCGCTGTCGCCCATATCGCCCGTAATACGCTCAATTGTCTGCTCGTTATGCTCGATTGTATTTTTCTCAACAGCGATTTTACCGTCAATAACGGCGGCTTCTTCTTCACTGTCGGAAATGCTCTGGCGCAGACGCTCGATTTCAAGAGTTATCTGCTGACCCTCGCTGATAGCCTGCTCAATCTGCGCAATGAGTTCAACAAGTTCGCTCTCCGTCTGCTCATACTGCGATGAAGCAAGTGAAAGTTTATGCTCCTGCTCACGCAGACCGTTCTTTGATTTTTCTATTGTATGAAGCCACAAGCCGATTTCAAGAGTTTTCTTTTCATCGGCAAGGGCAAGGAATTTCATTGCTTTTTCACTCTGAATTTTAAGAGGTCCTATTCTGCTCTCAAGTTCTGCAAGGATATCACGCAGACGTACAAGGTTTTCCTCCGCCTGATCAAGCCTGCGGTTTGCGTCGGCTCGTCTGTAACGGAAATGAGAGATTCCCGCCGCTTCTTCAAGCATATCTCTGCGCTGAGTTGAACGTGCGGAAACAAGGTCGGCAATTCTGCCCTGACCTACCATTGAATAACCGTCTCTGCCAAGACCCGTATCCATGAAAAGTTCGTGGATATCCCTCAGACGGCAAACTTCGCCGTTGATTTTATATTCACTCTCACCCGAGCGGTAGTAACGGCGGGTTACGGAAACATCGTCCTTATCGTTATTCAGACCCCTGTCTGCATTATCAAGGCGCAGAGTAACCTCGGCATAGCCCAAAGCCTTTCTCTGGCTTGTGCCGCCGAAAATAACGTCCTCCATTTTTGCGCCGCGGAGTGTTTTGGTTGACTGCTCGCCCAATACCCAGCGCACGGCATCGGAGATATTACTCTTGCCCGAGCCGTTGGGACCGACAACTGCGGTAATGCCTTTGCCGAATTCAAGCACAGTCTTATCGGGGAAGGATTTGAAGCCCTGCATTTCAAGCGATTTTAATATCATCTGAATACCTAACCTTTATGTATTTCAACCTCGTATTTTAAAAGACCCTCCGTGCCCTTAACCGTGCAGGAATAACCTTTTTCACGAAGTCTGATAAGATTTTCTTTCTTCTGCCCTGTCATTTTTGAAATTTCTTTCGGAGAAACATTGAGAATATAACTTCCCTGCGGAAGTTTTTCAAGTTTGCCGAAAGCATTGTTATAATAAATTCTGCCCTCACAGAGTTCACGCAGCGCAGGGTGATATGCTCCTCCTGCGTATGTTTCATCAACTCCGCCGCCCGAGTGCAGACCCACTCTGATAACCTTTATTCCTGCATTCTCAAACATCGGAATTAGCCTTGCACAAAGGTCAACCGTTTCAGGTATACCTTTTGGCTCAAACGCACCGCTTTGCATGAGTTCATGAAGTTTTGTGCCTTTTATAACAACAGTCGGATAAATTCTGACCGTTTCAGGCGCAAGTGCAATTATTTTTTCGGCAGTTTCAATGCTGTCCGCATCCTGCGAGCCGTAAAGACCCGTCATCATCTGCAAGCCGAGTTCAAAGCCATACTCTTTGAGCATTTTGCAGGCATCGCACACCTGCTTTGCTGTATGCCCTCTTTCGTTGAGTTCAAGCACCCTGTCATCAAGACTCTGCGCACCGAGTTCGACGGCGGTTACTCCGTATTTTTTAAGAATATCGCAGATTTTTCGGTTTATCCCGTCGGGTCTGGTGGATATTCTTATGCCTTTGAATATCCCTTTGCCGACATATTCATACGCCGCCTCAAGAAGCGAGAGCATGTAATCATGATCAACCATTGTGAAACTGCCGCCGAAAAATGCAATTTCTCCGCCTGCCGCTTCGCTTTCGGAAAGAGTTTCAATTGCCGTTTTCACTGCTGCATGAACATCGGCTGCCGTTATATCCTTGCTGCTGCCCGAGATGCTCCTCTGATTGCAGAATGAACACATATGAGGGCAGCCCTTATGCACCACAAAAAGCGCAACGTTTATATGCTTCATTTTATACCCATAAGTTCAAGTGCTTCCTTTGCAGCCTGCTGCTCAGCAAGTTTTTTGCTTTTGCCTACGCCTCTGCCGATAACATTGCTGTTCAGATGCACTTCAACGGTAAAAGTTTTTGCATGGTCAGGTCCGACGGAATCAATAAGAACATATTCAACATGTTCCTCACGGTTGCGCTGAACAACCTCCTGCAAAACTGTTTTATAATCCCTTATTCTTTCAAACTCATCTTCACGGGGGATAAAGCGCAGAACAATTTTTGACGCTTCTTCAAGGCCTCCGTCAAGAAAAACCGCAGCAAGCACCGCCTCAAAAGCATCCGCAAGGATAGACGGTCTTTCGTTGCCGCCCATGCGCTGCTCTCCCTTGCCCAGAAGCAAAGCAGAGCCTATTCCGAGTTCTTTGGCAAAAGTGCAAAGCGCATTTTCGCAGACCTTTGCTGCCCTGTGCTTTGTCAGTTCGCCTTCGGGATAATCGAAGTTTTCATAAAAATATTTTGCCGAAACAAAGCCAAGAATAGAATCCCCGAGGAATTCAAGCCTCTCGTTGCACTGTGTTCCGTCATTCTTCTCATTCGCATATGACGAATGAGTGAGTGCTGTTTTGAGCAGAGAAATATCCTTGAACCTATATCCGAGGTTTTTCTGTAACTGCACAAGATTATCGCTCATTTCAAAACTTCCTTTCTTTTTTATTCGAGCATTTCCGCAATCTGGGAAAGCGTCATATCGCCACTGAGTTCATCGGCAATATCAGCATAGAATTCGCCCTCAATGATATGGGCAATTTCTTCAATATCATGCCCGTCAGCCAGCAACTCGTTGATTTCCGTATTCTCGTTTACGGCATCCTCATCATAACCGAGTTCTTCACAAATCAATGAAATCACTTTTTCAACCATAAAACATTCCTCCTTGGTCTTTGGAACCGTTTATAAATTGTTTAATCAATTTTAAGTTGATTTTTAAGATGTTTCAAGCCACGCTCAGCAAGAGTTTCATACCTGAGTTTTTTATCTTTGATTTTTTCATCAAGGGGCGGCAAAAGACCGAACGATGCGCCCATCGGCTGAAAATTCTTGACGCTTGCGTCGCTGATATATCGGGCGAGAGCACCTGTCATGGTAAGTTCGCTCGGTAAAAATACCTGCTCGCCCAGAACTCTGTTGGCAGCATTAATACCTGCCAATATTCCCGAAGCAGCGGACTCCATATATCCCTCTACTCCGGTTATCTGGCCTGCAAAATACAGACCTTCTTTTTCTTTAAATCCGAAATCGCTGCCCAAAAGGCGCGGCGAATCAATAAAAGTGTTGCGGTGCATAACACCGTAGCGCACAAACTCCGCATTTGCCAGAGCAGGAATCATTGAGAAAACTCTTTTTTGCTCCGGAAATCTGAGATTTGTCTGGAAGCCGACAAGGTTATACATCGTACCTGCCTTGTTCTCCTTGCGCAGTTGAAGGTTAGCCCACGGTCTGTGTCCGGTTCTCGGGTCACGCAGACCTGAAGGCTTCATCGGGCCGAAACGGATTGTGTCATGCCCTCTTGAAGCCATAACTTCAATAGGCATGCAGCCCTCATAAACACCTTTGCGCTTATCAAACTCGTTTACGGGCGCACTCTCCGCATTTATAAGTTCCTCATAGAACGCCTCATACTGCTCTTTGTTCATCGGGCAGTTGATATAGTCATCAGGCTCGCCTCTGTCATACCTTGACTGCATGAATGCATTTTCAAGGTCAATGCTCTCCGCCGTCACAATAGGTGCCGCAGCATCGAAAAAACTGAGGTTGCCGCCGCAAAGTTCCTTTATTTTTTCGGAAAGTGCGGCTGAAGCAAGCGGACCTGCAGCGATTATAACAATGCCGTCGGGAATTTCCGTCACTTCTTCTCTGATAAGTGTTATTTCTTTACGCGAAAGAATTTTTTCTGTTACAAGGGCGGAGAATTTATCTCTGTCAACCGCCAGTGCACCGCCTGCAGGCACTGCCGTTTCCTTTGCGCACTCAACGCAGAGAGAACCCATGAGTTCCATTTCCGCTTTAAGCATGCCTGCCGCACAGCCGAGGCGCATTGCCTTAAACGAATTTGAACAGACAAGTTCCGCAAGCCCTTCGTTTGAATGAGCAGGAGAGAACCTGACAGGTTTCATTTCATAGAGTTCAACCTCAATGCCTCTGTTTGCAAGTTGCCACGCTGCCTCAACGCCGGCAAAACCGCCGCCGATTATTTTAACTTTATTCATTATTCTTTTTCTTTCCGGGAGCCGACTTTTCATAGCCGCAGCCCTCTGTCATACAAACAAGTTTACCCGTCTTTTTCTTGAAGAGAGCCTTGCCGCAATCAGGGCAGTTTTCGCCTGCAGGGGCATCCCAACTCATGAAATTACATTTGGGCCAATTGCCGCATCCGTAGAAAACATGACCTTTCTTTGACTTTCTCTCAATGATTTCGCCGCCGCAAACAGGGCATCTTGCGCCCGTGTTAACGATAAGGGGCTTTGCGTTTTTGCATTCGGGGTAACCGGGGCAAGCAAGGAATCTGCCGTATCTGCCCGTTTTAATAACCATCATTCTGCCGCACTTATCACAGGGAATATCGGTTGTATCTTCTTCAAGTTGAATCTTGACATTCTTCATCTCTGTTTTGGCTTTATCAAGAGTTTTCTCAAAATCGGTGTAGAATTCGTCAAGCATTCTGACATAATCCTCTTCACCGCAGCCGACACGGTCAAGATTTATTTCCATTTGAGCAGTAAACTTTGTATTTACAATCTTGGGGAATTTATCCTTAAGAAGACCTGTTATTGCGCAGCCGAGTTCGGTGGGAATAAGTTGCTTTGCTTTTCTCTGAACATAATCTTTCTTGATGATTGTTGAGAGAATGGTTGCATATGTGCTGGGTCTGCCTACGCCGTTTTCTTCAAGTTCCTTGATAAGTGATGCTTCTGTGTAGCGTGCAGGAGGCTGAGTGAAATGCTGATTGGGCGTGATTTCACGCAGTTTGAGTGCATCGCCTGCCTTGATTTCGGGCAGAACGCCTTTTTCGGCATCTTCCTCAGGCAGTTCGTAGAGTTTTGTGAAACCGTCAAACTTAACGGAATAGCCTGCTGCGGTAAAGATGCAGAATTCTTTCTCATTCTTGTCCTTTGAAGCAAGAATTTCAGCCTTAACAGTGTTCTGAACACAACTTGCCATAAGACTTGCCATAAAGCGCTTCCAGATAAGATTATAGAGTTTGTACTGGTCGCTTGAAAGGCTTGATTTCACCTGTTCGGGTGTAAGTGACGGGATTGAAGGTCTGATAGCCTCGTGACCGTCCTGAGCATTTGCTCTTGATTTATAATATACGGGCTTTTCGGGAATATATTCGCTGCCGAAAGTTTTTGTTATATACTCTGAAGCGGCTGCTCTTGCCTCTTCTGAAATACGCAGCGAGTCCGTTCTCATGTAAGTGATAAGACCTGTCATGCCCATCCCCTGAACATTGACACCTTCATAGAGTTCCTGAGCGGCTCTCATTGTTCTTTCAGCCTGAAAACCGAGTTTTCTTGATGCTTCCTGCTGAAGAGTTGAGGTGATAAACGGGGGAGCGGGGTTCTTCTTTCTTGTGCCCTTTTTAACGGATTTGACCTCATAATCCGCTCCGTCAAGCCTTGCAAGATAAGCCTGCGCCTGCTCGCCGTTTGTAATCTTTATTTTACCGTTTTCGTCGGAATAGAGGGTTGCGGTAAGCACCCTTCTCTGTGCGGTTGCAAGTTTTGCTTCAACAATCCAGTATTCCTCGGGTTTGAAAGCCTTTATTTCTTCCTCGCGGTCAACAATCAGTCTGACTGCAACGCTCTGAACTCTGCCTGCTGAAAGACCTCTTCTGATTTTCTGCGAAACAAAGGGGCTGAGCCTGTAACCTACAAGGCGGTCAAGCACGCGCCTTGCCTGCTGAGCGTTAACAAGGTCAATGTTAACCTTTGTGGGGTTAGCCATACCGTTTGCTATACCTGTTTTTGTGATTTCATTAAAAGTAACGCGGTTTTTCTTGTTTAAGTCAAGACCGAGCACCGTTGCAAGATGCCAGGAAATCGCTTCTCCCTCACGGTCAGGGTCGGCTGCAAGATAAACTGCATCGCTGGCTTCAACTTTATCTTTAAGTTCTTTTACAAGTTTTTCTTTTCCCTTAATAAGCGCGTATTTGGGCGCAAATTCGTTTTTAACATCAACGCTGAGTTTTGCTGCGGGCAAATCCCTGATATGTCCTTTTGAAGCAACAACATCAAAGTCCTTGCCCAGATACTTTTTTATTGTGTTAGCCTTTGCGGGGGACTCAACTATAATAAGTTTTGACATGGATTTTTCTCCTGTTGATTATTTTAAAATATAATTTTTGCCTTCGGTCTGTTCAATATAATCTGCCATTTCAAGTTGCATAAGGGCAGAAATCACTTTTGAGGGTGAAAGACCGCTGATTGCACAAATTTCATCGGGGTGAAGAGAATCTTCACCGAAAAGATTATAGACCGCCTGAGTATCGGGGTCAAGCCCTGACGGGCATTCTTTTTTGATAACCTCAGGTTTTTTATTGCGTACAGTTTCTTCTTTTGCCGAAATTACGGGCATGCTGTCAGATGCAGCCTCAAGGCTCAGCAAATCGGGATACATCACCGAAAACGGCTGCAGAATATCCGCTGCACACGTTGCCGCTTTTGCACCGTCACGGATAAGTTTGTTTGCGCCTGAATACGCTGTTGAAAGCACGCTGCCGGGGATTGCAAAAACTTCTCTTCCCTGCTCATTGGCACACCTTGCGGTTATCAGCGAACCGCTCTTTTCACCTGCTTCAACAACAAGAACACCGTAACTTAAACCCGAAATTATTCTGTTGCGCAAAGGGAATGAAGTTCTTGATGCATTTGCAAAGGGCGTAAATTCGCTTATGAGCGCTCCGTTGCCTGCAATTCTGCGGCGCATTGCTTCGTTATCCATAAGATATCTTGTGCCGAGTCCGCAGCCCAGAACGCAAACGGTTTTTCCGCCTGCATCAAGAGCACCTTCATGCGCTGCGCTGTCAATACCGAGTGCGCCGCCGCTTATAACTACCGCACCTGCCGAGGCAAGTCCGCCGCTTATTGAACGGGCAATCGCTATGCTCTCATTACAGGGGTTGCGAGTACCAACCACACCCACCGTAACCTTATTGCTGACACATCCGATATCTCCGTCAACATAAAGAACAAGCGGCTTGTTCGGAAGTTTATCCAGCAAAGGCGGATAAAATGCATCATCCGGAGTAATAATCTGCCAACCGTTCTTTTGGCAAACCGACATTGCGGAAAGCACACTGTCAAAGTCTGCACAGTCGAACCTGTCAAGTTGTGTCTTTGAGAAAACACCCGAAAGTATGCGTTCGTTTCTGCTCGCCTCAAAAATTTTGTGCGGTTCGGGGAAGGCAGAAAGAATATCATCAACCCTTGCCGATGCGCCGAGAGTCATTGAAAGCCATATCCAATACTTTTTGTAATCGTTCATCGCTTCAACTCCCATGCAAGAATGGCTGCAGCCGCAGAAGCATTGAAGGATTCCGCCCTGCCGTTCATCGGTATAACAACCTGCTTTTTGCATTTTTCAATAACTTGCTGAGTAAGACCCGAGCCTTCATTGCCCACGCAGCAGATAACGCCGCCGCTCATTTCAACCGTACGGATATCCGTTGCGGTATTCCTGGGTACGGAAGCAAGGGTGAGCATACCCTTATTGTTCGCCTGCGAAATAAAATCCGCAAGGTTTTCAACCGAAATCATATTCATTCTCAGCGACGAACCCATAGCAGCCCTGAGTGCCTTGGGATTATAGATGTCACAACCGCCGCTGACAATCAGACCGTCAAGACCTATTGCCTCCGCACTCCTGCAGATTGCGCCGAGATTTGACGGGTCCTGCAAATTTTCAAGTGCTATATACTTGCCGCAAGGGTCAATTCCGTCACCCTCAGGCGGAGTTTTCATTGAACAAATGCAAAAAACGCCCTGCGAATTCTCAGTGCCTGAAAGTTTCTGCGAAACTTCTGCGCTTATTTCATAGCATATGCCGCTTTTTGCAATAATGTCACCGACATAATCTTCATATTTCCACAGTGCCTTTGCAGTGAAAAAAGCCTGCTTTATTTCAACACCGGTCTGAGCGGCATCAAAACAAAGCCGTGCGCCTTCGAGAAAGAATTCCCCTGCCTCTTTACGGAGCGAAGCACTTTCTCCAAGACGAACCGCATATTTGATTTTATCGTTAGTTCTTGCCGTTATCTTTTCCATAGTTTTCTCACTATAATGTTTATATATTTGATACCTTTATATACCTTTAAGGGAAAAATGTCAATGAAAAATTTAAAATTACAAAACCTGACAAAGAAAATAATCAGAGATGTAACATATAGCCACATCTCTGATAAACAGTTCTTGAATAATTAGTTGAGAGCAGCCTTTGCCTTCTCTGTGAGTGCGGTAAATGCTGCGGGGTCTGAAACAGCGATTTCAGCAAGCATCTTTCTGTTAAGGCTGATTTCTGCCTTCTTGAGACCGTTGATGAATGTTGAATAGTTCATGCCGTTAGCCTGACATGCTGCTGAGATTCTTGTAATCCAAAGACGGCGGAAATCTCTTTTCTTCTGCTTTCTGCCGATATATGCATAGTTGCCGCTCTTCATAACAGCCTGCTTTGCTGTCTTGAAAAGTGTGCTCTTTGAGCCATAGTAGCCCTTAGCGAGTCTGAGTACCTTATTTCTTCTCTTACGAGTCATTATAGCGCCTTTAATACGTGCCATTTTTAATATCCTCCGTTAAATCTTATCTGTGATAGTGGTTTTACAAAGTTCCGATTATTTATAAGGAACAAGACGCTTGATCTGCTTGCAGTTTGTAACGTCAGCAACAGTTGTCTTACGAAGATTTCTCTTACGCTTTGTGCTCTTCTTGTTAAGAATGTGTGATTTGTAAGCATGGGCACGCATGGGCTTGCCGTTCTTTGAAAGTTTGAAACGCTTCTTCGCGCCGCTGTGAGTCTTGATTTTAGGCATTGGTATTTCCTCCTTAATATTATAACCTTTATTTTGTGCTCTTCGGAGCCAGGAACATCAGCATCTGTCTGCCCTCGAGTTTTGCGGGCTTTTCAATACTTGCGCAATCAGCCAAAGCCTCCGCACAGCGTTTCATGATAGTCAGACCGAGTTCGGGATGAGCCATTTCACGGCCTCTGAAACGGATGGAAACCTTAACTTTATTGCCTGATGCAATAAACTTGCGGGCATGATTGATTTTTGTGTCAAAATCATGAGTATCGATATTAAGAGAAAGCCTGATTTCTTTGATTTCGATGGTTTTCTGATTCTTCTTTGCTTCCTTCTCTTTCTTTGCCTTTTCAAATCGGAACTTGCCGTAATCCATTATTTTGCAAACGGGCGGCTTAGCCATGGGAGCAATCTTAACAAGGTCAAGATTTCTGCTTTCGGCAATCTTAAGCGCTTCTGCTGCGGACATAATGCCGAGTTGCTCGCCGTCATCGGAAACTACTCTTATTTCCTTATCGCGGATTTCCTCATTGATTTGCTGTTCTTTGCTGCTGATGTTAAAGCACCTCCAAAAAATAATAAAAAAGCGAGGGCAGGAATCCCTGACCTCGCATAATCAACGTCTTTAAACGGGCGCAATTGCCCGACTGAAAAGAAACTATTGACCGACTCAGGACTTCCCCGGAAGGTGAGAGCAAAACCTGCTCTGCTTTATTGTGCAGGTTATTTTAACCTATATCCGCGCAAAAGTCAAGAGTTTTTTGAAATTTATTTGATTTTTCGCAAAATAATCATTCCGACAGAAATCAGCAGACCTAAAACAAGGAACGCTGCCGCAGTAATACCGCTGAAAAATGCGCCGTTGCCCGTGCAGTAAAGAGCGGTGCTGAGCACAAAGCCGAGCGCGCTGACAACAATCTGCATAACCGAGCCGAGTTTCATCTGAGCATTCATGCTGCATGATGCCGCAACAGCCCTGAGCATTGAGAATGCAGTGCCGTCATGAACGATTTTTGCGGGAAGTTTATCGCAGACCGCATCTCTTCTGCGCTTGAAGAGTTTGCCTGCAACGGATGAAAGAATCTTGAATGTTTCCTGCGGAAGACCGAAACTTTTTGAAATAAGTTCCTCGGTTACATTAACGTCATTTGTTCTTACAAGCACCTGAATTCCGTTACTTTCAAGCAATTTGAAATAGGGTTCAAGATTTTTGTCAACAGCATAACTTACAACAAAAAGTGCAGCGATTTTGCCTGCAACGGCAAGGTACATAACCTTTCTGCCGCTGTGTGAATATCTTTCTTCAAGTTCTTTTTCAGGCACTTCAATATTGTGGTGAACCAACAGGTTTCTGTTGCCTAAAAGCACTTTCTGATTATGAATTCTTGCCGCAATACCGAGTTTATCTTCATAAACAAGTTCCTTAACCGAGGGCAGCAAATCCTGCCTGCCGTCAACAACCTGCTCAAAACTCTCTCTGAGCGGTCCGCCCGATTTGATTACCAATGCCGCCGCATAAAGAAGAACATCGTCAATTCTGATATTCTTGAAATCTTTCATGCCGTGCATCGTGCACTGCGAGCGGTCAAATATATCGGCGCAATCCATAACAACAGCATTTGCCGCCGATGCTTCTTCCGCCGCACCGAGGCACGAAATCATTGTGCCTGTCGCATTGAGTTCGCGGTTTGCAAACATTGCAATAAATGCAGGGATAACCGATGAAAGGACGGGCGAGCAAACACAGAATGTGCCTGCGAATGCAGAAAACGCCGCCATAACATCTTTTTCAACAATGCCTGCTGCAACTGCTGCAACAAGCGATGCGCCGAGAGCCGCAGGGACAAGAATTCCTATGAGTTTTTTATCGGATGCATTTGTTCCGGAATTTTTAATAAAGTCCGTGGGGAACGAAAGTTTTGATGAATAAAGCAGGTCTGCATTGCCCATCATCAAGCCTCTGCCGAGTTCAAATATCTCGGATTCATTCTCAAAAGAGTGAACGGCATACATATTGTGCTCGTATTTATATGCACAGACCTCAAAGTTTGAGAGAGTGCGCTGAGCATCTATTTTCTCTGCCGCTTTGTTGATTACAACCGCACCTACCGCAGCAGCCGAAAAAACGGTTGTTGCAACCTCTCCGCCGCCGATTACGGCTGCAAGAGTATTCTGCAGAAGCGCAATCGCAAGCGAAAGGCTGACTGCCGTATCACTCGTTATGTTCTTTTTGAAAAGCCCTGCAAGCCCGTCAACAAAACGCACATTATTCAGAGCAACTGCCGCAATTATAAGCACGGCATTGATAACGCTGAGCGAAGTTGAACCTGCAACAAACATCTCCGTTTCAATGGAAAGCCCCGATGCGATTGAGGGAATGAAATTCAGAATAACAAGAACAAGTTCAATTGCTCCCATAATAAGAAGATTGGTTGTTGCTTTTTTATTTCTTTCCGTCAGTATGGTGTGAACTGTTGCGCGCTCTGCGGGTGACGAATATTCTTTATCAACAGGTCTTTCGTTAATTTGTTCCTGCTCCTGTTTCTTCTCTTTTTTCCTTGTTTTTTTCTCCTGCTTTGCTCGTTCCTCGGGAGGAGCCTCAAAATCACCCTGAAATTCCTCGTCAAGGTCAATTGCATCTATCAGTTTAAAATTCTTTGCCTTCTGCTTACGCATCTGGGAAAGTTTTTCCTCAACATCAAGTTCTGCGCTCTGCTCGGGCAGAGTTTCCTCGGGAATATCCTCAAATCCCGTAAGCATTATCTGACCTTCAACATCGCTGCCGGCAGATGACATTTTCTTTTCCGCAGTTCCTACTGCTTCCATTATGCGTGTCTTTTCGGCATCAAACTCCTTTGCGTCCTCGGCAGCAAGCACCTTAGGCATTGCCTCAAGACCGTTTTCAGCCTCTTCATCGGATTTCTGAACAACTATGCCTGATCTGTCCACGGGACCGTCCTGCACAGGTTCAATCTCTGCAGTGTTTTCGAGTTTAAGGGTAGTAAAGAATCTGGTCTTGTAATCAATTACCTTTTCGTTTTCGCTTTTTTCTTCATCTTCTTTTTTGCCGAAGAAATCCGCTGCCGAAGTTTCACCCTCATAGAATGTTTTTATCTGCGGAGGCTCTTTCTTTGCAGGTGCTTCGGGAGCAGGCTGATCCTGCCACGCAAACATTGACGGTGCAGGCTCGGGAATATCCTCCGGCACAATAACAGTTTCAATTTCAAACAGCGATTCGTCAAAATCATCCTCTGTGCTGTTGAAGAATGTTTCCTGACCGTCAACTTCACTTTCGGAGGACATTGATGAAATATCCTGCATCTCTTCTTTTTTCGGGTCTGCTTCTGCCATAGGCTTTACGGTGAAAATGCCCGTATCAAACTCACGGCTGAGAATTCTTTCAAAATCCTCTGCAGGAGTAAGCGGTTCTTTTTTCTCCTTTGGCACATATTCTTCGCCGTTTGACTGCGCAATGAGCCTGTCAATATCGTCAAGTGACCATGTTTTTGCCGGAACATCCTGCTCAACTTCGGCTTCTTGCTTTGAATTTTTTATTTCCGCAAGAATATCGTCAATCTCACTGTCCGAATGGTTTTTCAAATAATCGCTCAAAGAATTCACCTACCTGTTCTTAGCAATTTCATACATTAAAATTCCCGCCGCAACGGAAGCGTTGAGGGAATTGATTTTTCCTTTCATGGGGAGCGACACGATAAAATCGCATTTTTCCCTTACCAGACGGCTGATACCTTTGCCTTCCGAGCCGACTACCAAGGCAACCTTGCCCGAATAATCCTGCTCATCCCAGCGTTTGCCGTCCATATCCGCACCGTAAACCCAGAATCCTTTTTCCTTGAGTTCTTCGATAGCCGACGGAAGGTTTGAAACTCTTGCAACAGGCACATATTCAACTGCACCTGCCGAAACTTTACCCACCGCATATGTCAGAGCAACACCTCTGCGCTTTGGGATAATGATGCCGTGAGCACCGCAGGCGTCAGCAGTTCTTATGATTGCGCCGAGATTATGAGGGTCCTCAATTTCATCGCAGATGATAACAAACGGGGTTTCGCCCCTGTTCTCTGCATTTGCAAGAATATCATCAATTGACGAATACTCATGCACGGCTGCCCATGCGGCAACACCCTGATGATTTTCTCCCTCACAGATTTTATCGAGTTTCCTTTTATCCGTTTCTTTTACAACAATGCCTTTATCACGGCACTGACCGATGATTTTGCCGACGGAGCCGCCCCTTTCGCCCTTGGCTACAAGTAGGCAGTCAATGGCCCTTCCGCTTTTAAGCGCTTCTGCAACGGCATTGCGGCCGATAATAAGACCCTGCCGTTCGTTTTGCATTTCCATATAAGCAGACTCCTCCTATTTTCAACTATAATCAGTTTATTATAACATAAATTTTCAAAAAAGAATAGCATAAATGTAATTTTTACAAAAAATTCCTTCAAAATTTTATAATTACGGCTCAACAATTGACAGATTTTTCCAATTGCTCCGTGTAGAATTAAACCAAGTGACATTTTTTGAAAGGAATAATAAAACTATGGAAAATTCAAAAGCGGTTCGTGACGGCGACGTTGCGGATGTTCTGTGGGAAAAAGGAATAAAAATTCTGAGCGGCGTGCTTTACTTTATGAGCGGCTTTGTCCTCTCGGGCGCAGGACTGCTTTCTGTCAGACTTCCGCTGAGCATCGGTCTTGCCGCCGCATGCACGGGCACTGAACTCATATGTGCCGCCGCCGGCGGAATGCTCGGCGCAACACTGCGGCTTTCCTCGGGCGAACTTCTCAATGCGGTAATTCCTCTTGCAGGTATAGCAGGCATAATCCTCATTCTTGATAAAGCAGGCATAAAGAAAAAACGAAGAGTTATTCTTTCCGTCAGTGTTTTTGTTCTTTGTTTCGGCTGCGGTACAGCCGTTATGTTTTCGGAAATACCGTCACTCTCCGCTTTTATTCTTGTTCTGTGTTCAAGCCTTTTATGCGCCGCATCAGTTACATTTTATTCGGGCACGGTTGACTGCATAAAGAAAAAGCGCAGCCCGTATATGCTTGATAATCACAGCCTTGTGTGCATCGTTGCAAGCCTTTGCACACTGCTTCTCGGAGCAAGCGAACTGAGCCTTATGGGCTTTCGGCCGGCAAGGTTTTTCGGTTGTTTTATTATACTTACGGCATCCTACCTTTTCAGCCGTTCGGGCGGCAGCATAGCAGGGATTGCCATAGGTGCGTGTATTGCCGTTTCGGGCACAAGCGTTGCACTGAGCATATGTTACGGAATATGCGGTCTGCTCTCGGGGATTTTTTCAAAATTCGGTCAGATTATATGTGCACTCATTTTCACCCTCGCCGCAGGAATCGCCGCTTTGCTTGACGGTTCGGAAGAAGGACTCTGCGTTTTTGCCGAAGCCGCCTTAGCAGCATTTATATTTGCAGCCATACCGAGAAACCGTCTTTCAAGAGTCAGAAACAACATTCTCAACCCTAAAGTACGGCGGATAGAATCGGAATTCGGTTCGGCAGGCGAAAGGCTGCTTGAAACATCACGTGCCATAGGTTCGGTTTCAGAGTGCGTTGCAAATGTTTCAAAAGGCATTGATGCCCTCTGCCCTGCAAACGATGTTATGGTCTGCATGAGAGTCAGGGAGAGAGTCTGCAATCAGTGTCAACTTCAAAACACTTTCTGCCCCGAAGAAGGTGAATTTGCTGCTATACTTGAAAAACTTGCAGACGGCGAAACAATTAAAGCCGAGGATTTCTCGCAGAATTTCAATGCCAAATGCCCAAGCGTACCGAGGCTCGCCGACTGCTTTAACAGAATTTACGCAAGCCGCAGCGCCGTTAATGCACTGCAGGCGAATTCGGCAAGAAACAGAGCGCTCGCCTGCGGTCAGTTTGACTGGACTGCAGCCCTGTTGCGTGAACTTTCCGAAGAACTCGGCAGAGGCGCACAAACGCTTTTCAACAAAGAAAAGTGTGCCGCGAGGGTACTTTCGGAGCATGGATTTGAAGTTCAGAGCATCAGTTGTATCCAGCCGCTTTCAGGCGCAATGCGCCTTAGTTGCGTTGTTGACGAAATCCCTGTTTCCACAAGCCTGTCATTGCTCACTGCAGCGCTTTCAACCGAACTTGAAGCGCAACTTAATCCGCCGAGAATAAGGGAAGTTCGCAGCGGCAAGGAACTTGTTTTTCTGAGAAAAGAACTATTTAAAATCCGCATGGGATCTGCTGCGGCAAGTTGCGGAAATCAGCGGCTTTGCGGCGATTATTTTGAATGCTTCCAGACCGAATCCAAAGCATATATAATCCTCAGCGACGGCATGGGTACGGGCGGCAGAGCGGCAATAGACTCAACTATGACGGTTGAACTTTTTTCACGCTTAATAAGGGCAGGCGTAAGCCTTGACTCAGCCCTGAGCATAACAAACTCTGCCCTTTCCGTTAAATCGGACGATGAATCTCTTTCCACTCTTGATGTTGCGGAAATTGACCTTTTTGACGGCAGCACGGTTATCCTTAAAGCAGGTGCGGCGCCGTCATTTTACACTGTATCGGGCAAGGTTAAAACGGTTGAAATTCCGTCAACTCCGCTCGGAATACTCAGCAACGTCAAATTCAACCGCTACAACCTTAAACTGCGCGGCGGCGATACTCTTGTTATGGTCAGTGACGGCATCCTCGGCTGCGGAAACAACTGGCTGAAAGATGAAATCCGCTCCTTTGCCGGCGGTGCTGATGCATGCGGTTTTTCCGAAGAGATTCTTGGGTCTGCACGCTGCAGATGCGGCGAAAAATTTGATGACATGACCGTGATAACCGCCGTTGCGGAAGAGATATAGAAAAATGATAACGTAAAAAGCAAAAAATGAACGGCTGCAATCGCAGCCGTTTTTGGTTTTATTCAGTTGTTTCAGTTGTTGATTTTTCAGTTGTAGTGATTTCGTAGGGAGGTATAGTTGTTTCATTTGAAATTTCCACCTCACCGTATTTTGCGATTATTTCCGCTTCCATTTGTTCAACATCAACCCAGTCGGTTGTTCGGGTCTGATATGTACCGTCAGCAACGGCTTGTTCAAATTCAAGTTCATATAGATACGGATATTCGTGACTTAAATAATAATCGTTTATAATTTCATCATCAAATGTGTAAATGATATCTGCGTTATAAACTTCATCCGTTTCCTGATTAGCAAAATCCTGAGGATCCATCATCGGTTTACCTTTAAATCCTTTTATAATTATCTTTGCCCACTCAAGATTTGCTCTGTCAAAATCTTCACGAGAAATGTTGAACTCCTGAATAAACAATTTCATTGGCATTATTTCTGTTTTGTTTGGGTCGTTTTTTATAACATCTTCATACCAATCCTGAAATTCAAAAAGATCTACAAGATTTGAAAACGGTCTTGGAATGTTACAATAAATACGCCTATATTTGGTTAAAGATAAATCTCCGCCACCAACATCATTTTCGTTGTTGATTATTTGCTGATTTAATTCCGTTGCTAAAGACGATCTTGTTGTAGTTAAATTTTCTTTTGTTTCTTTATTACAAGCAGAAATCAAACAAAGTACAGATAAACTAATAACAATTGCTAAAATAACACTTATTAATTTTCTCATATAACCACTTCCGTTTGTTCAGTTGTGGTGATTTCGTAGGGAGGTACGGTTGATTTTTCATTTTTTAATTGATTGAAAAAAGCAAGTTCATCTTCAAGTTCTGATACATCAATAATTTCACATGTACGAGTGGTATAATGTCCATCCTCAACCGCTTTTTCGTACTCACTCTCATAGCAATAAGGATAATCATGACTTAAATAATATTCATTGATTATTTCATCGTCGAACGTGTAAATTATATCCGCATTGTATACTTCGTTAAATTCTTGATTTACAAAGTCTTGTGGATTGATTACGGGAGTACCGTATAATCTTTCTTTAACAATTCTTGCCCATTCTGCATTTGCGGCATCAAATTTTTCTCGAGGAACATTATACTCCTCAACAAAAATCTTCATACGCATTGTATTTATTTGACTGTACGGTTGTTCCCAATATTCTCCATATATATTTTGTCTGCTGTTTTCATCGATAATATCCCAAAACGGAGAAGGTATAGAATAATAAATTGAGCGATATTTTTGCAGAGTCAGTTCACCACCACCGGAATATGAAGCCTCTGTTTTTTTGAGATTATCAGGTTCATTTTTGGAATCTATGTCTGAATAAATAGTTTCATCAACAGATGCAGATTGTTTGTTTTCTGCTGTTGTTGTTTCTTGTTGACTTTCATTTGTACAAGCTACAAAAGATAATAATATAAAAACTATTAACATAATTGAGTTTAACTTTTTCATAAACAATCTCCTTTTACTCGTTTTCTCCGTACCAATAAAATCCATTTCCGTTAGAAGCGGCTTCACATGTGTCACTCTTTGAAATGCTTTTATCCATATCCATGTAAAAATAAATAGGATTGATTGTTTCCGTAAACGGATTATTGCTACCGGATCTTATTGCGGCGTTTTGATTATTAACTTCATAATGAAGATGTGCTCCAGATGTATTGTATCCCGTATTGCCGGCACACCCTATTATCTGTTCCTTTGTTACAGAACCACCTTCTTTGAGCGCTTTGCCGTTAACTACTATATTTCCCGATGAATTTGTATCCCAACGAGATAAATGCATATAAATAACTGTTAAATTTTTACCGCTAATCGGATCGATTTTATCGGTTGCTATTACAATTGCATTTCCGTGTGAAGTCTCTTTGTTATTATCTACATATATTCTCGTGATTGTTCCATTATATGATGCAACAACCGGTTTGCCTTCGACCTCACCTGAAACATCCGAAACGATATCAAAACCCTTGTGATTACCACCATTATTTGAACTTCGCGGTCCAAACGGAGAACTGATTTTTTTAATATTAATATCATTAATTGGCCAACGAAAGTTCATTAAATTATACTGCGAAACGGTTCCTTTTGTTGAAACATCAGCAATGGGAATATAGCCCCAAATCTTATCATTGTCACTGATTGGGTAATATCCGTAAGCCCAGCCGTTATCGGTGCCGCAGTCGCCTTGAACTACAAATGTTTTTCCCTTAGAAAGAGATTCGACTTCTTTATACTTGCTACCCTCTGCCTGATAAACATGAGTTTGTTTATTGGTTTTTGCTGTCCATGGCTGAGGCCACTTGTAAAGAAGATGTATAGTGCATTTTGCTGTCATTCCGTCTGATCTTGCCGTTATTATTGTTTTTTGTCCTGGTACTTTACCGACAATCTGACCGGTAGATTCGTCAAAATCAATATAATTTTTATCCCAGCCGTCCCACTCTACCTCACCTTTGTAAGTTGTAGTCAATTTTCTGTTTTCATATGTTACTCCGTTTGCCCATATATTCATATCGGTTGCAGATAAATTCAGAAATTCATTTATTACTTTATCGAGATGTGTGTATTTTACAAAGCCGTCGGTTGCATTTGATTGATTTGCTACCGCTATATATGCAAACGAGCCGTATCTTCCCATTACCTGACACTCTCCGCCGGTCAACAACACCCTGTTTAATGTGTTTGTGTTAAGTATTAAACGACCAAAATACGGAAGAATAACGCGCAAAAATTCAGCCAAAAGACTATATAAAAATTTACGGCTTACATGTACTGATGAAAGACTGCCTGCAAACGGCTGTTTATAGATTAAAGTAAGAAAATCCGTGAATTCACTTTCTTTGTAGTCACCTATAGACTCAACGCAATAAATTCTTACTGTTTCTTTTTTTGAGCCGATTTTTGCTTTACAGGTTATATCAGCATAGTTACCTGCCGATAAACCTTTTATTAATCCGTCTTCTGTGCATGATATAACAGACGGATTGCTCGAATACCATTCCACCGAACTTTCTTTTGCGGATTCAGGGCTTAATGTTACTTTCATTTGAGCGGTCTTTCCTTCAACAATCCCGCATCTCGGAGAAATGGATATTTTATCAACACCAAGAGCATCAGGGCTGCTTTCAACCGCAAGAGCAGCAGTATTAAAAATCAGCAGCAAACACATTATCAAAGAAATAACAACAGTTGATTTTAAAATAATCTTTTTTCTCAAAGCATATTTTCCTCCTTTATTTTATCATCTTAGGTTTAGCGGTGTCAAATTACAGTTTTGTTATATTTTGACATACTTTTGTTACCGCTTAGGGAAAATTAACCCATCGGAATCTCCTTCTCTCACGCAATTTTTGCCGTAAAAAAGATTTTTGTTTTCACACCTTAAAAAGGGCTTCAAATATATATGACAAAAATCGTGATTTGTTACGCAAAAATTTTGCAAAAAAGAAAAAGTTCTGCGTTTTTAACAAAAACACAGAACTTCGTTTGTGAATATTAACTTAAAATTATAACTGTCGAATAAGATCCTTCGTTATACTCAGGATAAAAAAGCGGTATAATCTGTTTGATATAATTATTTTATTCCGAAATAAACTTAACAGTGAAGCAGTGAGAACGGATTTCATATTTCATTATTTTTGCTCTGAAGGCGTTGCCTTTCATTGTGTGACTGCCCACTCTCATTGTTGTTACATATCCGCAGTTCTCGCTCATTGATGCATCATGTTCAACAACCTCAAGCCATTCGGCAGGGTTATCGCTGAGAACTATATCCTTATTGCCGTTTTCAATAAGTTCTTTCATTTCCTCAACGGTTACCTCAACCTCTGTTGCTCCGGGGTCTTCGGGACTTGAAACGCCGCCCTGAAGATAAGGATATCCTTCTCCGCCCCACACGCTCGATGAGGATGCGGTTTTGCCGGCTGCCGTTGAGAAATAGCAGGTAAACGCAGCACTTCCGTTATAATCAACATAGGGCGCGGAAGGCGCGCTGCTCTCATCTGCCATTCCGAGTAATTCAAGGCAAAGTGAATAATATCTTGACGATTTATAGTCAAAGCCGTCATCATATGCGTGTTTGCTTGCATCCACGGTAAAGTTATATGTTTTTGCATATGTATAGATGGCGACCATCTGGGCTTTAACCGCTTCATCGCCCGCACTGCTGTAACCCATTTCACGCTTTGTTGTTTTGCAGATATATTCAACAACAGGAATATCCTTGCCGCCGTAACTGATTGCTGCAGGGGTGTTCGGGTCTTTCTTCACCGTTGTGCCGGGATAATAATGGGTAAGAATTTCTTCATATGAACTGCCGTTTTTCGCCATTTCCATTGCGCCGTGCTGGCTCATACCTACACCGTGACCGTAACCGTAGACTTTAAAAACAAACTTTCCGCCCTTAGGCTCTGATTTAAGCGTTGTACTGCTCTCTGCAGCCTGAGTTGTGGTTGTTGTTGGCTTTGCTGTTGTGGTTTCGGTAGTGACAGGCTTAGTCGTAGTTGTGGCTGCCTGTTTTGTTGTTGTAGTGGTTTTTATTACCTTTGTGGTTGTAGTTGTGGATTTAACCGTATTTAAAACCGTTGTTATAATCTGCGTTGTTTTTTCGGCAACGCTCTTTTTGGTTGTTGTTGCGTTCGGAAAAATGAAAGTTCTCATCTGAGTTGTGGAACTTTGAACACCGTCATTGATTCCGCCTATGGCAACCGCTTCCATATCAGGATTTTCAAGTCCGCTTCCGCCGTAATTATAGTCCATGAAATTGTTTTCCATGCTCTGCTGCGTAACGCCCTGCAGACCTGCGTTGGCATTGGTGAGCGTTGTATCGTCATCTTTACTGCCAAGCACAAAGGCCGAAATAAGGCAGACAACAATGGCAAGCGCGATTGCAGCTATGGCTATAATGAGCGGAGTCCTTGAAATTTTCGGTTTTTTGGGTTTGTTGGGATTGACAAGACCAGCCGCTCCCGAAAATTCTTCAAGCATTGAACAAAGTTTGATAACTGCCGCAGCAAGAATATTCTTTTTGCCCTCTCCCGGGACAGCATAAACCTTTGCCGCCTTTGCTCTTTCGGAGTTTGCGATGCAAACTGTTATGTATTCTTCGCCGTTTTCGTTGACGGAAATATCTGAAATTGCCGCACCCAGATCGGTGTCTGAGGTTTCTTTTGAAAGTTTAGCGCTTTGAGCGATATAGTTTTCTTCGCTTTCTCCTTCAAGAATATCTCTTTGTTCATTGCTTGGCACAAACGCTTTTTCGCTGTCGGGAACAGAATTTATAACCGCAAGCAGGGCTTTGGCACTGCCGCAGGGCGAAATTGCAACGGTCTTGCCGCTGCCGATTACTTTTTCTATGCTTTCCTTTACCTGCGCCATACCCTGTTTACGGGGTTTTGCATCAGCAGGGAATGCCTTTGACAGAATTCCGCTCAGACCGAGGGCAAAAACCTCTTCGGCTCTGGTTTCGTCAAGGGGCATAAAAACAACTATTCCTTCTCCGAGTTCTTTCATGAATGCGGAATAAATTCCGTCAGATGAAACAAGCACCTTTGCCTTTTCGGGGAATGCGGAATGAAGTTCTTTTTCTTTATCGTTTTGAGGAGCGTTGCCGCCCATAGCGGCAACTGTTGCACTGTTTCTGACAATTTTTGAAGAAAACATTTTAAGTAAACGGAGTTTTGCATTAAGGAAAACGGAAAGGGGTGCGGCAGCAACAATAATACCGCCCTCACAAGCGCACTTGCCCACGGCCTCAGCAAAGGATGCGGCATCGCCGTAATCCGCTGATGAAGCCTCAGGGTCATACCCTCGGAGTTTATTTTCAAGATAATCTGCCGCTCCCTGCGCCGATGGAGCACAAAGAGTACAGATACTCACCTTTCTTTTCATTAAATCACCGTTCCTTAATTTTCTTCAAAGTTTTTAATTTCACAAAGCAATATACAGATACCGCAAGAAGCGTCTGACAATGTGTTGGTGAATACATTCTTGCAGTTCTGCAGCGCAGATTTTCGCTTAGTCAAGGAAAATTTGACAAAGAATAAGCGGAAAGACGCCTGCAGAATTACCAGCGAGCATCCTCTGCATAGGGATTAGTCTTTTTCATGGCATCATACCATGCCTGAGGATACTTGGGATTGGGATTCTCGTATGCCTTTGAAGTATCTACATTAACGCTTTCTCCCTCTCTCTTAAGCCTTGCAACAACAACAAGTTTTGCATCGTCAAAGTCATAGCAGCAGGTTGAAAGAGTGAGGATTTTATCGGTAGGCTCAAGAGTAACACCGGTTGTGTAAAGTTTACGCTTATCAATTTCCTTGATATAACTTTCAAACTTTTCGGTTGGAAGGTCAATGAAGTTATAGGGGAAAACATATCCGTTGTCATCGGATGCATCTGAGTTTGAGATGAAAACACCATAAACAAACCATGTGTAATCGCCGAAAATGGTGTTGCATTCAATAACAGGTGCCTGAGCAAAGCCGTCAATTGTACGGTAATTCTCAAGCATACCGAAGATATAATCATCGGAACGCATATTATGACCGTAAATAACGTTATTCATGTGCAGATTTTTAAAATCTGTCATTCTGAAATCAAAGAAAGGCACACCGTAAGATGTATATTTGCCGTAAATATCCTTCTTGAGATAAAATTCGTTGTTTGAACTCTGGGCAACGGGAAGATTGATTTCAAGACCCGGAATTGAAATCCAGCCTTTGAGGTCATTGTTTGCTGCATAAAGTTGCGCATATTTTGCAAGCATTCCGTCAGGGAAAATAACATCGGGGAACTCCGTTGCAAGGAAACTGTCAACAACCTCGGTTTCATCATGTTTGTCAACGCTGACATTCATCTGGTCTGCAAGTTCATCTGCGGTTTTCTTGAATCTCATGGGTTCAATGATATAAGTGTTAACAAGCAGACCGCAACTTGCAATAATGGTTACGATTGAAACAGCCAGAACGATTTTTCTGATAACTTCTCCCGCTCCGCCTGAGGTCTTTTCTTTGTTTTCCTTCTTTTTCTTCTTGTTCTTTTTACCTTTTTCCTCAACGAAGTTCGCATCAAATTCCTCTTCGGTAATGAATGAAATTCCGCTGCTCATGGGTTCGGGGTTATAGAGTTTTTCAGGCTGTGCCGCTGCCGCCTCATAATCATTGCCGTCATCGGGAACATCAATTACAAAGCCCTCTGCCGCAGGAACTTCCGCTTCCTGTGCGGATACATCCTCTCCGAGAAGGATTCTGAGTTCTTCTTCAAAATCTTCAATCGGCTCTTTTTCCGCCACAATTTCAGGCTCATTATCAGCCTCCGGAACATCCTTTTCTTCGTCAATAACGATAACGCTTTCGCTGGTGTTTTCCTCTTTTGAAAAGTCTTCTTCAAGGCTGCCCATTTCAACCTCGGGCTCTATATCAAGATTTACAAAATCCGCCTCAAAAGCGGCAGGGTCAGTTACTATCTGCGATGCGGATGAAAGTTCGTTTTCAACGGTTGCAATACCCTGATTCGATTCTATTTCCGAAAGAATTTCACTGAAACCTGCATCGCTGTCCGAATCACTTTTAAGCATATCAATCATGCTCATGATATCGTCCTTTGCGGAATCGAGCGTTACTACTTCCGCTTCTGCTGCCGACTCGGGTGCAAAGAAGGCTTCGTTGGGGATTTCTGCCTGCTCTTCCTCACTGTCAAGCGAAACAACGGGAATATCATCATCGAAATAATCCTCGGGGTTCATCCATAAATCATCAAGTGAATTGTTTTCGTTTTCATCGGGAACTTCGGGGTCTGAAAGCACAACTTTTTTTGGCTCTGCTTCGCTTGAAGTGAGCACTGACATGGGCTTTGGAACAATTGTTTCGGGTCCGCTGCCCATAATATCGTCATAAAGGCTCTGAAGTTCGCTCTCTATGCTTTTTTCTGTTTTTTCAATATCATCATGGAATCCTTCAAAAAGAGGCGCAGAGTTTGTACTCTCCTCAAGGAAATCAGTAAGATTTATTTCCGTTATTGCCTCATCATCTGCAATTGAACTGAGACCCTCGGGCAGAGATGACTGCTTTTTGTTCTGGTTTTCATTATTGGACATCTTTTTATCCTCCGTAATCAGTTGGGGCTGGGCTGCCAATCGGTTGAATTCTTATATGGATTTGTTTTGCCTTTGCTGTTATACCATACCTGCGGTCTGCGGTAATCGGGGTTATCCTTTACAAGAGAGGTGTCAATGCTCTCGCTCTCGCCTTCATGCAGAAGCCTTGCAACAACAACAAGCCTTGTATCTATGCTTTTGCCGTAATCGTAGATGCAGGTTGAAAGGGTAAGCACTTTATCCGCGGGCTCAAGCGAAACGCCTGTATCGTAAAGTTTGCGCTGATTTACCTGTTCGATATAGCCGACCATATTGCTCTCGCTCATATCGGGATAAATATAGTTGAAGAAATATCCGTTATCGTCCTTGCCCTGAGTTGTTGAAAGGAAAACAGCGCAGATTTTATAGGTATATTCTTCGGTAAGAGTGCTGTATTTAATAATGGGATTTTCAATAAAATGGTTCATATTTCTGTAGTCATAGAGCGAACGGAATGACTGCTTGGGAATACCGTCAGACCTGCCTGTTGTATGACCGTGGATAACCATATTCTTTGAAAGCCCGTCGGGAAGGCAGCGGTAATCAAGATAAATGTTGCCGTAATTATCCGACGAAGTTTCATATGTTGTCTTATTATAAAAATCTTTTTTAAGGTAATAGTTGTTGTCACCGCCCTGCACAACGGCAGTGTCAAGTTCAGTGCCGGGAATTGAAAGCCAGCCGACGAGGTCATTATTGATTGAATAAGCCTGTTTGAGTTCTTCGCGGATACCTGCGGGGTATTCACCCTGAGCCTTCATATTATTTGAGATAACTGCATCAAGGGCGGCTGCGGGAGCATCCGCCTGAACGCCCTGAGCAAGGACAAGCCCTGCCGTTTCTTTATCAATAACAGTTCCGTCATCCGAATCTTTTGTAAAGTTAACAATTGAAAGAACAATAAACAAAACCGAAACTGCGGCAAAAACCGCACAAAGTACAGCCGGTAACTTTTTGGAATTCATATCTTCTTTCCCTCCAGATAAATTCTTGCAAGATTGAGAGCGCGCGATGAATTGACATAGCGGTTATACTCTCTGTCACTCCTGCCCGTTTCTATTTTTTCACAAACCTGTTTATCCGCCGCATCGAGGGCGATGTAGCAAAGACCCACAGGCTTGTCCGTGCCGTCACTGCCGGGACCTGCAATACCCGTTACGGATATACCGATATCCGCACCGGAAACACGGCGTATACCTGCCGCCATTTCTCTTGCCGTCTGTTCACTGACCGCACCGTATTTTCTGAGCGTTTCTTCTTTGACACCCAGAATCTGCTGCTTGACTTCGTTTGAATAAGTTATCGCTCCGTAACCAAAAACACTGCTTGCTCCGGGAATATCCGTTATTCTTTTCGGAATATACCCTGCAGTGCAACTTTCCGCCGTTGCGATTGTCATTTTCTTCTCTTTGAGAAGTTCAACAACTCTTTCCTCTATGCTTGCACTGTCAATGCCGTAAACATAGCCGCCGAGCCTTGATTTTATCTCCTCAATAACGGGTTTGCAGAGTTCCTCCGCTTCGCTCTCACTGTGAGCCTTTGCGGTAACTCTCAGCAGAGCCTCGCCTTTTTTTGCATAAGGAGCAACTGTAGGATTCTCCTGTTCAAGCAAGTCCGCACACTGCTCTGCCATTGCGCTCTCGCCAATGCCCATGGTTCTTACCGTATGCGAAACAATCGCACCGTCGGAATACTCCGAAAGATAAGGCACGACATATTCCTTATACATCGGAGCCATTTCATAAGGAGGACCTGGGAGAATAACAACGCACTTACCGTCTTTCTTAAGACCCAGACCGGGCGCCGTTCCGTTATGATTTTCAAAAACATCTCCGCCGACGGGAACATAAGCCTGCCTGAGATTGCTTTCGGGCATTTCATATCCCTTTGTAGCAAAGTAATTTCTTATACCGTCAGCGATTTCGTCGCTCATGCGCATTTCAAAGCCCATCACTTCGCAGCAGACATCCCTTGTTATGTCATCTGCCGTTGGACCCAGACCGCCCGTTGCGATAACAATATCGCTTCTTTCAAGCGCAGTTTTCAGCGCAGCGGCAAGCCTTTTGTGATTATCGCCTACGGTTGTATGCCTGAGAACGGAAATGCCGAGTTTTGAAAGTTCAACCGAAAGATATCTTGAATTTGTGTTCAGAATATCGCCGAGCAGAATTTCTGTGCCGACCGAAAGAATTTCACAAACAGCCATTTCCTTTTTCTCCTTTTAATTAATACGCATTTATGGGAATAAACCTTGCGTTCTCCGCCGCTTCCTTAACAAGCCTGTCCACTTCAAGCGCTTTTTCGCACTCCTCAACATAGTCGAGAGTGGGCTTTGTTTTTGGATGCTTTGGTGTGAACACCGTACAGCAATCTTCATAAGGAAGAATTGAGATATCGAAGGTTTCTATTTTTCTTGAAATTGCAACAACCTCGTCTTTATCCATACCGATAAGAGGACGGAAAACAGGCATTTCGCAAACGGCATCCGTGCAGGCGATTGCAGGCATTGTCTGGCTTGCAACCTGACCTACGCTTTCACCCGTGATGAGTGCGCCTGCCTTTTCCCTTGCCGCAATAATCTGAGCAACTCTCATCATCATGCGGCGCATGATAACCGTGAATATATCTTCGGGGCAGTTATCCTTGATAAGTTCCTGAGTTTCCGTAAACGGAACAACCCACAGAGTTATTCTGCCCGAATATTTGCTGACCTGCTTTAAAAGCGAGTGTACTTTCTGCTCCGCCCTTTCACTGGTGTAAGGAGGCGATGCAAAATGGATTGCGATAAGTTCAAGACCTCTCTTTGCCATCATGTAAGCGGCAACAGGGCTGTCGATTCCGCCGGAAATAAGGATTGCCGCCCTGCCTGCAGAGCCTGTGGGCATACCGCCTGCACCCTTTATCTGTTTGCCGTGGATATATGCATGCGAATCCCTGATTTCAACGGTAACAACCATATCGGGGTTATGAACATCAACAACAAGGTGGGGAAATTTGCGCAGAAGGTATCCGCCTGTTTCCCTGCATATTTCGGGGGAATTGAGTGGGAACTTTTTATCCGAACGCTTTGCCTCAACCTTAAAACTTCTGATACCGAGAAGTTGGGGAGCCAGATATTCTTCTGCGCTTCTCAGTATGGTTTCCATATCCTTTTCAACCGCAGCGGCTCTTGAAAAACCTGCAATGCCGAAAACCTTGCTGATGCGCTCAATTGCTTCGTCAAGGTCTGCCTCATCATTTTCGGGTTCTGCGATTATTGTTGACTGTGCGATTGTGAATTTAAACTTGCCTGCGCTTTCAAGCCTGCGGCGCATATTCTTGACGAGCATATCCTCAAAAGTTCTTCTGTTAAGACCTTTGAGCGCAAGTTCGCCGTTTTTAATAAGAATAATCTCTTTCATCTTATACTCCAATTAATTTATCGCTCTGATTACCTTTTTCCCTTCGGCAATGCCGAGAATAAGAGCGTCTATTTCCTGAACTGTTGTAAATCTTGAAAAACTGATTCTCAGAGGGCTGTCAAGCCTTCTGCGGTCAAGACCCATCTGCATAAGCACATGGCTTTTTTTGCCCTTTGAGCAAGCCGAACCGCTTGAAACGCAGATGCCTTTTTCTGAAAGGAAGTTAAGCATCGGCTCGGATTTTATGCCCAAAACTGAAATATTTGTAACATAGGGCAATGCATCTGGCGGCGAATTGATAACCACATCGCCGATTCCCTCAAGTTTTGAAACCATGTAGTCCCTGAGCATTCTGATATGCTCAAGTTCTTTCTGCGGATCGGGCATTGCTTTGGCGGCAGCGGCAAAACCTGCGATTGCGGGCATTGCTTCCGTGCCGGGTCTGATTTTCATTTCCTGCTCGCCGCCGAAAGTTCTCGGTTTTATTTTCACACCCTTGCGGATATAAAGCGCACCGACACCTTTGGGTCCGTGGATTTTATGGGAACTTACCGTCATAAGATCAACGCCGAGAGCGGCAGGTTTTATCGGCATTTTGCCGAAAGCCTGAACGGCATCGCAGTGAATGAGTGCCGGTGAACGAGCCATCATTGCCGCGCGCTTTGCAGCCTGAACAGGCATTACTGTGCCCACTTCATTGTTGACAAGCATCATGGAAATGAGAATTGTATTTGAATTAACGGCGGCATAAAGGTCTTTTTCGTTTATCCTGCCGTAATTGTCAACTTTAAGCCTGATAACTTCAAAACCGTCTGCTTCAAGGCGGCTGAGGGTATCATCAATGCTGGAATGCTCAACGCTTGTTGAAACAATCCGTCTGCCCATGCGGCGCATCTGATATGCCGCGCCGAAAAGAGCAAGGTTGTTACTCTCCGTTCCGCCGGAGGTGAAGAAGATTTCTTCGGGATTGCAGGAAAGACGCTTTGCAATATCTTCCCTTGAACGGTCAAGCAAATCTTTGGCTTCGTTGCCGATTCTGTGGAGAGATGAGGGATTACCCCAGCATTTTGTCATGGCATCCGCAACAGCGCTGACAGCCTCGCAGCACGGTGCTGTTGTTGCACTGTTATCAAAATATGCACACATCATTTCACATTCCCCTCTGTCGGCACTACACCCATTATAATAATCATATTTAAAACATTATACACTATTTTTCCCCCACTTGCAATATATTTTTTTGCCTTTAACGGAGACAGGGGTACGGGTTTATTACAGTATATGCCGATTTTACGAAACGGATATAATCATAATACCCCCATTAATTTAATAAATTTGATGATATTTGTTAAGAGATTTGAAAGATTTGGCGGTAACGAGGAATAATATCGGTAAACAAACCTTTTCTGTCGCATAAAATAATGTCAAGGAGAGATTTTATGTATACTTATCACAGCCGTTCAAGGCGTATTCTGGATTTTCTTTCTCGCTCAAGGCCTGCCGCCGTTGCTCAGATATGCGGCACTCCGGACTTTCCCTCGGTTTGCGGAACACTAATGCTTTATCCGTCGCAGGCAGGAGTTTTTGCCGTTGTTTCGGTTGGCGGAATCCCCGATAAACTCGGCTGCGGCAACATCCTTGCAATGCATATCCATGACCCTGCAACAGGGGCGCACTATAACCCCAAAAATCTTCCGCATCCGTTCCACGCAGGCGATATGCCGCCGCTTTTTGTTGACGGCAACGATGCTTGGGCAGCGTTTTTAACCGAGCGGTTTGATGTGCGCGATGTTATCGGCAAAACGGTTGTCATTCACCGCAGACGCGACGATTTTATGACTCAGCCATCGGGCGATGCAGGCGAAAAGATAGCGGAAGGAACGATAAAATAATAAAAACCTCCGAAGCCGTGAAACTTCGGAGGTTTGATTTTGATTAAAGGATTTCACCCATCATGCCGGGCTTTGCGCCTGCAGCATTTGATTCGTCTGTATCAATGTGCATTGCAAGAGCAAAATTGGGGTTAACTCTTACAACAACATCATCAAAAATGAGGCTTCTGCCGTCTGACTCAACCTTAACGCAAACATTCTGCTTGTCTTCAAGACCGTACTTTTCAGCATCTGCAGGAGTTGCGTGGATATGTCTTTTTGCGGAGATAACGCCGCACTCAATCTCAACTTCACCTTTGGGGCCAACGAGTTTGCAAGCGCCTGTTGCTGCAATATCGCCGCTCTCTCTTACGGGAGCAACAACACCGATGCTGCGTGCATCTGTGAGTGAAAGTTCAACCTGAGTTGAGGGACGAACGGGTCCGAGGATTGAAACAGCAGGGAAACTGCCTTTTGAGCCGACAACTGCAACTCTTTCTTCGCAGGCAAACTGACCGGGCTGTGAAAGGTCTTTTTTGTGTGTGAGTTCATAGCCTTCTCCGAAAAGGATATCAAGGTCTGCGCGGCTTACATGAACGTGACGGGCTGAAGTTTCAACAAGAACTTCCTTTTTCATAGTAAATCACCTTTTTATAAATATTATTTTTTACGCAATAATGGTGACCGCCGAAATGACGGTCACCGAGAATTATGTTTAATTACCAGTTGATGTTGTAATCGTTCTCTGTTGAGAAGGGAAGAACAACGTCTTCACCGCCCAGAGGGATATAAAGAGTCCAGTAAAGCATATAGTTTGCATGTGTTACATTGCCTGTTGCGGGGTCAACTGTAACTACAACTGTGCTTGAGGGATAACCTGTTGCAACTGTACCTACGCTGAACATGCTCTTAACGATGCCGGGGATATAACCGTCAATGATGCCGGGAAGAACTGCGTTGAAAGCCTTGGGAGCATGACCCTTGCTGTGTGAATAACTTTCTGAACGGGGGTCTGCAACTGTTGTTACTTTGATTTCCCACTTGCCGTTCTTCTCTGTGATTGATGCACTCTTAACATCTGCTGCTGTAAGTTTGCTTGCATATGTTTCGCCTTCAACGGGGAAATAAGCGTTCTTATCTGCTGCTGATGTCCATGTAACATTCTTCTTGCTGTCGTCTTCACCCATGTTGTCCTTGATAAGTGACTGACCTATTGAATCAAGTGCGCTGGGGATACCTGTGATTTCACCTGCAACCGCATGCTTCATATAGTTTGAGTGAATGCTCTTTGAATTTTTCTTTGCATTGTTGATAACTGTGTTGTAATATTTAACAATTTCTTCTTTGCCTTCGGGCATAGCATTTGCTGCTTCAGTTGTTGTTTCGTCAGCAACTGTTGTTGTTTCGCCTGCAACGGTGGTTGCATCTGCTGTGGTTGTTTCGTCTGCTGCAACGGTTGTTTCGTCAGCAGGTGCTGCTGTTGTTTCATCAATTGCTGCAAAGGGATCTTCTGTTGTTGTGGGAGCAGTTGTTGTTTCTTCGTCTCCGTTGCCGCCGCATGCTGCAAAAGCAAAAAGCATGGAGAAAGCGAGAAGAATTGCGAGAAGTTTTTTCATGGTTTTTCCTCCTAATATGTCTTGTGGATTTGGCGTGCAAAAAAATCATCGAATTTTCGCACAGCCGCGTACAGGATAAGTATAGTATAAAATTAATGCAAATGCAAGCAAAAAATTAACATAGTTTTGTTAAAATCATGTTAAATTTAAAAATTTTTGATATGCACGGTTTGCCGTTCGTCATGTGTAACAATAATTGTTGCCGCATTTTGTGCATGTTTACAAAACGGAATGTCATATTTTATTTTGATATCGTAGGGTACGGGTTTCACATCCCGTTTGACGGTGCGCTTTACGGCACACACGGACAGGCACAGAGGTCTGTCCCTACGTTTTTTGCATAAAAAACGGCGGGATGATGACATCCCGCCCTACAAAATGAATTTTCAATTATTCGGCTGCGGCAACCGATTCACTATAATAAAATCCGTCATCGGGCACTTCGCCGCCGATAAGTGCAGGGTCTGCCTGATTGAGCATATCAAGCACTGCCTTGACAGCCGTTTTCATTTCCTCACCCTTAATGAATTTGAGGTTGCAATAAGGCGCTGTTGCCGCTGCAAGTTCCTCGCTTTCAAAATATTTGCTTTCAAAAAGGAAAGTTTCCGCTCCCGCTCCGAGATTTGCGTTTATATAGTTAAGCGAGAGTTCGTTGTGCATAAGAAAAGTTGAAACATATTCGGGTTTCTGTTCAATATACTCATTCCTTGCAACAACAACGCTCTGAACAAGCGGTGTGCCGCAGATTTTGTTCCATTCATCGGAAATGCTCAGCGCACGCCTCATGCCTTTGCCGGATGCAATAACGCTTGCCGCAGCAGGCTCGGTGAGAATGCAGATATCCGCTTTACCTTCATCTGTAAGTGCGGTAATTTCATTAAAATCATTCTTATATTCAACCGTAACATCGCTGAAAGCGCGGTTAATAATGTGTTCCGCAGAAGTACCTTTGCCTACGGTATAAACTGTTTTACCTTTAAGGTCATCAGCGCTTTTTATGCTTTCTCCGTTTTCAAGCACATAGAGAGTGCTGAGGGTGTTTATCGCAAGAATCTTTATTGCACCGTTTGTTTCGTTATAAAGAGTTGCTGCAGTGTTAACAGGCAGAAGAGCAATATCCGCCGTGCCGTTTTTAATTTGATCCGCAGCCTGCTCAGGGTCTGCATATGATGTAACTTCATATGCATAGTCACGGTCTGCCGTGAGTTTTGCAAGGCTCATGCCCATTGCACCGCTGAGAGATGCAATCTTTGTTTTTTCCTCTCTGATATAACTTGTTGTTGATTCTTCCGTTTCGCCAACCGAACCCGTATCGCCGCACGCGGCAAATGAAACAAGCATAATCATTGCCGTAAGCAAAGCAAGAATTCTTTTAAATATTTTCATATTGTTCATCCCCTGTTCTTTTATACGGACTATTATTACCATTATTATACATAGGCATTCGGGCATTGTCAATAAACAAACTCTTGAACGAATGCGGAGAATAGTATATAATTAGGATTGTAGGGAGGTGAACCTATGGCAGAAAAAACCGCAAAAAAACAGCCGCGCTTTCAGCAGGTTACGGTTATGATTCTTATGACTCTGTTTCAACTTCTGTGCGCAGCATGCGTTGTCTGCAGGCAGGAAGAACCGAGCCTTAACATGATCTATATTTTCTTCGGCTACATTGCTGCCGAATGGCTTTATATGCTCATAGGCAACCTTGTTACCGATAACGATTATTTTGAACTTGAAGCAATCGCATTTTTCCTCTCGGGCATCGGACTGACCGTGTGTGCAAGTTTCAACGAAAGTTATGCACTCAAGCAACTCATTGCCATAGGGCTGGGACTTATCGTTTACCTTGTGATGCTTCTGCTTATAAAAGACGTTCACTTTGCCGGGCTGCTGCGTTATCCTGCGGCAATAGGCTCTGTCGGCGTGCTTGCGGCAAACCTTTTGCTTGCCGAAACGGTAAACGGCACTCTCAACTGGATTGACCTCGGATTTTTCTCAATTCAGCCGTCCGAACTTGTTAAAGTTGCGTTTGTGCTTGTCGGTGCGGTATCGCTTGAAAAACTGCTTTCAATAACAAGCCTTACAAAATATATCATATTTTCGCTCGGATGTGTCGGCGCACTTTTCCTTATGAAAGATTTCGGCACTGCGCTGATATTCTTTTTTACCTTTATTCTGATTGCGTTCATGCGTTCGGGAAACATACGGACAATCGTTCTCATCTGCGCCGTTGCTCTCATGGGCGCAATGCTCATAATCTATTTCAAGCCCTATGTTGCAAACCGCTTTGCCGCCTACCGTCATGTGTGGGATTATATTGACACAACGGGTTATCAGCAGGCAAGGGTGCTTATTTACACCGCAAGCGGCGGTCTTTTCGGTCTGGGAATAGGCGAGGGCAAACTGCGCGATGTCTATGCGGCATCAACCGACCTTGTTTTTGGTCTGATATGCGAAGAAATGGGTCTTCTGCTCGGCATTGCGGTGCTCATCAGTTTTGCCTGCATTGCTCTCTTTGCAATTAAATCGGCAAAATCATCGGCATCCACTTTCTACGCAATTGCTGCTGTTGCTGCAGCAGGCATGCTGCTCTTCCAACTTTCGCTGAATGTTTTCGGCATAACGGATTTGCTGCCTCTCACGGGCGTAACGCTTCCGTTTGTGAGCCGAGGCGGCTCAAGCATGATATGTTCATGGGGACTTCTTGCATATATCAGGGCGGCAGGCGCACCTTTCAATCCGCCGAAACCCGATATTGCGGTTAAAAAAACTCTTCCCCAAAACAAAACAAAGGCACTTCCTCCTAAGGTTACTTCTCCTAAGAAGAAAGGAGGCATGGCATGAGAATAACGGCAAAAAGAGCGGCAATAATCTATGCGCTCATCATCGCTTTCCTTGCAGGCGTTGTAATTCTGGTTGCGAGCCTTATGCTCAACGGCTCGGAATGGGCATCCAACCGCGCCAACCGCCATATCTATTCGGGCGGCACAATTGTCAACGCAGGTACGATTTTTGACCGAAACGGCATTGCACTTGCATCAAGTTCGGATAACGAAAGAATCTTTGCGGAGAACTCTACCGTACGCAAAGCGGTGCACCATGTTGTAGGCGATACTTCGGGCTATATATCAACGGGTACTCACAATATTTTCCGCCATACTCTTTCGGGTTACAGCCGCATTGAGGGCATATACAACCTCAAACAGACCGGCACAGGCACAAACATTCACCTCAATATTGACAGCGAGGCAAACAAAATCGCTTACAACGCACTCGGTGATTACAACGGAGTTGTTGCAGTTTACAACTATAAAACGGGAGAACTGCTCTGCAGCGTTTCAAAGCCGTCATACGACCCCGAAAATGTGCCCGAAAACCTGCGCACGGATGAAAAATATGACGGCGTATTCCTTGATAAATTTGTTTCGGGCGTTTATACTCCCGGTTCTATAATGAAAATAATCACTGCCGCTTGTGCAATAGAAAATATCCCCGATATTTACACTCGCACCTTTGAATGCGACGGCGAATACGAAACGGGCGACGGCACGGTTATCTGCAACGGCGAACACGGCAAGGTTAATTTTCAGCAGGCAATGAACGAATCCTGTAACAGCGCTTTTGCGGAAATTTCCATTCTTCTCGGCGCGGAAAAACTTGAAGCAACAGCAAAAGCAATGGGCTTTAACAGCCAACTTTATGCAAAGGAAATCCGCCTTGTTGAAAGCAGATTTTCGCCCGATAAAAAAAGCAAAGCCGAACTTGGATGGGCAGGCATCGGTCAGTCAACAACTCTTGTTAACCCTGCCCATTTTCTGAGCATAATGGGTGCAATCGCAAACGGCGGCACGGGTTATGCACCCGACAGAATAAAATCTCTCGGCACAGTTTCGCAGATTGTGGGCAGACTGCCCGAAACTGCGGTTCAGATTAACCCGGAAACTGCAAAAAAACTTGACGAGATACTGCGTTCAAATGTTACCGATAAATACGGCGAATGGAAATTTGAAAACCTGCAGATGTGCGGCAAAACGGGTACAGCACAGGTTGACGGCGCAAAAAGCCACTCATGGTTTGCGGGCTATTCGCAACTCGATAATCTTCCTCTTGCAGTTATCTGCATTGCAGAGCACGGCGGCTACGGCTCGGGCGTTGCATCGAGCGCCGCCAATAAAGTTATGCAGTATTTCCTGAAAAATTACGATGTATAAAGCAACAAAAACGGCGGGATGATAAATCCTGCCGTTTCCTGTTTGTTTTGGATAAACAATCTCGATACCGAACCGACAGTTGAATTTTTCGCCTTTCGGTTTAGTTTTGCTAAATAAATGCGTTATTGTTTTTTGCGTTTTACGGAGTTATTATTTGAATGCAGACAGTACTGTTATCCCAAAACGGAGGTAAACACATAATGATTCATATTGGAGAAACCATTAAAAAACTTCGCAAAGAAAGAAACATTACTCAGCATGCCCTTGCAAATTTTATAGGTGTATCTTATCAAAGCGTAAGCAAATGGGAAAGGTTTGAAAGTTATCCCGATATAACGCTTATTCCCTCAATCGCATCTTTCTTCGGCGTAACAACAGATATGCTTCTCGGCGTGAATCCCATTGATAAAGAAAACAGAATAAAACTGTATGAGGAAAAATATAATTTGCTTAAAGCGGAAAATAAATTTGAGGAAGCAAGCAAACTTATGAAAGAAGCCATTGCCGAATTCCCCGGCAACTATCTGTTTCTTGCAAACTATATGCAATCTCTTATTTTAATCTATCCTTACAGAGATGAACGCAATTTATCCGTTAAAGCCGAGGTGGAAAGAGTTTACGGCATCATTCAGAATTACTGCACCAATGACCGCCTCAGGGTCTGGACAAAAGGTCTTATGTGTAACTTTCTGCAGGAGTTGAGCGAAACTGAAAACAGCGGCGTTGACATATCCGAAATAGACCCTATTCTTGAAGAAATGCCGATTATGAGAAACACAAGAGATTACATGGCAATGATGCTTTATCCTCACGGCAGCGAAAAAAGGAAAACGGCTTGTGCAAAGGGTCTTTCCGAAATGATTCAACTTATCGGCGAAATCATCAACCGCAAGGCAAGCAATATCCTTGAGCGAGACCCGAATATCATTGAAGCATATCTGAATTTTGTACGCACTGCCATGCCTGACGGCGATTACGGTCAGAGCAGTTATCTTGTTATATTCAACTACGGATATCTCGGCGTTATCAAGCACCATAACGGCGATGATAAAGGCGCTCTTGAATGCTTCAGAAAAGAAGCGGAACTTGCAGTTAAATATGAAGCCATGCCGGATGTTACAACCCATACTTCATATCTCGTTGAAGGGCTTGAATTCAACAAAACAACAGCATTCAAAGGCGGATATGATAACATTGCTTATGCAATTAAAGAAGCATTGGAGAGCGGATATCAACTTTCGGATGAGTTCAGGGCAACCGAAGAATTCAAAAAAATTATTGAATCAATCAAATAAATTTTTGCAATATTTTTCGAAAAATTATAACGGGTGATTTCGTGTCACCCGTTTTTTATTATGTTCTTGACTACAGTTACTTTTTGGTTTATATTTATATCATATTTCCCCTTTAAGGAGGTACTCCCATGACAAAAACTCAGGCAAGACAGAAAGCAATTGAACTTGTTTCTCAGATGACTGCAGAAGAAAAAATGAGCCAACTTCTCTATAACTCACCTGCTATTGAGAGGCTGGGAATTAAAGAATATAACTGGTGGAATGAAGGCGCTCACGGCGTTGCACGCGCAGGCACCGCAACCGTTTTCCCCCACACAATCGCCATGGCGGCAACCTTTGACCCCGAACTCATCAATACCATTGCCGATGTAATTTCAACCGAAGGCAGAGCAAAATATAACAAGCATGTTAAATATAATGACTACGATATTTTCAAAGGTCTTACCTTCTGGGCACCTAATATCAACATCTTCCGTGATCCTCGCTGGGGCAGAGGTCAGGAAACTTTCGGCGAAGACCCCTATCTGACCGCAACTCTCGGCACAGCCTTCATCAAGGGCATTCAGGGTGAGGGCGAATTCCTCAAGGCATCCGCCTGCTCAAAGCATTTTGCAGTGCATTCGGGCCCCGAAGCAACAAGGCACGGCTTTGATGCAATCACAAATCCCCATGACCTTTTTGAAACTTATCTGCCCGCATTTGAGAAAACAGTCAAGGCAGGCGTAACAGGCGTTATGGGTGCATACAACCGCACAAACGGCGAGCCCTGCTGCGCTCACTCATATCTGCTTGGCGAAATTCTCCGCAAACAGTGGGAATTTGACGGCTACGTTGTTTCGGACTGCGGCGCAATTGCAGATATCTATAAAGACCATCACTACACCGAAACAAAGGCTGAGGCTGCGGCTGTTGCTCTTAAAAACACCTGTGACCTCAACTGCGGTGAAACATACTCCGCACTCATAGACGCTTATGAGCAAGACCTCATAACAGAAGAAGAAATCACCGTTGCAGCAGAAAGAATTTACACAATCCGTGCTCTTCTGGGTGAATTTGAAGAAGTCAGACCCTATTCGGATATCGGATATAACAAACTCGACTGCAAAGAGCATAAGGCTCTCAACCATAAGGCTGCTCAGCAGTGCATGACCCTCCTCAAGAACGATAAGTTCCTTCCTCTTAATAAAGAAAAGGTCGGCACAATTGCCGTTGTCGGTCCAAACTCAATGTCCGTAACCGCTCTTGAAGGTAACTATAACGGCTATGCATCCGAATATGTAACCGTTGCCGACGGCGTACGCAGAGTTTTCACCGATTCATCAATCATTGTTGAAAGAGGCTCAAATTACTGTCAGGAAGCAACCAACCACTGGTCAGGTTTCCAGAACATGATAAGCGACGGTATTGCCGCCGCTGCCGAGGCAGATGTAACAGTGCTTGCACTCGGTCTTGACTGCTCAATCGAAGGCGAAGACACAGGTTTTGACGATGATTACACCGCTTGCGGCGATAAGAAATCGCTCTATCTGCCCAAAACACAGCAGAAACTCGCAGAGGCAGTCTGCGATGTATGCGATAACGTCGTTGTTGTTCTTATGTGCGGCAGTTCAATCGACCTTGGCGACAAAGTAACAAACCACGCAAAGGCAATCATCCACGCATGGTATCCCGGCGCACTCGGCGGTCTTGCAGTTGCGGAACTTCTTGCAGGCGAATTCTCTCCCTGCGGAAAACTGCCCGTTACAATTTACAGAGGTGACCATGACCTGCCCGATTTTGAGGATTACGGCATGCTCGGCAGAACATACAGATACATTAACGGCGATGCGCTGTATCCTTTCGGCTACGGTCTTTCATACACCACCTTTGCCTATGACAACGCAAAACTTATTGAAAACGGTGAAACCGTTAAACTCAGCGTTGATATCACAAACACAGGCAGCATAAACGGCATTGAAAAGGCTCAGGTTTATGCTTCGTTCACAGACAGCAGAACAGTAACGCCTCATTTCCAACTCTGCGGCATCAAATCGGTTGAACTCAATGCAGGCGAAAAGGCAACTGTGGAATTTGAAATTGATACCTACTGGCTCAAGGCTGTTACGGAAAACGGCGAAAGAGTTACTCCCGACGGTAAAATCACTCTTTACATCGGCGGTCACCAGCCCGACAGCGTAAGTACCGCTCTCCTTGGCACGGAATGCATTAAAATTGAATTATAATCATTGAAAAAGCCGACGGATTTTTCCGTCGGCTTTCTGTTTCTATTCGCTTTTTATTATTCTTCCGCCGCCGAGAACAGTATTGCCGTCATATATAACAGCACTCTGTCCGGGGGTTACAGACCTTTGAGGTTCATCAAAAACAACCGTAACCGTTCCATCGGCATTAGGAGTAACAAGAGCAGGCTGTTCCTTTGCTCTGAAACGGATTTTTACTTCTGCCCTTATCGGTTCATCAAGATTATCAAATGCAATCCAGTTCATTCTGTCCGCAACAAGTTTTTGGCTGTATTGGCTGCCGTTTTCACCTATGGTAACGGTATTATCCTCTGCCGAAATCCCCGTTACGAACATCGGCTTGCCGAATGCTCCCAACCCTTTGCGCTGACCGATTGTGTAGTTGATAATTCCGTTATGTTCGCCGAGGATATTGCCCTGCTTATCAACAAAATCACCCTTTGGCGAAGTTATTCCGAGCGAAGAAAGATATGATATATAGTCATCGTTTGGCACAAAGCAGATTTCCTGGCTGTCACGCTTTTCGGCAACATGGATACCTGCCGCTTCCGCCTTATCGCGTATAAAAGATTTTTCCATGCCTTCAAGAGGAAAAATCGAGTGTGAAAGTTGAAACTGGCTGAGCCTGTAAAGAAAATAACTCTGGTCCTTTGCGCTTTCGGAGCGTTTGAGCAGATATCTGCCGCCGCTTTTTTCTATTCTGGCATAATGACCCGTTGCAATGCCGTCACAACCGTTTTCAAGTGCATAATTAAGCATTGCGCCGAATTTTATTGCATAATTGCATTCAATGCATGGGTTCGGAGTCCTTGCGGCAAGATATTCCGCAACAAAGGGGTCAATAACCGATTTTTTGAAAAAATCACGGCGGTCAAGCACACGCAGTTCTATGCCGAGTTTATCCGCAACTCTCTGCGCATCGGCAATATCGCTGTCGGCAGCATTTTCGGGCTTCAAACGCAGAATAATGCCCATAACATCATAACCTTTTTCAAGCAAAATGTGCGCTGCGGCGCTGCTGTCAACTCCTCCGCTTAAACCAACGGCAATTTTTTTCATATAATCCCCCTTTTCTTTAAGTGTTTTATTTATTATACCACATATATTTCCGAATTGAAATAGCAGTAAAGAAAATAGCGTTTTTTGCAGAAGAAAATCGTATTTAATACGCAAAAAATGCTTGCAGAAAAATTTTTGATGTTGTATAATTATGTATATTAGGAGAATGTGCGTTTTTTTGAAGGAGAGGGATATTTATGCCGGCAGATTTGCATTGCCACACTAAACTTTCGGACAGTTCAATGGGTATTGACGACCTTATTGTACTTGCTCAGAAAAGAGGTATAACCACCATTGCCATAACCGACCGTGACTGCCAGGCAGGCACCGTAAGGGGCAAAATTATAGGCGAGCGCAGAGGTATTACGGTTATCCCCGGCGTTGAAATTTCGGCTTACGATTCAAAAAGAAACAAATATGTTGAGATTCTCGGATATCTTTGTGACAGCCCTGACAGGCTCGAGGGTCTTTGCCACAGAAATGTTGTTCAAAGAAAAAAAGCAAGCCAGTTAATGACCCTTAAAATTGCCCGTAAATATCCGATAACGCCCGAACTCGTGCTTAAGTGCGCAACGGGTTCAACGGCTGTTTTTGAGCAGCATATAATGCATGCACTGCTTGAATGCGGCATGACAGACAGAATTTACGGCGACCTCTATTATGAACTTTTCTCACCCGAAAGCCCTGAAAACGTTCTTGTTAAGGTAGGCTATCCCGAACCGTCTGAGGTTATTGAAGCAATTCATGAGGCGGGCGGAATTGCCGTTCTCGCCCATCCTGCCGCAAGTGATTGCATGGAACTTATGGAAGAACTTGCAGAAAAAGGCGAACTTGACGGCATTGAAGTCAACCACCCCGAAAACACTGACGAACAGCAGGAAACCCTTAAAAAATTTGCAAAGAGCAAGGGTCTGCTTTCAATCGGCGGAACAGATTTCAAGGGCATGTATTCCAAAAAGACAATCAGCATCGGCGATTGTGTAACTTCCGATGCGGATTTAAAGGCTCTTATGAGTTATAAAACAAAAATGAAGAAAAAGAAAACAGCAACGGAGAAATAAAAATGAAACCTATTGATGATGACATTAAAATTTTTCATCCCGCAAAGAACAGCGGAACAGGTGCAGACCTTGCGGAACTTGCGCTGCTGATGGATGCTTACCGCAGCAACGGTAACATGGACAAGGCAAAAGCGCTCGGCGAAAAACTCGCAGACCTCTCGCCGGAAACTTTATGCCCCAAGGATTCCGCAAAACTCAACACAAATGAGGTGAGAATGCTCAGGGCGTTAATGGTTTTTTCGGCTCAGATTTCACTTCATAAATATCTGCCTCATCAGATGCTCTCTTCTCAGGCGGTCAATGCAATGTACGCAAAGATTGCAAAAGATCACCCCGGTCTGTTTGAGAATATCTCTGACGGCTCATCGTACACCTTCTACTATCTCTCGGTGCGCAAAAACAAAAATATTGAAGAGAATATAGGCAAAAACTATGCCATGCTTTGCGACAGGGATAACGATGAATTCTACGAGGCACTCGGCACAAGGGTTTACACCCTGACAGATGTAACCGTGTGTGACCTTATTGAAAAATTTGAGTTTAAAGAGTAAGGAGAATAAATTATGTGGCTTGTAATCAAACAAACAATTTCGCTCATTATATCACTTTTGCTTACGGTTTTTCCGAGCAGTGAATTCCTCAAGAGTTTTGATATTCTTGAACTTGCAACCCAGAGAGAAGACTGCCTGCTTAATGCTTCGGTTGTATCGGATATTCATATCGACGTTGACTGGCCTATCGGCGAATGGATTTGGGCAAACGGACTTAATGATATTGAGCGTTCGGTTGACACGGTTGATGCACTTATCGTAACGGGCGACCTTACAAACTACGGCGACGGCCCTTCAATGGAAAGTTTCTTTAAGATTATGGCTGACAGCGACGGCGCTGAGCATTGGGTAACCGCAATGGGCAACCACGATGTAGGTCATGTTGAGGATACCACTCAGGAAGGCGCAAGGCAGAGATTTGTTGACCTTTACAACAGCCTTAACCCCTCAGGTCAGCAGATTGACAAGGCATATTATAAAATGGATATCAACGGCTACCGTTTTGTTGTGCTTGTTGATGACGGCGACGATACATGGGATCATCCCGATATGGCAGAGGAGCAGTATCAGTTCCTTGACGATTCTCTTGCAGAGGCGGCGGACAGAGGCTTGCCGATGTTTGTCATCTGCCACGTTCCCGTTGAAGGCGTTAACGGTCAGGATAAGATTTGGGAGGACGGCGGTCTCGGCGATTGCAGCGACAGAGTTCAGTCCATCCTTGAAAAATATGAGAATGTATTTTTCCTCAGCGGTCATGTTCACACAGGCATCAACGGACCTCTCGTTGAAACTGCTTTCGGCTTCTCATGCGTTGAAACAATCAACGGCGTTAACTACATCAATCTGCCCACATACATGATTGTCAACAGATACGGCGTGCCCTGGGGCGGCATGGGCTTCCAGATGGAAGTCTATGAGGATGAAGTTCTTTTCAGAGCAAGAAACTTCGGCTCATCAAAATGGTACCCCGTTTATGACCACAGCGTTCCGCTTGTTTAACTGAATAATAACGATAACCCCCTGCTTGATTGCACAGGACCGTAAAAAACGTACAATGAAAAAAACACCCTCCTATGGTAGAATTAAGATAACTATCATAGGAGGAATTTTTATGCCCGGAAAATACAGACACATCAAGCAATATGAAAAAGAAATAAAAGAATTAAGAGAACAAGGATTAACCCAAAGAGAAATTGGAGAAAGATTCGGATTAACCAGAGAGCAAATAAAAGAGTTTTTCAAAAGAGAAA
>SVPH01000049.1 GCA_015065965.1 Oscillospiraceae bacterium
CGGTTAATGTGGAGACTTTCTGCGGTGAATGTTTTTTCTGCAAGAAAGGTTTTGTAAACAACTGTACCGACAAAAACGGCGGTTGGGCTCTCGGATGCCGAATTGACGGCGGACAGACCGAGTTTGTCCGTGTGCCTTATGCCGATATGGGACTCAACAAAATCCCCGATACCGTTACCGATGAGCAGGCTTTGTTTGTCGGCGACGTGCTTGCAACGGGATTCTGGGCAACTCGCATTTCGGAGATTACTCCCGATGATACCGTGCTGATTATCGGCGCAGGCCCGACGGGCATCTGCACTCTGCTTTGTGTTATGCTCAAAAATCCGAAGAGAATTATCGTCTGCGAAAAGGACAAAAACCGCATTGATTTTGTTAAGTCGCATTATCCCGATGTGCTTGTCTGCGAACCTGAAAACTGCAAGGGTTTTGTGCTTGATAATTCAGACCACGGCGGTGCGGACGTTGTGCTTGAAGTTGCAGGTGCAGAAGACACCTTCCGCCTCGCTTGGGAATGTGCAAGACCGAATGCTATTGTCACGGTTGTTGCGCTTTACGATAAACCGCAGAGCCTTCCTCTGCCCGATATGTACGGCAAGAATCTGATTTTCAAAACGGGCGGTGTTGACGGCTGTGACTGCGACGAAATCCTCTCACTAATCGAGCAGGGCAAGATTGATACAACTCCGCTGATTACCCACCGCTTCGCCCTCAAAGATATCGAAAAAGCATACGAAATCTTTGAGAATAAACTTGATGGTGTTATTAAAATAGCGGTGACAACAGAATAAAAATTTAAGCCGTCCGAGTTTATGCTCGAGCGGCTTTTGCTTTTCTTATTAAAGATTACGGTCTAACATTGCTTCAATTTCATCAAAATGAGGATATATTTCTTCTAGTGTTTCATATTTTATAAAGAAATAGTACAAGTCTTCCATCCAAGGATTGGCCCCCAATAATTTATTGATAAAATCAGAACAGAAAGTATCGGGATATAAATATTGCCATACAGCCAGCCTTCCCAAAAAGTGGACAATCGTATACATTTGATCGTCAGGATTATTTGTCGCATTCACCTGAGCTGCCATATCGTTTATATGGAACGGCAATGCCTCGTTTAGAAGATAGTCTAAGTGAGTCGAACTGGTAAAGTCCTCAAGGGAATATTTCCTTAAAAAATAGTGTCCAATTGCTCTTGCATGAAACTCTGTCCAATAAATAAACATCCGATGTAAATTATAATCATAGAGTTCATCGTAAGAAGATGGTGAAACAAGGTTAAAATAATCTCTAAAATCATTAACATGAACGGCCTCGTGCACTAATGTTCCTACCCAATCAACATTGTTTTTTGAAAATGATTCAAGAATAAACTTTTTGTTGAGTAAAATTGTAAATATACCATCGGTTTCTGCAGGTTGCACAGTAAGACCGTGATATTTTTCAAGATCATCAATAGGAATAACGCCTTTTTCAACAAGGTCACTTCGTAATTGGATATATGATGAGCGCATATCTTCGGAAATAATAATATTCCCATCAAAAGGCTTAACACCACAGGTTGATTCATAGTCGCATAAAAGAGCTCGCATAATGTCCATAAAATTAATGTTTATTTGTTCAGACATAATTTTTACTCCTTCTTTTTTTAATATATTTTATTATAGCATAAAACATCTATATTGTGAAGACGCAGTCAAGAGTTTATTAGCCACAAGCATAGCGTACTGTATTTCAAATAGTAGAAGCATTACTTAATACTAATTATAAATTTTTCTCGATTCTCCGCTATCTGCTTAAACTCCCATGCACCGCCGAAATTGCGAGTTACATAGGTAACGACGATATCGGATTTGGTGAGCATCCATTTATTGCGGTAGTTGATGGCAAAGCGGCAGGGAACGGTTTCTATCCCTTCGGGGAGAATTGAGTGCTCGTCGGGAGTATCATTCTTGCTCGGCATATAGGCAAGGACAACGTAATATTTTATCGGATAAGTCTTTGACAAATTCTCAAGCTGACGGCGTACCATAGCATCAAAATTGCCGTGGTTGCCGACATAAAACACAGTTGCATTTTTATTTTCAATTAAATCTATCAGAGTCAGTCGCAAGGCTGGCTCTGTTTCTTTTGGGGTATCTCTGTGACCGAAGAAGGTTACTGTTTGTTCTTTCATAATATCACCCTAACAAAAATGCCCGACGGACTTTAATGTTCGTCGGGCTATCTTAATGACCTCGCTATCTGCAGCATCTCCACTTAAGGAGCATCCGAGCAGGGCGTTATTACAAACGCGCAGCCCATATAAACATATTGTATGTGTATAGCGGTCATCAAAGATTTAAGTAATCTGTTTTTGCCAATACTAAACAAAGTAGAGGTTCATGTTAATTATATCTAATTTAAATAGATATGTCAATGCACATTGATAAACAGATTAGATATTTATGCAGTATGTGTTTAGTATAATTATATGCAAAGGTGGGTGAGTTCCATGGAGAAAGAACAATTCAGCAAAAGATTGGTTGAATTAAGAATGAATAAAGGTGTATCTGCCCGTGATATGAGCTTATCAATCGGACAGAGTGCAGGCTACATCAACAACATCGAAAACGGTGTGAATTTTCCGTCAATGACCGTGTTCTTTTATATTTGCGAGTATCTCGGTGTAACTCCGATGGAATTCTTTGACACCGAAACTAACAACCCGACAAAAGCAAAGGAGTTGCTTGAAGCAACCAAGAACCTGAGCAATGAACAGTTGGAACATCTGATTGCGATTGCAAAGGGATTGAAATAACAGAGATATCCAAAGCCGTCCGAGCAATCGGACGGCTTGATGTTTATATGTGCGTATGATATACTGAACTCATAACATTGCGAAACGGAGGCAAAAACATGAAATATGATATAGCTGCATTTATTTGGCCGTCATATACGGGCGATGAGCCGCGCACACGCATTTTCTGGCCCGAAGGCTACGGCGAATGGCAGACGGTAAAAGCGATGACCGACAAAGGCTATAAGGGTTGCCGCTGGCCGAGAATACCGACTTGGGGTTACGTCAACGAAGCCGACAGCCGTGTTATGGAAATGCAGATTGACTGCGCCGTTTCGTACGGAGTGAACGTTTTTATCTATGACTGGTATTGGTACGATAACCGTCCGTTTCTCGAAAACAGCCTTAATGACGGATTCCTCAAGGCACGCAACAACAAGGATATGAAATTCTGTCTGATGTGGGCAAACCACGATGCAACCCATCTCTGGGACAAACGGAATTCCGACCATGACCTTTCAACCGTTATCTGGAGCGGTGTTGTTACTCCCGAAATCTTTTCAAACATCTGTGACAGAACGATTGAAAAGTATTTCAGCCGTGAAAATTATTATATGATTGACGGTTGCCCCGTTTATATGATTTTTGACATTGATAACTTTATCCGTTCTTTCGGCACGAGTGACGAATGCCGAAAAGGTATTGATGAATTCCGCAGAAAAACCGTTGAGGCAGGCTTTGACGGACTGCATTTTCAGGTTGTTCATTGGCGCAACCGTGTTTTCAACTGGCTCGATGATTCCGACAGCAATAAAGGTGTTGACTCTGCTGAGATGTACCGTTTTCTCGGAGTTGATTCCGTAACGAGCTATAACTGGGGCTGTTCAACCGATTTTGACGGCGATTATACCGAGATTACGGACAGATACATTGGTAAAATTGAAAAGGAAACAAAGAAACTCAGCGTTCCGTTTTATCCGAATATTTCGGTTGGTTGGGATAACAACGTGAGATTCAACAAGTTTATTCCCGGAGTTGCGGAAAACAATACGCCCGAAAACTTCAGGACCGCCTGCGAAAGAATAAAGGATTTTGCGGATTCGGCGCTTGAAAACGGTGTTATGAAAGCTCCGTTTATTACGGTAAACAGCTGGAATGAATGGACAGAAACAAGCTATCTTCAGCCCGATGACCTCTACGGTTACGGCTATCTTGAAGCGATAAAAGAAGTTTTCGGTGAATGATATTTACTATCCACGAAGCGTAGGTTGTGGTTTTGCCGATGATAAGTTATACTGTAACCGTAAAGGAGAAACGGCTATGGATAATTATATTACTGGTGCAACCATCAAACGCTTGCGTGAAGCAAAGGGAATCACGCAGACTCAGCTTGCCGAGCAGATAGGTGTCAGCGATAAGGCTGTGTCAAAATGGGAAACCGCAAAGGGTCTGCCCGACATTACGCTGATTGAACCGCTTGCAAAGGCTCTCGGAGTTTCGGTTATGGAGCTTATGTCAGGCGATACGGTTATCAATAAAAATATTTCGTCAAATATACTGCGTTCAAAGTTTTATGTCTGCCCTGTATGCGGTAACGTAATCCGCACAACGGGTGACACGGTTATAAGCTGCTGCGGAATAACTCTGCCGCCGCTTGAAGCGGAAGATGTTGACGAAGCACACGGTGTAACCGTTGAAAAGGTTGAAGACGAGCACTTTATAACAGTCAACCATGAAATGACAAAGACTCATTTTATTTCGTTTATCGCTTATCTGACATCCGACAGAGTGCAGTTTGTCAAATTCTATCCCGAAGGCAACGCTGAAACACGATTACAACTCCGTGGCAGAGGATATCTGTATATCTATTGCAACAAACACGGACTTATGAAAAAGAGGATATAATGCAAGAGCCGTCCGAGCTTAAACTCGGGCGGCTTGATTTTTTAACAACACGCTTTAAGTAATCCCACCGCACCGGCGATAAGTGCAACGGGTACGAGCAGAACAAATCCGCCGACGAAAATTGCGAGAAGAATAAATGCGGGGACTGCGATTGCAAGCAGTATTGTTGCAACGATTTTAGCTGCACCCCATGTTATCTTGAATGCCAATCCGATGGCTTTGAAGAAAAGCCAGATTGCAAGAATCGAAAATATTATTTCAATCAATATAAATCACTCCTTGATATTATTATATTGCCGTCTGAATTATCCTTGCCGTCTTTTTTGTTTGATATCTCAACCCCGATAGTTCGTGCATAATCGGGATTTTTTGCAATTTTATCTGTCAGCCTGATAGCCAATATTTTCTGTCTCGGACTCATATGCAACACTCCTTTGTGTTTTCCTTGACTATATAATAAATCAACAAATCACAAAAATGAATTACACTTTGTGCGGAAAACATACCCTGTTTTTCACAATAAATGCAAAAAACGGTGCCCGGTTTAATTCCGGACACCGTAATTTCTTATTCGCCTTTGATCTGATTGTATTTTTCTATGTTGATTTTCTTGTCTGCGAGCATCTGCTCAACCCAGAGTTGAAGGGTTTCGACAGTGATTGAAATACGCTCAAGCTCTTTCTGAATGAAAACAAAATCTTTGATTTCATCATCATCAATCATACCGTCGGCTGTGATTTCGATGAGTCTTTCCTGGCTCTTTTTCATCGAGTTTAATGATGAAAGCATTTCGAGAACAATCTGTGCGAGGTCTTTGACTTTGACTTCGGGCACGTATTTTTCACCGATTGGGCATTCTTTTGAGCAGTAATGGTTGCAGAGAGTCGGCTCGCCGTAAATTTCGGCGAGTAACATTACCTCATCGGGAGTTATCGGAAATTTGCCGTTTTCAATTCTTTCAAGACGCTCGGGTTGAATGGGATTATCCATAAGCGATGCCTTGTCACAAACATCGTCTCTTGTCAGGTCATGCTTTTTTCGGGTTTCTTTATAGATCGTATCTGCCATATTAATTCACCTTCATATAATATCGATCTTCTGAAAATATCAGACGGCTTTCAGCTTTTACGGTTTTATGTAGTCGGGGAATTCGAGGACGTGTGTTGTTCTGTCAAAAAGTCTGAAATCCAGACCGTTATCCCACACGATGCAGGGAATACCGAATTTGTTTGCGGTGGTGATGAAATATTCTGCTCTTTCGGCAAGATTTTCGAGGTTGACTCGGTCCGTCCAGCCGAATTCTCCAAGCACAACACCATAGCCTTTTTTGATTATAATTCTGTAAATATCCCTGAGGATTTTATACATTTCATATTTTTCACGCAATGTGAGTCTGTTTTCGCAGTCAAGGAATTCGCTTCTGTGCGCCGTTCCGTAGTAGCAATGTATTGAAACAAGAACATGGGGGTCATCGGGAAGTCTGAGTGCGGAAACGGGTTCGGTTTCGCAGC
>SVPH01000022.1 GCA_015065965.1 Oscillospiraceae bacterium
CGTCAGCAGCAGACAGATGCAAATATCTGCTTTGCGGTATTGCTTTTGTCCTCTATTTCTGCTGGGCACCCATTGTAACTTTCTTTTCAACAAAAGAAAAAAGTTCACTGGATATGAAAAATCCGCCGCTTGACCTTAAATACTTTTTCAAAGAATATATTCAGGTGTTTAAAAACAAGGCTTTCAGGCAATATTTCTTCATCGGTATTTTCTACAGTTTTGCAAAGAACTTTTACGGCGATGCCGACCAGATTTTCTTACGAAGCGTTGCCGACCAGTACAGTCATTTTGCAATGCTTCAAACAATTGCAGGTGTCGCAGAAATCGCAGGCGGACCGTTCAACTACTTCCTTTCACGCTATATGGATAAGCGTTTTTGCGGATTGTTGCTGACCCCGTTTATGCTTGTTGGTCTTTTAATCAACGGTTTCGCAACACCCGCAACACCGGTATTCTTTATTTATCTTGCCTCAATTCTCTATAACTTCGGATTCTCCGGCCCCGGCTTTGTTGTCAACAACATTCAACCCGACGTTACCGATGTTGATGAACTTATTACCGGCAGAAGGCGTGAAGGCGTTATTACAACCTTCAATTCATTCCTTAAAAAGACCAGCCTCAGCCTCTCTTCGGGCGCTCTCGGATATATGCTTTACTTTATGGGCTACGACACCAAGAACCCTGATTATTCAATGCTTTCAGGCACTGCAGAACTCGGCATAAGGCTTGCGGTAAGTTGGCTTCCTGCAATCTTTACAGCCATTTCACTTATACTTATTTTCCGTTACAAAATGAAAAAACGCGACCATGAAATCATTCAGCGTGTTATCAAAGAAAAACACGAAACAGGCACATGCGAAATTTCATACAGCGACAAAAAACGTCTTGAAGAAATTGCAGGTCAGAAATGGGAAGACATGTGGATTGGTCAAACAGGCGTTGACAGAAAACTTGAAGAAATCGCAAACATATAACATGATGCACCTTCGGCAAATGCTCCGAGGGTGCATTTTTCAATATAATTCTTGACCTGTACCTTAATATTTGTTATTATAAAGTGATACAAGAAATAAGGAGGCTGTGTTATGGGTCTCGGTGCAAAAATTAAAGAGGTAACCGGCTTTGAAGGCAATGTTAAAGAAACACTGCGCCCGATGATCAACTTTACCTGTGCAAACATCACCATAGGCGGCGCAGGTTATCCGATAAACCAATTCCATCAGCAGTTCCTTGCATATGTTGAAGGGATGAAAACCGGTGCTGCCGGCAAAATCTCCTTAATTTCAGGTCTTTGGGATGCAATAAGTGACCCGATAATGGGCATAATTACGGACAGGACCAAATCCAAACTCGGCAGACACCGTCCGTACATGATTATATCTGCTATTCCGTTTGCACTCGTTTACATATTCAAATGGACTTCATTCGGAATATCAGCAAGCGGCAATGACTCGGCAACCTGGTGGTGGTATCTTTTTTCCGCCATAATGTACAGCACATTCATGACGATGATGAGCATTCCGCATACAGCAATGCTGCCTACGGTTGCTCCTACATACTTTGAGCGCTCGCAATACAGAATAGTTGAATACATGATGAACTCCGTCGGCCAGGTTCTATCCTACGTTTTTGCAGGTCTTGTGCTCAGCGGATTTGATATAAAAACCGCTCTTGTCGGTCTGCCTGTACCCTCTCCCGATGACCGTTCAAAATACACCCTCGTTGGCATTGTTCTTGCGGCATGGTTTTTATGGGCACCGATTATCAGTTTCTTCAAAACAAAAGAACCGTCATCCGCCGACCAGATAAACGAAAAATTTGACTGGAATCATTTCATAAACGAATACAAACTTGTTTTCAAAAGCAGAGCGTTCAGGCAGTATTTCATAATGTCGCTCTTTTTCTCAATGAGCCGTTATTTCTGCAACTACGCAGACCAATATTTCATGACCAGCGTTACGGATACCTACAACCTTTTCATTTCAATGAACATTGTTGCAGGCACTTCCGAATTCATGGGTTCTCCCATAAACTACATTCTTTCAAGATACAAAGGCAAAACCGCCGGCGGCAAATTGCTCGGCCCTCTTATGGTTTTCGGCATTGCAATCAACTCGCTGATTAACTATACAACACCAAAAGCCATCCGTTATGCGGTTATTGTTATTTCATCAATCTGCTATAATATAGGATTTTCGGGTCCGGGTTTTGCAATTGATATTATCCAGCCCGATATCACTGACGTTGATGAATTGATAACAGGCAGAAGACGCGAAGGTGTTATCTCCACTTTCAGCACTTTCTGTAAAAAGACAGTCAGCAGCATTATGGGTTATTCTGTTGGCACGGCTCTTGAATGGTTCGGTTACAATCCGGATATCAAAGAACCTCATCTTCAGCCCAGACGCACAAATATCGGTCTGAGGGTTTGCTATTCGGTTATCCCCGCAATTCTCGCTCTCTTCTGCGTTATCTCGGTTTACAGATATTCAATGACCAAAACCGACCACGAAGAAATAAAAAGAGTTATCAAAGAAAAACACGAAACAGGCTCTTGCAGCATATCAGATACCGGCAAAAAGCGAATTGAAAAAATCGCAGGTCAGAAATGGGAAGATATGTGGATAGGCAAGAGTGATATTGACAGAAATCTCGAAATCGCTTTACAAGGAGAAAAATAAATTGGCAGTATCAAAAGATAAAATCAGGAATTTTTCCATTATCGCTCACATTGACCACGGCAAGTCAACCCTTGCAGACAGACTTCTTGAAAAAACAAAGTCTGTTGCTCAGCGTGATATGACCGCTCAACTTCTGGATAAAATGGATCTTGAGCGTGAGCGAGGAATCACAATTAAAGCACATGCCGTTAAACTCAACTATGTTGCAGAAGACGGCGAGGAATATGTTCTCAACCTCATTGACACTCCGGGTCACGTTGACTTTAATTACGAGGTGTCTCGTTCACTTGCAGCCTGCGAAGGCGCAGTGCTTATAATCGACGCATCTCAAGGTGTTGAAGCGCAGACCCTTGCAAACACTTACCTTGCTCTTGACCATGATCTTGAACTTGTTCCCGTTATCAATAAAATCGACCTGCCCTCTGCAGACCCTGACAGGGTTGCCGCCGAAGTTGAAGATGTTATCGGGCTTGACTGCTCGGAAGCGCCCCGTGTATCGGCAAAAACAGGCGTTAACGTTGAGCAGGTTCTTGAACAGATTGTCAAATGCATTCCCGCCCCCGAAGCAAATGATGATTTGCCGCTCAGAGCGCTTATATTCGACTCTGTTTATGACAGTTACAAAGGCGTTATTGTTTATGTAAGAGTCAAAGAGGGCAAAATCAAACCCGGCGACACAATGAGAATGATGGCAACCGGTGCAGAATTTACTGTTGTGGAAACAGGATATATGAGAGCAACGCTTCCTGAACCCTGCAACGAACTTACAGCAGGTGAGGTTGGATATATCACGGCATCAATCAAAACAGTAGGCGATGCAAGAGTCGGTGACACTGTCACAACTGTTGAAAATCCTGCCGCTGAGCCGCTCCCCGGCTACAGAAAAGTTAACCCCATGGTTTACTGCGGTGTTTACCCTGCCGACGGCGCAGATTATGAAAATCTCCGTGACGCTCTTGAAAAACTTCAACTCAACGATGCCGCTCTTACCTATGAGCCTGAAACATCGGGTGCGCTCGGATTCGGCTTCCGCTGCGGTTTCCTGGGTCTGCTTCATCTTGAAATCATCCAGGAACGCCTTGAGAGAGAATATGATCTTGACCTTGTAACAACAATTCCGAGCGTTATTTATAAAATCAATCTTACAGACGGCTCAATGGTTGAGATTGACAACCCCACACATTACCCTGACCCTGCAACCATATCCTCATGCGAAGAACCTTTCACCAACGCTCATATTTACGCACCCACAGAATATGTTGGCACTATTATGGACCTTTGTCAGGACAGACGCGGTATTTTTAAAAACATGGATTATATTACACCTGACCGTGTTGATATCCACTACGAACTTCCGCTCAATGAAATCATCTATGACTTCTTTGACTCGCTCAAGTCAAGAACAAGAGGCTATGCTTCATTTGACTATGAAATATCGGATTACAGAAAGTCAAATCTTGTTAAACTTGATGTTCTTCTCAACGGCGATATAGTTGATGCTCTTTCGTTTATCATTCATTCCGAAAAAGCATATTCAAAAGCAAGAAAGATTGCCGAAAGGCTCAAGGAGCATATCCCCCGCCAGATGTTTGAAATCCCCATTCAGATTGGTATCGGCGGCAAAATCATTGCCCGTGAAACCGTTAAAGCAATGCGTAAAGATGTTCTTGCAAAGTGTTACGGCGGCGATATTACCCGTAAGAAAAAACTGCTTGAAAAGCAGAAGGAAGGCAAGAAAAGGATGCGTCACTTCGGCACGGTTGAAGTGCCTCAGGAAGCATTTATGGCAGTTCTTAAACTCGATGACAACGATTAACCATAAAGGCGGCAAATTGCCGCCTTTTTTAGGGTAACGAATATAACCCGAACCTGCCCGAAAGCGAGCCTTTCCAGCGCTTTTCGGGGTTTCGGGTTAGAAAGGCGTCAGCCTGTCATCACCCTCAACCACCAAAAATCATCTGAAAATCCTTCTCTTTCGGGTCGAAGATTTTTTGTCGAGAGAATTTTAGATGATTCAAGGCAAAAACGGAGCAAATCCTTGACGGATTTGCGAGTATTTTAACGAAGAAACAGCGAAAATAATCCGACAAAAAACATAGTTCGGGTTATGCTCGTTGCCCTAAGGTGATTTAATGAAACCCATAGGATTATATCTGCACATCCCATTTTGTAACGGAAAATGCCCTTATTGCGATTTTTATTCCGTTATGCCCTTCGGTGAAACTGTTGATAAATATGTTGACACTCTCTGCAAAAAAATTGACAGTGCAGGCAGAATTTATGACACGGTTTATTTCGGCGGCGGTACACCGTCCTTAATCGGGTCCGACAATATCGCAAGAATCATGTCACACATAAAAAGAACGGATAACTGCGAGGTAACTCTTGAATGTAATCCGTCGGATACGGGGCGCATTAATTCGTCGTTTGATTTTGGCGTTGTTGCCGAAAGCGGAGTTAACCGCATTTCAATGGGGCTGCAAAGTTCAGATAATGCTGAGAGAAAAATTCTCGGCAGGCGCGGCAACTGCGAAGATGTTGAAAGAGCAATAGAAAGGGCAAGAAATTCAGGCATAGAAAATATCTCGCTTGATTTGATGCTCGGTATCCCCAATCAGACTGAGGAAAGCCTCAAAAAATCAATAGAATTCTGTCAAAAATCAAATGCAAAACACATAAGTGCATATATTTTAAAGATTGAAGAAGGAACACCTTTTTTCAAGATAAAAAGCACTCTCGACTTGCCTGATGAAGACAAAACCTGTGATTTATACCTCTCTGCCGTAAACGAACTAAAAAAAGCAGGATATTATCAATACGAAATATCCAACTTTTCTCAAAAAGGCTATGAAAGCCGCCATAATCTGAAATACTGGCACTGCGAAGAATACCTAGGCATAGGTGCATCAGCGCACTCTTTTGTTGACGGTAAAAGATTTTATTATGAACGAAGCATTGACGGTTTTATAAGCGGAGCAGCACCTATTGACGACGGCATCGGCGGAGATGAAGAAGAATACATCATGCTTGCTCTGCGCCTTTCGGAAGGTTTAAATTTTCAAAAATACCAAGACCGTTTCGGACAAAACATTCCCCCAAAAGTGATAAGCAAAGCAAAAGAACTTGAAAAATTCGGTCTTGTAACAGTAAATAAAAAAAGCATTTCACTTACCGTTGACGGTTTTTTGGTCTCAAACTCCGTCATAAGCAGCCTGATTTAACTATATTTTATTGAAATTTTAACAAATCTATGGTATTATAAATAAAAAAGGAGGACAAAATTATGAAAAAAACTTTAAGCGTTATTCTCGCAACCATCATCCTTGTTATGTCGGTTTTCTCGGTTAATGCTTTTGCGGCAGAAACAACAAAAACCGAAGCACTCCTCGCAAAACTCAATGATTCTCAAGAAGTTGCTGTTACCCTCGGAGCAGGCGACATCGCTATTTTCGGCAAAGATTCAGATTCAAAAGATATCATTTACATCAAAGACGATAAAGCAGCCTATGAATATAACGCAGGCTTTTTATCAGTCAGAGTTGTTCTTGATGATGATGAAATAATTGCTTTCTTCCCTGCATTTCCCTATATCCACGTTAAACTTGACACCGCATCTATCGGCTCAGTTGATATCTGGGAACTGATTGAGAAAGCAACCGATATTACCATGGGTATCCTTGCATATGTAGACACATATGAAGAAACTGTTGACGGTAAAACATATACAGTTGAAGAATTTAACGACAGAGCACAAGTTACAAGCAAGTTCTATTATGAAGGTGACCAACTCAAAATTCTTAAAGTTGAAGACAAGCAATACAAGTCAGTTCAGTATACATATTTTGACAACATAGAATTTTCTGTTGATGATTCAATCTTTGAACTTCCTCTCATCTCTTTTGATTTCACGCCCATTCTTAAAGGCATTTTCATGATGCTGATTACAGCATAATAAAATAAAACAATTTGCGGGGTCGGCATATGCTGACCCTTTAATTTTTTAAAAAATTTTGTAACAAAAAGCCGACTTGCAAGTCATATATATGAAAGCACGGCAGAAAGGAAGCGATTGCGTGGAAGATTTTGAAAAAATTTATAATCTCTATATGAAAGATGTTTATAAATATATACTTGCGCTCTCACGCAATCCCGATATTGCTGAAGAGATTACTCAGGAAACTTTCTTTAAGGCTCTGAAGAAAATCGACAATTTCAAAGGTGAATGCAAAATCAGCGTATGGCTCTGCCAGATTGCAAAGAATACTTATTATTCTTACTGTGCAAAAGAGAAGCGCAGGTCAGAGCACGCAGCAGATATTCCTTCACCAAACACTGAAGACGATTTCATCAGCAGTGACACGGCATTTGAACTGCATAAACGGCTGCATAATCTGCCCGAGCCGTATAAAGAGGTGTTCTCACTGAGAGTTTTCGGCGAACTATCCTTTGCAAAAATCGCCGAACTTTTCGGCAAAACAGAAAACTGGGCAAGAGTAACATATTACCGTGCTAAAATAAAATTGGAGGACAAGCAAGATGGAACTTAACTGCGAAATTATCAGAGATTTACTCCCGCTTTACTGCGACGGAGTTTGCAGCCACGCAAGCAGCAAAGCAGTAGAAAATCACCTTAATGATTGCGAAATCTGCAAAAAAACTCACGAAGCATTGATAAAAGACAGTAATTTTTCTTCAGTGAATGTAAATGCAGAAAAAAACGAAGCCAAATTCATTAGAGATGTAAAAAGCAAAATAAAACTCAGAAAAATTATAATTTCCGTTGTTTCCGCAGCAATATCCGCAGCCGTTATTTTTGGTATATACACTCTTTGCACTGTGCCGAGCCGACCCATTGCATACAGCGAAGATGCATTTACGGTTAAAGATATCGGCGATATGATTGCAATAAGTTACAATGGCGATGATTATCAGCAAATTAAGGCGGTTAACAATATCACCGCAACCATTGACGGAGAAGAAAAAGTAATCACTTGTATAGTGTATAACGAAACCATATCTTCAAAATATTTCACATCGGGTGACAACCGCAGAAAAATTGAAGACGGCGGCGACATGGCTTTTTCAAAGGAAGACCGTGATTATATTTATTACCTCGAAGAAGGCTGGATACCCGACGAGGTTGTTGATAACGATGTCCTTGCTGAAAAAGTTATCAGCAAAGGTGACTTAATGTGGCAGGCGGAATAAGATTAAACGGCAGGAATCATTTTTGATGATTTCTGCCGCGTTTTTGCTTTTACGGTTGACAAATCGGTGTGTTATATTAAAATAGCATTAAAGGAGGAATTATAATGAAAAAGATAACAAGCATAATCTTAACCTCAATCATACTTATTACATCGTTATTCTCTGTCAATGCTTTTGCATCGGAACAAACAAAAGCAGAAAAATGGACAGAGGATTTGAAAAATCAGAAACTTGAATTTGAGGTTTCCAGTTATACTATATCATCTGACGGTAAATATGATTTGCATTTTTTCATCAAAGATAAAAATGTTTCTTTTATCTCTGAATTAGCCTTAACTGAAACTATAACAACTAAAGTAAAAATAATAATTGTCGATGACTATCTTTATATGTATCTTCCTTCTTTCCCCTTTTTCCATTTGAAATTTCAAGATGATTTTTGGTCTTATGTTGAAATCGCTCCGGACGATAAACTGACATTTATTAGCAGCCAAGAAATAACAGAAGGTCAGACAACATATTATATTGAAACATATACTGATGATACAAACGCAAAAATAGAAATATATTTCGTCGGTGATGAGTTAATAAAATGCCAATCTGAATACATTGATGAATACGGAGACTATACTTACATTTATCACGAAATAGTTTCCAACGAAGTTGATGACAGTGTTTTTAAAGTTCCGTGGTATTCGATAGATATATTACCATTACTTAACTCAATTGAAAAAATGGATTTCATGCCTATCATATAACATAAACGGCGGAGAGCATTGCTCCCCGCCGTCTTTTTATACCGTTTTCATTCGCAGTTTGAGATTATCGCTTATCATTGCTATAAACTCACTGTTTGTGGGTTTGCCTCTTTCGTTCTGAATCGTATAGCCGAAATACGAACTAAGAACATCAACATCGCCTCTGTCCCATGCAACTTCAATTGCGTGTCTGATTGCTCGCTCAACCCTTGACGGAGTTGTCTTAAAGGTTTTTGCAACCGTAGGATAAAGGATCTTTGTTACCGAACTTATCATTTCACTGTTGTTAACTGAAAGGATTATCGCTTCCCTGAGATACTGATAACCCCTTATATGCGCAGGAACACCTATCTGGTGCATAATCTGCGAAACTACAACTTCCAAATCCTTTATGCCGCTATGACCTACATTTGAATTGTGGATATCAGTAAATTGAATAATGCGCTCTGCCAACATTGAGGGATCATAAGGTTTAAGGAAATAATAATCTGCTCCGTTGCTGAGAACTTCACTTTCAAACCGCTGATTATCAGTGCTTGAAAGCACCATAACAATAGGTCGTTTTTCCAAATGCATTTTGTCAATTTCTCTGAGAACACCGAGCGCATCGAGTCGCGGCATAAAGCCATCCATCAAAAGAACATCAGGCACATCGCCGTCTTTTAATTTTTCAACAATTCTTCCGCCGTCTTTAATTACGGTTGAAACTTCAAACCCATTAGATCGCAGCACGCCTGCGAGTTCATGCGAAGTTTCACTTCCGTCCTCAGTTATCATTGCTTTCAACATTTTTCTCATGGTTTTACCTCCGCTTGATTTACTTCACGAAGATATTACCATATTTTCCCAATTCTGTCAATGAGTTTCTGACATTTTTTGGTAATTTCTTTTCTCTCTAATTCGACAGATTTTAAGAGGCAAGCGGAATTTCGGCATTAGTCAGAGAATCCATGGTTTCAATCATCCGCTGTGCAAAAACCGCATACCCTTGCTGAGGTTCGGAGATGAACACATGGGTAACAGCACCTATCAGCATTGAATTCTGAATTATAGGGCTGCCGCTCATGCCCTGAACTATACCGCCTGTTTTTTCAAGCAACTCGGGATCGGTCACCTTTATTATCATATTTCTGGCAGATAAATCCGAGGAGGGATAAATCTTTACAATTTCAATATCATAATATTGAGGGCCTCTGTCATCAATTGTTGTTATCATCTGAGCCGCTCCGAGTTTTATTTCGCTTTCAAGAGCGACCGGAACCGTTTTTTTGCCCGAAGGCTGCAAGAGTTCACCGTAAACCCCCATATCGTGATTCACACGAAGGCTTCCGATGACCGATTCCGAAAACACTCCGCAAAGTTCACCCGGATTACCTGCGCTGCTTTTATAGAAGCCGTTAACTTTTGCTCTGACAGCCTCACCGTTATTAAGCGGCATTATCTTACCAGTATCAACATCACAAACGCCATGCCCAAGCCCTGCAAACATTCCGGCATTATCATCATAAAACGTGACCGTGCCTATGCCTGCCGAACTGTCTCTTACCCATATTCCTGCTTTGTATCCGCCATTAACGGAAAATGCAGGTTTAAGATTAAGAGCCAAAGTTTCACCGTTTCTCTCAACTTTCAAATTCAGTCCTTTACCTTCAGATTGCTCCACCGCATCGGTTAACTGCTGAGAGTTTAGAACCGGTTTGTTGTTGATATGAGTAATTATATCGCCACATTTCAGCCCTGCCTCCAGAGCAGGGTCAACAGAGCCGTTCGGAGTTGTTACCGAATCAATGCTAACTACTATGACTCCTTTGGTATACAGTTTTATACCGAAAACATCTCCGCTCGGCACAACATACCTGCGTTTTGTTTTGTTAACGGTTATATCCTTAACAGGAAATATTTTGAGCGCGGTTATCTGAGAATTATACTCCTTTTTCAATTTTCCCGACAAAGCAGGCTGCACTTTTTCATCTTCTTTAACAGAAAAAAACAAACCTAAATCAACACCGTCATTTTCAATTACACTTATTTCATCAGGCAAATTAGAAACACCAAACGCTACCGTTGAGTAAATCAAAACGCATAGAATACACGCCGTTGCTGCCATAACTTTAAAAAAACGCTTCATTCTTCACCTCCGTGTTTATACTTGCTCCGCCGTTGCGAAGCACTAATAATTTGCTCAACATCAGCAGCATTAAACCGCGGATAATTCCGCCGTAATTATTTTTCTTCTTTTCAAATTTTTTGATTGCTTAAATTACCATAAAATCGGACAAAATGACGAAAAAAAATTAGTGACAAATTAGAAATAATATGATATAATACATTTACAATTTATTATTTACTTTAACAACCAGCATTAATTCGGATATAAAGCCAAAGACAAAGAACTCTTCTGCCAAATGAAGGGTTCTTTGTCTTTTATATTGACATATACCCCTAAGGGGTATATAATAAGTCTAAAGGAAGTGAGATTATATTATGGAAAAGGAATGTGCATGCTGCAAAACAAAGAAGCGTTCCGAAGAAGAATATAAAAGCCTTATTCACAGACTCAATAGAATTGAAGGTCAGATTCGCGGAATAAAAGGTATGCTGGAAAGAGACGCATACTGCCCTGATATTCTTATTCAGTCATCGGCAGTCACGAGCGCAATGAATGCGTTCAACAAGGAATTGCTTTCAAATCATATAAAAACCTGCGTTGCCAATGATATACGCGATGGCAAGGACGAAATAATCGACGAACTTCTCTTAACTTTACAAAAACTGATGAAGTAGGTGATTAAATGGAACAATATAATGTTAGCGGAATGAGTTGTGCCGCCTGCAGTGCAAGGGTTGAAAAAGCAGTTTCAAAGGTTAACGGCGTAACCTCTTGCTCAGTCAGTCTGCTGACAAATTCAATGGGCGTTGAAGGCACCGCATCTGAGTCAGAAATAATTGCCGCTGTTGAAAGTGCAGGCTACGGCGCATCAAAAAAATCAGGCAAAACAGAAACTCAAAAATCTGAAACTCATGATGCTCTTAAAGATAAAGAAACTCCGGTTTTAAAGAAAAGGCTTTTTGCATCCCTCGGATTTTTGATAATATTAATGTATATTTCCATGGGACACAACATGTGGAACTTTCCGCTGCCGCAAATTTTGGCATCGAACCACATTGCAATCGGCATGCTGCAAATGATTCTTGCCGCAATCATAATGATAATAAATCAAAAATTTTTTATCAGCGGCTTTAAAAGCGTAATTCACGGTGCACCGAATATGGATACACTGGTTGCACTCGGCTCCGGTGCATCTTTTCTGTGGAGCGTATACATTCTTTTTGAAATGACTGCTGCTCAGTCTGCAAACAACACCGAAGCCGTTATGCAATACATGCATCAATTCTATTTTGAATCGGCAGCCATGATTTTAACGCTTATCACGGTTGGTAAAATGCTGGAAGCACGCTCAAAAGGCAAAACCACGGACGCACTCAAAGGGCTGATGAAACTTGCTCCGAAAACCGCAACGGTAATTAAAGACGGCAAAGAAGTATCTGTATCCGTATCTCAAGTTACAAAAGGCAGCGTGTTTGTTGTAAGACCCGGCGAAAGCATTCCTGTTGACGGTGTTGTTATTGATGGCATCAGTGCTGTTGATGAATCTGCACTTACGGGCGAAAGCATTCCTGTTGATAAGACTGTCGGGGATTCGGTTTCCGCCGCAACAATAAACCAATCAGGATTCATAAAATGCGAAGCAACAAGAGTCGGTGAAGATACCGCTCTTTCGCAAATCATAAAAATGGTCAGCGATGCTGCAGCAACAAAAGCACCCATAGCAAAAGCAGCGGATAAAGTTGCAGGAGTTTTTGTGCCAACAGTTATTTCGATTGCAATTATAACGATAATCGGCTGGCTTATTGCAGATAAAACATTCGGATTTGCCCTTGCAAGAGGAATATCGGTTCTTGTTATCAGTTGCCCTTGCGCGCTCGGACTAGCAACACCCGTAGCAATTATGGTAGGAAGCGGTATGGGTGCAAAAAACGGGATTCTTTTCAAAACCGCATCATCGCTTGAAACTGCAGGCAAAGTCAGCGTGGTTGCACTTGATAAAACAGGAACAATTACGAACGGCACACCGAAAGTCACGGATATAGTTGCAATTGATGTAACCGAAAGCGAACTTCTAAAAGCCGCATTTTCACTTGAAAAGAAAAGTGAACATCCGCTTGCAAAAGCCATCACAGAGAAAGCCGAAGAACTCAAAATTCCGTTTGATAATGTAGAAAATTTCAAAAGCCTTACGGGCAACGGACTTATTGCAAAACTCGGAGAAAGCACCCTGATCGGCGGAAGTCTTAAATATATTGACAGCAAATTGCATCTTTCGGAAACCGTAAAAGAAAAAGCAACCTCGCTTGCCGAAGAAGGTAAAACACCCTTGCTTTTTGCCAAAGACGGCAAAGTACTCGGCATAATTGCAGTTGCTGATACAATAAAGAAAGAAAGTCCCGAAGCAATAAAGCAACTGAAAAACATGGGAATAAAAGTTGTAATGCTTACGGGTGACAATGAAAAAACAGCCAATGCAATCGGCAAAATCGCAGGAGTCGATGAAGTTATCGCCGGAGTCCTGCCTGACGGAAAAGAAACTGTTATACGCAGACTGATGAAACAAGGCAAAGTTGCGATGGTCGGCGACGGAATCAACGATGCTCCCGCACTGACAAGAGCCGATATCGGCATAGCCATCGGAGCAGGAACGGATATTGCCATTGATGCGGCAGATATTGTTCTGATGAAAAGCCGCCTGAGCGATGTACCTGCCGCAATCCGCCTGAGCAGAGCAACTCTGCGCAACATTCATCAAAACCTGTTTTGGGCGTTTATGTATAATACTCTCGGCATTCCTCTTGCCGCAGGTTTATTTATACCTGTTCTGGGCTGGGAACTCAGCCCGATGTTCGGCGCAGCGGCAATGAGCCTTTCAAGTTTTTGCGTTGTATCAAATGCATTAAGACTTAATTTGTTTAAAATTCACAGCAGTAAAAAAGATAAGAAAATCAAAACAAAGGAGATAAAAACTATGGAAAAAACAATGAAAATTGAAGGCATGATGTGCGGTCACTGCGAAGCAAGGGTAAAGAAAACTCTTGAAGGAATAGACGGTGTTGATTTTGCTGATGTAAACCACGAAACCGATACTGCAGTAGTAACTCTCACTGCCGAAATCTCAAATGATGTTCTCAAAAACGCAGTTGAAGAACAGGGTTATACAGTTATTGAAATTAAATAAAAAGCAAAAAGCGGTGTCACACGACACCGCTTTTTGCTGCTTTCAAGGCTATATTATATAAATCTTCTTTGCATGTTCGCTTGACTTCTTCAAATGATTTTTCAATTTCACAAGCAAAATAAACTTCTGAAATGCACAGTTTTTTTATTTCTTCAGCACCATTTCCTCTGCTGCCGCAAATTGTAATAACCTTTTTGTTAAGCCTTGCCGCTCTTTTAGCAACGCCTGAAATTACCTTACCGTTAACGCTCTGAAAATCAAGCCTGCCTTCACCTGTTATAATCAAATCGGCATCAGCGGCTTTTTTATCAAAATCAGCAGCGTCAAGAAGAATATCAATCCCCTTTTTCAGTTCGGCATTCAAAAATGCAACTGCGCCTGCACCCATTCCGCCTGCAGCACCTGCACCTTTAATACCGGCTGCTTCAATTGATAAATCATTCTTTATTATTTCTGCTGCGTGGCGAAGTCCGCTGTCAAGGCGTTCAACCATTGCCGTATCTGCACCTTTCTGCTGTGCAAAAATATATGCCGCTCCGTTTTTGCCGTAAAGCGGATTTTCAACATCGCAGGCAACCGTAACAGGAATATCAAATGTTTTTTCAGGTTTAACAATCTTTGCAACCTTTGTTAATGTCCCTCCGACCGGCACAAACGCATTGCAGTTTTCATCAAGGAACTTCCAACCGAGTGCAGCCGCCATTCCGAAACCGCAATCATTTGTTGCACTGCCGCCAAGACCAAGCAGGATTTTCTCCGCTCCGTTTGAAACAGCATCGTTTATAAGTTCTCCCACTCCGAATGTTGTTGACTTTTCGGGATTCTTATTTTTTCCTGCAAGCGGCAGACCTGCACAAGCCGCCATTTCAATAACTGCAGTTTTATCCGAAAGCATGAGGTATTCGGCAGATATCTTTTCCCCGAAAACTCCGCTTACAACAGCATTTTTGAGTTCACCGCCAAGGATTTCATGCATACAGGCACAAAGCCCCTCGCCGCCATCGGCAGCGGGGGACTTTACTATTTTTGCGTTGTTAATTGTTTCTGCAAATGCCTGCCCGATAATATCGCAAACCTGCTGAGCAGTCAGCGTACCTTTAAAACTGTCGGGCGCAATGAGTATGTTCATATTATTCAGCCGAAGCCTTTCTGATATATCTTTTAAAGAATGCAACGCCCGAAGCCACGGTATCAACAGGAATTCTCTCATTTGTACCGTGAGTGCAGCGAAGAAGCGAAACACTTACCTTATAGGGTGCATAGCGATATATGTTTTCACAGATGGGTTCATAATAACATGCATCTGTGCCGCCCATAACAAGATACGGAGCAACTATGCTGTCCTTATTATCCTGCATACAGATTTCTTCAATAATCTTGAAAGTTCTTGAATCTGTAGGCGAGAATTTTGATGCTTCTTTTGCCTTGAGCACCTTAACTTCAATATCCTTATTTCTGCAAACTTTACGGATATGATTTTCAACATCTTTAACTGTTGTGCCGGGCATCTGCCTGAAATTAACCGTAACAGTTGATTTCTGAGGAAGAACATTTGCTGCAGGGCTGCCCTGAGCCATTGTAACAGCGGTTGTTGTTCTAATAAGACAAGCAGCAAAAGGAATTTTCTTCATAATAAACTTAAGCAGCGGGTGGAAAAGTTTAAGGTTGCACATAATAAGTCTTGCAGGATATGTGCAGTTTCTGCCGATATTTGAGAAAAGTTCCTTAACAAAAGGAAGAAGTTCTGCTTTGAACTGATTGTTTTCAAGATCCTTGATAACATTTGCAAGTTTTCCAAGACCTGAATGAACGGGAGGCTGCGAAGAATGGCCGCCCTTTGCATTAACTGTGATTTCAAAATCGGTATAACCTTTTTCTGCTACGCCGATACCGACAAGTTCTTTGTTATTAAGAATACCTTTAACATTAACCGGAATGATTGCACCGCCTTCATCAAGAACGCTGTCAAGATGAATTCCTCTTTCTTTGAGAGTAAGCATTATATTCTTTGCGCCGCCGCTTTCAGATGCAACAACTTCTTCATCCTGACCGAAGAGAAGATAAACATCTCTTTCGGGCTGAAAACCTTCTTCAAGGAGAGTTTCAACTGCATCCATAACAGCAACAAGGTGGTTTTTCATATCAAGAGCGCCTCTGCCCCAAATGAACTCACCGTCATTATAACCGCTGAACGGCGCATAAGTCCAATCCTGCTCTGTTCCTTCCGAAATGGGAACAACATCTTGATGAGCAAGCAAAGCGATAGGTTCAAGGTCATCCCTCGTACCTTTCCAACGGAAGATAAGGCTTGCTTCCTGAACAACCTCTTTTGTAAGATTTTTGTGAACAAGAGGATAGGCTTCTTCCAAAAATTTATGGAACTTTTCAAACTGGCCGAAATCAACCTTTGACTTGTCCGGATAACTGATTGTAGGGATTGAGATTGCTTTTGAAAGGTTTGCCTGCGCTTTCTTTGCGTCAACCTTTTCCTCAGTTGGTGTTCCGTAATCTTTTTTCTTCGGAACAAAAAATGCTGCTTTGATTGCCGTAATAACTATAGCCAGAGCAATAACGGCAAGAATAATATAAGGCCACATATTTTTTCATCCTTTCTGTGTTATTAAACAAAAAATTTTCGGCTTACCCATGCTTTGAGTCGCTTACTTTTTTCAAGAACTGCAAAAAATATCATAAGCGAAACGCAGCAAGCAGTCATAACAAGTGAAACTGTTATTTGTAGTTTGTTGATGTAAAACATACTCATACAAATTTCTATAACAAAACTCATAATATTTATTGCACCGAGCACTGCAATTGCTATCAGTGATTTTGTTCTCGGCTTTTTCAGCCAAAAAATAAACATGTTGCATATTGCCCATAAAGCAATAACCACCGGCAAAACGAGTGAACTGAACCAACCGTTTTCATCGCCGTAGATTCTGAACATATTCAGATAAACCAAAAGCGCAATTGCATCAATGCCAAGCGAAACAACGGGTATCTGCTTTTTCCACAAAAGAGGAAAAACAAACCATATCCATGCAACGGCAAAACCGCCCACAACGTATTTCATAACTCCGCTGTCAAAAACAAATATATTCAGAACAATCAGAACCAAATTCGGTATAAGCATTATAAGCGAGAAGATAAATCCCCAATACCGCTTGTTCACAGACTTCGGAATATCAACCGTTTCCGGATATGCAGGTTTTTGACTTTCCGTAATCTGTTCTCTGGGATTTATAACGGGTGTATCGCACAAAGGACACTCATGGCAGCCTTTTTCAAGTTCAACTCCGCAATTCACACAATATGACATTACCTGTCACCTCCCATAATTGCATGCCTGTTACTTTCAATTTTCACAGGAATTCCGAATTTAACAAGGGTTGTAAATATATCCCTTTGTATTTTGTTTTCTTCAAATATATTCGAAACTGTCAGTGCAAGAGTACCGTCAAAAGAAACGGCTCCGCACTTTGCACCCATAAGCATACCCGGTCCCGTAACAAGGGTCAGTTTTTCAATATAAGGTGTCATTTCCGCAGGTGTTTTTATGATTCCGACATTGGTTATAAGTGCGCTTGTTGCCTTTTCACCCGCTACCTTATAAACCATGCTTATGCCGAAATCCTTAAGAAAAGAGGGTAAAATACGCATGATCGGATTTTTCTCTATACCTGCATTACCGTGCATCATCGCCTGAAGTTCTTTTTCATTATTGATATAACGAAGATAGAGTGAAAGTTGCTTTACTATTTCCGAGAAAGTGTACTCACCCATTTTAGGGTCAATCTGAAAAGAATAACAGAGCATAAAATTACGCAGAGTTTCGCTTTTATAAAAGTTCCTTACATTTACGGGAATCTGAACGCCCACATGTTTTTCTTTGTTGTTTTCTTCCTCTTCCTGCATGTTATACATAACCCAAAGAAGCACTGCCGCCAGATATTCGGTTATTGTTACTCCGTATTCATGCGCTTTTTCTTTTAACGCCGAAACAGGCATATAACCTGTTGTAACGCAAAGACGGTGCTTAGGCAGCCTTTTACCTTTATAGTGGTAAGTGAACTTATAAAATCTTTTTCCTTTTGCCTTTGAGTTGGAGTATTTAAGGTATGCGTCCTCACTCTCTTCCTCATGCGGCTTTTCATTTATATCAAAAACACTTTCTCCGTTCGGAATTTCTTTGCCCGTAAGGCGGAGATAAACCGCAAGCAGAGTCATAAAAAACCTTGATGCACCGTAACCGTCTGTTACAGCATGATAAAATTCTGCTGATATTCTGTTTTCATAATAGTAAATTTTGATAAGGTAGCCATTGTTTTCTTTCCATTTTACCCTTAAGCAAGGGTTGCCTATATCCGGCATAACAGGCGGCGCACCGTTAGGATTTTTCTCAAGATAGTGCCAGAAAAACCCGTTGCGCATCCGCACATCAAAGCAAGGAAAACGTGGCATAGTTTTCTCCAATGCTTCTTGAAGCAAATCAGGGTCAATTTTTTCCGTCAGCGTTGCTGAAAGCCTGAATACATTGGACCATGACGAACTGTTCTGACCCGGGAATGCCTTAGCCGCATTATCAAGTTTATACCACTGGCGCTGTTTCAAAGGTAATTTTGATTTCATAAGTTTCACCTGTCAGAAGAAACTGAGTTGTGTTGTTTTGGGAAGAGATTCAAATGCTCCGCCCTCTTCAAGAGCGGCAATAATTGTTTTTGATGCACCTGAACGGAGTTGGAAATCCTCAATCGAAAGAAATTCTCCGCCGCCGTCATTGCGTGCCGCTTCAAGACCTTCAGCCGCTCTGCCGCCGCAACCTGCAATAGCCGAGAAAGGAAGCCTTATCTTTCCGTCCTCAATGATATATCTGTTTGCAGTAGATTTATAAATATCTATCGGCAAAATTTCAACACCTCTTGCCATCATCTCATTGATAACCTGAAGAGAAGTGAAGGTGCCTTCCTCCTTGGCTGTGGCGGTTTTCATTTGCATTTTTTGCTTAATCTCGTCCATTTTCTTTTTAACCGCTCCCCTTCCTGCAAGAACGGCAGCGGTATCAATATCTTCACCGCGCACGGTCATATAGGTTGCATAGTATTCAACAGGACGGTAAAGTTTATACCATGCAAGGCGCATTGCAGCGCTAACATATGCAGCGGCATGAGCCTTAGGGAACATATACTTGATTTTCATACAGGAATCCAGATACCACTGCGGAACATCGTGGTCAAGCATTTCTTTTTTATGCTCATCTGTCAGGAGCGAAGTTGCCTTACCTTTTCTGACAATTTCCATAATCTTAAATGCCATGCCCTTTTCAACGCCTTTGTTGATAAGGTAGACCATAATGTTATCACGCGTTCCGATAACTTCTGAAATTGTACAGGTGCCGTTTTTGATAAGATCCTGCGCATTGCCGATCCAAACATCGGTACCGTGTGAAAGACCTGAAATCTGGAGCATGTCCGAAAAATTCTTAGGCTGTGATTCGATAAGCATCTGGCGCACAAACGGTGTGCCGAGTTCAGGCAGCGAAAGTGTGCCCGTTTCACAGTCAATATCCTCTGCGGTTACTCCGAGAGGCTCGGGAGAAGTGAGAAGTTCGTAAAGTTTCGGGTCACAGATATCAATTTTCATAACATTTGTGCCTGTCATATCCTCAAGATGTTTATAGAGAGTCGGAACATCATGACCCAGATTATCAAGTTTGAGGATTGTATCGTGAAGCGAATGGAAATCAAAGTGAGTTGTTCTGTGGATTGAATCCGCATCATCGGCAGGGTGCTGAATAGGAGTGAAATCCTCCGCATCCATATCGGCAGGCACAACAACCATGCCGCCGGGATGCTGACCGGTTGTTCTTTTAACACCTACACAGCCCTGAACAAGGCGTTCTTCCTCTGCTCTTGAAAGAAATACGCCTTTTTCCTCAGCCCACTTTTTGACGAACCCGAAAGCGGTTTTGTCCGCAAGGGTGCCTATTGTACCCGCCTTGAAAACATGCGTTTTACCGAAAAGTTCCTCGGTATATCTGTGTGCGTAGAACTGATATTCACCTGAAAAGTTAAGGTCAATATCAGGCTGCTTATCGCCGTAGAAACCAAGGAAAGTTTCAAACGGAATATCATGACCGTCGCGGTGCATGGGTTTATGGCAATTAGGGCAGTCTTTGGGCGGCATATCATAGCCTGAGCCGTATTCACCCTTATAGAAAAATTCACTGTGCTTGCAATCCTCACATATATAGTGCGGAACAAGCGGATTAACCTCAGAAATACCTGCAGCAAAAGCAACAAACGACGAACCAACAGAACCTCTCGAACCGACGTAGTAGCCGTTATCCATTGAGTTCCAAACAAGTTTCTGAGCGATAATATAAAGAACGGCGAAACCGTTTTTAATGATTGAATCGAGTTCTTTATCAAGCCTTTCCTTGATATATTCAGGCAGAGGATTGCCGTAGTAATCCTGCATCCTGTCATAACAAATCTGGCGGAGTTCTTCGTCCGCTCCCTCAATTTTGGGCGGATATGTTCCGTCGGGAATGGGCTTTATTTCCTCACACATATCGGCAATAAGATTAGGATTTTTAACAACAACTTCATATGCCGTTTCTTCGCCGAGATACTCAAATTCGGCAAGCATATCCTGAGTAGTGCGCAGATAGAGCGGTGCTTGCTCAGAAGCATCCTTGAAGCCCTGACCTGCCATAAGAATTTCTCTGAATATCTTATCGCTCTCCTCCATGAAGTGAACGTCACCCGTTGCAACAACGGGAATGCTAAGTTCATCTGCAAGGTGAATAATGCGTCTGTTTATTTCACATAAATCATCTTCGGAATCAACCATACCTTCACGAACCATGAAAGCGTTGTTGCCGTTCGGCTGAATTTCAAGGTAATTGTAAATGCTTGCGATTTCAAGCAACTTTTCTTTGGGCATGCCCATATAAATTGCCTGATATAGTTGACCTGCTTCACACGCGCTGCCGACAATAAGTCCTTCCTTATGAGCGATGAGTTCGCTTCTCGGTATTCTCGGATGGCGGTAATAGTATTCAAGATTTGATTTTGAAATAAGTTGATAAAGGTGCTTAAGACCTATCTTGTTTTTAGCAAGAAGGATTATATGGTAAGTCGGTAAACGTTTAACATTAACAGGGATTTTTTCATTTATCTGTGAAACATTTTCAACACCTTTTGCCTGACAGAGTTCGACGAGTTTTTCAAAAATTCTTGCAAGCGCACCTGCATCTTCATCCGCTCTGTGGTGGTCAAATTTAGGCAGTTTGAAATAGTTAGATATGGAATCGAGTTTATAGTTCTTGATGCCCTCGATAAGGCTCTGCGCCATAACAAGGGTATCAATATGAGCATAGTTATATTCAATGCCGTTTCTTTTGCAGGTATGCTTTATAACATTGGTATCAAAGGTTGCGTTATGCGCTACAAGAACGCCGTCACCGCAGAACTCAAAGAATTTGCGTACAGCCTCGCCCTCTTTTGGCGCATTGGCAACCATTGAATTTGTAATGCCTGTAAGTTCGGTAATCTTTGCAGGAATCGGCATTTCAGGATTAACAAAAGTCTGGAATCTGCCTCTCTCCGCACCGTCAACATATTTTACGGCACCGATTTCGGTAAGGCGCACTTTATCCGTACGCAGACCTGTTGTTTCTACGTCAAAAACAATAAAAGTACCGCTCATGGGCATATCAACATTACCCGTTACTATTTTAGCTGAGTCATCAACAAGATAACCCTCCATGCCGTAAATAACCTTTATGCCGTTTTTCTTGGCTGCAGCAGCGGCTTCGGGAAACGCCTGAACAACACCGTGGTCAGTTATGGCAACAGCCTTATGACCCCATTTTGCCGCTCTGGCAACAAGTTTTGCTGCACTTGTCATACCGTCCATGGCGGACATATTGGTGTGCATATGAAGTTCAACGCGTTTTTCTTCCGCCGTGTCTTCAATACCGATTTCTTCAATCAGCATAATGGAATTTGCTTTTATACAGTAGGTCTTGATATAGTCATCATACTCTACATGACCTCTGAGCATAACAACTTTGCCATCAGCAAGCCCTGCAACCAGTTGCTCACAATTCTGAGATGCCTCAAAGATTTTAACGGTGTATGAGTTCGTTTTATCTGTTATGTTAAAATTAATAATTTTGCGTTTACCGTCACGGGTATCACGCATATCAAGCGAAAAAACTCTGCCCCAAACAGTAACATTGCCGTCATCGAGCGAAATACCGCTGAGAGGAACAGGCTTTGACTTTATTTTACTGCCATAGATAACTTTTGCGTTGGTAAGTGAAATGGGAAGATCGTCATACTCCTGCTTGGGTGCTTTAGGTTTTTTTGCTTCCTCTGCAACCGGAACTTCAATCTTAATGTTATCCGCCTGCATCTGAACATACTCAGGCGAATCAAGTTTAGGCGCACCGCTTTCACCTTTTATGCTAACTTCGGCTTGTATGCCGAAAATTTCCTTGATATATCTGACAAGAAAATCTTTTGCGCCTGCCTCATTAAGAATATCCGCACCGTTAAAAACGCTTAATTCCAATGAATTTTCACCAAATGAAAACTTTGCATTCTCCAAAAAACCGTTTGCGGCAGCAACATTTTCTTTTAATGCCCTCACCAGTTGGGGTGCACATTTATCCGAAAACGCACTGTAATGGTAACGAGGCTCGATAACAACCTTGTTAATACCCAATGCGTTCTTTATTTCACTCTGAGCAGAGATAATAAACTTATCCTCAACATAACAATCAAACCGAGCAGTTATGCTCAGTTTCATTGTTTCTTCATCAAGGAATATTTTTTCAACAACGCCGCCTGCGAATATTTCACGCAAGCCTGCATTGATTAATTCTCCTATAAAATTTAAAATACTGTTTTCGTGCATTTTGTCCTCATATCTTATCAATTTCTGCCAAAAGCGTGTCAACCGCTTCATTTTCAGGCACTTTGCAAATTATTTCGCCTTTTTTGAATATCAAAGCACAGCCGTCGCCACCTGCGATGCCGATATCTGCTTCTCTTGCTTCACCGGGCCCGTTAACTGCGCAGCCCATAACAGCAACTTTTATGTTCTTTTTGCAACCCGAAAGGCGTGACTCAACCTCATTGGCAAGTCCGATGAGGTCTATTTTTGTTCTGCCGCAAGTCGGACATGAAACAATATCCGGGCAATCCGTTTTAAGACCGATTGCTTTGAGAATTCCGTTTGCCGCCGCAACCTCTTTAACGGGGTCATCGGTCATGGAAACTCTGATTGTATCGCCAATGCCGTCAAGCAGCAACGAGCCGATACCGATTGACGACTTTATCAGCGCCATGTTGTGTGTTCCTGCCTCGGTAACTCCAAGATGCAAAGGATAATCGCATTTTTCGGCAACGAGCCTGTATGCCGCCGCCATTATATTAACATTTGAAGATTTTATTGAAATAATTATATCATTGAAATCGCACTGTTCCAGCAGTGAAACATGACCAAGCGCACTTTCCGCAAGCGCTTTGGCACAAGGTGAACCGTACTTTGAAAGCAGTTCTTTTTCAAGCGAACCCGAGTTAACGCCGATGCGGATAGGCACCTGCCTTTCTTTACAGGCATTTGCAACCGCTCTTACTCTGTCCATTGAGCCGATGTTGCCGGGGTTGATTCTTATTTTATCAACACCTGCTTCAAGGCTTGCAAGTGCAAGACGATAATCAAAATGAATATCGGCAACAACAGGCACCGAAAGATTTTCTTTCAGTTTTCTGATAAGTTCAACAGCCGCCATATCGGGCACTGCGGCACGGATAATCTCACAACCTGCTTTTTCAAGTTCAACAGCCTGTTTTACGCTGCCCTCAATATCAGAAGCAGGTTTGTTGAGCATTGATTGAACCGTGATTTTAGAATCGCCGCCTACATAGATATTGCCTACCTTAACTTTTCTGCTGTTTCGCCTTTCCATAAAACTAACCTCTTATCAATCTCATTATATCGCTGAATGAAATTACAACCATCAATAAAAGAAGAAGAACCATTCCTACCGCATGAACCCATCCTTCATATTTCTGCGGAACAGGCTTTCTGAATATAAACTCAATAGCAAGGAAGAAAAGTCTGCCGCCGTCAAGCGCGGGAAGCGGAAGAAGATTAAACAAACCGATATTAATCGCTATAAGCGCCATAAGCATGAGCAGATAGGTATAATCCGTCTGCTGATTTGCCGTCTGCGCAGCATCTGCAATAAATGACACCGTACCTATCGGACCCGAAAGGTCGCTTAAGCCATACTGACCCGTTACAAGGTCAAGAAGACTTATCCACACAATTCGCCCTATTGATACTGATTCCAGCACGGCATTCTTTGCAACATTTGCAAAAGTCGGCTCAACGCCTCTGATTATAAAATCATAAATTATCGTAAGCGTGCCATTACGATCCATTGTTTGAAAAGGAACTTCGGGAAGTTCAACTTTTTCGCCGTTTCTGTCAACGGTAAAATCAATAATGCCGTCTTTATCCCTTGCCATAAGGAAACTTAAATCATATTCGGAATAAACTTTCTTTCCGTTGATTTTTTCAATTTTATCGCCAGCCTGCAAATACTGACTGCTGACTGAATTTTCCTCAAAAGAATGAATTTCAGGCAAACCGATAAGATTTGACTGAGAAAGCATAACCGCAACTATTATAACACCCATTATGAGGTTAACAGTGCCGCCTGCTGCAATAATTATAAATCTCTGCCATGCAGGCTTTTTATAAAATGCCCTGTCACTCTCACTCTCGTCGTCTTCACCTTCCATGCTGACATAACCGCCGATGGGGAAAAGACGAAGTGCATACTGAGTTTCGCCTTTCTTGAATTTAAAAAGAGCAGGACCCATGCCCATTGAAAACTCGTTTACCTGAACCTTAAAAAGTTTTGCAAAAAGGAAATGACCGAGTTCATGGAAGAATATAAGCAAACCGAAAAAAAGAATGGCAATTAGAACAGGCCATGCTTTACTCCATATTTCGCCTGCGGTGATAAGTGGAATTATTCTCATATAAATAACCTTTCTGTTTCGGCTCTCACAAACATATCGGTTTCAAAAACCTGTTCAAGTGTGTAATCCGAAACCTGAGCAACGCTTTCAAAAGCGGCTTCAACCGCTTTAGGAATATCAAGAAAACCGATTTTGCCGTTTCTGAAAAGTTCGTTCGCTTTTTCATTTGCGGCATTTACTGCTGCAGGATAAAGACCGCCCATTTCAATGGCTTTTCTGCACAGATTAATACACGCAAAGGTTTCATAATCGGGCTTTTCAAAAGTAAGCGTTGCCAACTGCGCCAAATCAAGTTGACCTACAGGGCTGATACAGCGGTCAGGATATGTGAGCGCATACTGAATGGGAATTCTCATGTCGGGCAAACCGAGTTGAGCAATCACTGAATTATCAATATATTCTACAAGAGAATGAACTATGCTCTGCCTGTGAACAACAATATCAATATCCGCCGCTTTCATGCCGAAAAGCCACGCTGCTTCAATAAGTTCAAGTCCTTTGTTCATCATAGTAGCAGAGTCGATGGTTATTTTTGCACCCATGCTCCAGTTGGGATGCTTAAGAGCCTGCTCAAGCGTAACTTTCTCAAGTTCCGCCTTGCTTTTGCCGAAGAACGGACCGCCGGAAGCGGTGAGAATAAGCCTTTTAACCTGATTTTTGCCCTGACATCCCTGAAGTGACTGAAAAATAGCCGAATGCTCACTGTCAACGGGCAGAATGGCAACGCCCCTGTCCGCAGCGGCATCCATAACGATTTTTCCGCCCGCAACAAGGGTTTCTTTATTTGCAAGGGCAATATTACTGCCCTCTTCAATTGCCGCAAGAGTGGGAGCAAGCCCCGCAATGCCTACAATGCTGTTGAGCACTGTATCGGCACCGCAACGCGCGCATTCTATAATACCTTCCGTACCTGAAAGAACCTTTGTATCAGTATCCGCAACCCGTATTTTTAAATTCTCAGCCGCTTTTTCATCTGCAACAGCAACAATACGCGGAGAAAATTTTCTGATTTGCTCCTCAATTATATCCGTTCTTGAGTTTGCAGTAAGAGCAACCACATCAAAGCCCATAAGTTCTGCAACCTCAAGAGCCTGAACCCCTATTGAACCCGTTGAACCGAGCACAGCAAGAGTTTTTGTCATATAATCAATCCTTAAAAATTATTTGTTTGCAAATGCAAGACCAATCTGAATAAACACATAAACCGAAGGCATTGTTACAAGAAAACTGTCAATTCTGTCAAGCACGCCGCCGTGACCGGGGAAAAGATTTCCAAAATCCTTTTCTCCAAAATTACGTTTAATTACTGATGCGGAAAGGTCACCGCACATACCGAGAATTGAAATGATTACAGCGCCTGCTGCTACCATCCATAATTTAACCGTTTCAAGATGGAAATAAAACTTATCGCACACAAGGTATGTTGCTACGCAGAAAAGAACGGTTCCGACAACGCCGCCGATTGCACCTTCAACCGATTTTTTTGGGCTGATTTTAGGTGAAAGTTTATGTTTGCCGAATCTGCTGCCTATAAAATATGCCCATGTATCGCTCATCCATGCACAGTACATCGCACAAAGAATAAGAAATACGCAGTGTGAACGCTGAAAAAGTTCGGGATAATCAACGCAAAGATCTCTTACTTCAAAGAAAGTTCCGAGTGAACCCGGTATTGCAACTGAGCCGAAAAGTGCAAGTGCCACATGCTCAAATTTTGTTGTTTCATAATGCTTGAGCATTATTATCAGCATCACAATAACATAAGCGATAAGCAGCACTGAAAGAGGCACAGGAATATACTGTTGCAATCCGAAATCAACATACGCAGGGCCGATTGCCGCCACTATCATTGAAAAAACTGTCAGAACCTTATTTTTACATTTTGATACACGCATCATCTCATAAGCCGCAATTGCCGCAATTGCTCCCATGGGGATACTCATTACGCCTTGATAGCCAAGACCCGTAAACACAAGGAGCATTATTACAATCGCTGCACAGATAAGACCTGTTATTATTCTAATTTTCATTGTCTTCACTCTCAATTCAAATCTAAAATTTTAAAATCATTTTATTGCTTTTTCAATTCGCCTCCTTTTATATGCCGCCGAAGCGCCTGTTTCTCTTGTTGTAATCTATAATTGCCTTATCCAAATCATCGGCTGTAAAATCGGGCCAAAGTATATCGGAAAACCAAAATTCCGAATATGCCGCCTGCCAGATAAGGAAATTGGAAAGACGGTATTCACCGCTCGGCCTGATTATCAAATCAGGGTCAGGCTGACCTGCGGTAAAAAGATTGCCGTCTATATCATTCAAATTAATATTATCTGCTTTGAGTTCCCCTGCTTCAACCTTTTTTGCAATTGTTTTTACTGCATGGAGTATCTCATCCCTGCCGCCATAGTTTACGGCAAGGTTAACCGTTATTACATCTTTATCCGCCGAACGTTTTTCAAGTTCGGTTATCATCGTTACTATATCTTCGGGCAAGGCGCTTCTTTCGCCTATATAACGCACACGCATGCCCTTTGCCATATTTTCTTCTTCTCTTTCCTGTGCTTCAAAAAGATAATCTCTGAAAAGATCCATTATTGCCGAAACCTCTTCGGCAGGTCTTTTCCAATTCTCGGTTGAAAAAGCATAGAATGTAAGATATTTTACTCCGATTTCCTGCGCATAGTTGCAAATGGCACGGAAAACTTTTGCGCCCTCTTTGTGACCTTCACTGCGCTTTAAGCCTCTCTGCTTCGCCCATCTGCCGTTGCCGTCCATAATAATACCTATGTGAGCAGGCATTGAAATATTTGCAAGTTCTTCTTTTGTCATTTTCAACCTCTCCTAAAAAACTGCGAGAGCAGAAGGCGGAGTCTCTGCCGCCTTCTGCATGGTAATTATCATCAGATTGCCATGATTTCCTTTTCTTTTTCTGCGGAAATTTTATCAATCTCTTTAATATACTTATCTGTTATATCCTGAAGTTTCTTTTCAGCGATTTTAAGATCGTCTTCGGTAATTTCCGATGCCTTTTCCATCTTCTTTACCTTATCAATGCAATCGCGTCTGATTGAACGGATAGCAACTCTTGAATCCTCAGCAGTCTTTTTAACTTCCTTGCCGAGTTCCTTACGGCGTTCCTCTGTAAGTTGAGGGAAAGTAAGACGGATAACCTTACCGTCATTCTGAGGATTGATACCGATATCTGATGTCTGAATAGCCTTTTCAATAGGTGAAAGAGTTGATGAATCCCAAGGCTGGATAATAAGAATTCTTGCCTCTGCTACCGAAATTGCTGCCATCTGATTAATGGGTGTGGGTGTTCCGTAATAATCAACTCTGATTTTATCAAGAACTGATGCGTTTGCTCTGCCCGCTCTGATAGCCGCATAGTCTGCGTTGAGAACGCTCACGGTTTTACTCATTTTTTCTTCTGCTACTGCAAAAACTGTCTGCATAGTTTTAGCCCTCCTTAACTATTGTTCCGATATTTTCACCGAGAACCGCTTTGATTATGTTTTCCGGATTTTCAAGGTTGAAAACAAGAATCGGAATATTATTGTCACGGCAAAGTGATGCTGCCGTTGAATCCATAACCTTAAGGTCTTTTTCAAGAACCTCACTGTGAGTTACAACATCATATTTAACAGCGTCGGGATACTTGTTGGGGTCCTTATCATAAACGCCGTCAACATTTGTTGCTTTGAAAATAATATCAGCCTTTATCTCAGCCGCTCTGAGCGCAGCACAGGTATCTGTTGAAAAAAACGGATTGCCTGTTCCGCTTGCAAAAATAACAACCCTGCCTTTTTCAAGGTGACGAACTGCCTTATTTCTGATATAGGTTTCAGCAATCTGATGCATTTCAATTGCGCTCTGAACTCTGACGGTTACACCGTGCTGTTCAAGAGTATCGGCAAGAGCAAGAGAGTTCATTACAGTTGCAAGCATTCCGATATGGTCAGCACGGGTTCTGTCCATACTTCCGCCTGAACGGCCTCTCCAGAAATTTCCTCCGCCTACAACAAGCCCAACCTCAACGCCGAGTTTTGTAAGTTCGCTGACAGCCGAACAGATCGAATTGATTGTGTCAAAATCAAATCCGTGACCTTTTCCGCCCGCAAGAACCTCACCGCTGAGTTTAAGCAGAATTCTTTTATAAACCGGTTGCATTTTTAAACACCGCCTTTAATTATATATAGTTATAATATATTTTACTTTATTTAATGCAAAGTGTAAAGCATTATTTCGCATTTTATGAATTTTTTTCATACATGATACATTTATTTTAACTCAAAACCTGTTTAAATGTTTAAATAAGATGTTAATTCTTTTAAAAAACTTGCCTATACGGTTCTTTTAATGTATAATATAATGGTATATAATTTTACGATAGGAGATTAAGATGAAAAATCTTATTTTAAGAAACACTCCGGAAATATCCGATATGTTTGAACTGCGCAATATCGAAAGCGCAAACGGTCTTAATACATATGAATTATTCTGCGAAAACGGAAAAATAGTTCTTTGCGGCGATTGCAAAATCAGCCAGGCAATGGCATACTACGCATATCTGAAAAAACATTGCGGAGTTAATCTTTCTCACTGCGGCAACAGAGAAATTTCTGTTTCTTCCGCTCCCCTGTTTGACGGAAAAATCACAAAAGTAATCAAGCAAAAAAGACGCGCATACATGAATTACTGCACACTCGGCTATTCTTTCGCTTTTTGGAATTGGGAAAGATGGGAAAAAGAAATAGACTTCATGGCAATGAACGGCATAAATATGCCTCTTAGCGTTGTGGGCAGTGAAGCAGTATGGTATTACACAATGCGTGATTTTACCTACAGTGAAACAGGAGCGCTCTCTTTTATCTCCGGACCCGGTTTCTGGCCATGGCAACTCATGGGCAACTTAACCGGTTATTTCAGCCTGACCGATGTTAAATATATTGAAAGCCGCCTTGAACTCGGCAAAAGAATTATTGAACGCGAAGTTGAACTCGGAATGACACCGATTCAGCAAGGCTTTGCGGGCACAGTACCTGCAACAATTACAAAACTCTTTAACAAAGTGCGCCTGAGAATGGTTCCTTCATGGTGCAATTTCCCCATTACTTATCAACTTGACCCGACAGACCCTATATTCAAAAAATTCGGCAAGGCTTTGCTTGAAAAGCAGCGTCAACTCTTTGGTACATATCACTATTATGCATGTGACCCATTCCATGAAAATGCGCCTTCAATCAAAACAAGGGATTACCTATGGAAAGTCGGCAGAGCAATAGACACAATGTATCAGGAGTTTGATAAAGACTCCGTCTGGGTTATGCAAAGTTGGTCACTGCGCGAACAAATAGTCAAAGCCGTTCCGAAAGAAAGGCTGCTTATACTTGATTTAGACGGCAGCAAACATAAAGAATTTGACGATTTCTGGGGATATGAATTCGTTCTCGGAAACATACATAATTTTGGCGACAGGAACACTCTGCACGGAAGCATAAAAGCCCTTGCAGATAACCCATACTCTGCTCTCGACTGTGAAAACTGCAGCGGAACAGGTCTTTTTATGGAAGGAATATTCCAAAACCCTCTTTATTATGACCTTGCTTTTCAGATGCTTACGGAAGATTCAGCGATAAACCTTGACGAATGGCTGAAAGACTATGCATACCGCCGTTACGGCAGCAAAGAAAAATGCCTTGTTGACGCGCTTTATCTTCTTAAAGAATCTTGCTACAGCGAAAACTGCACAGGCAGAGAAACAGGCTCAATTATCTGTGCAAGACCCGCAACCGAGTTACGCCACACTGCGCCAAATGATTTTAAAGAACTCAGATATGATAATAAGACACTGTATAAGGCTGCAGAACTTCTTTTAAGCGCAGAAAACGCAACCAAAGACGGTTATGCATTTGATGCATGCGACCTTGTCCGTCAGGTGATGAGCAATTATGTTTCAAATCTATATGATAAAGTTATGTACGGATTCAATAACAGAGATGTAAATATTTTTGAACGCTCATCAAATGCATTTTTAAAAATTTGTCTTGAAGTTGACGAACTTTTGCAGACACGTCCCGAATTGACTCTCCACGAGCATCTTAAGGAAGCAAGAGAACTCGCATTAACCGAAAAAGACCAGCAGAATTTTGAACTTAATCTGCTCACTCAGATTACAGTATGGGGTCCGATAAAGGATTCGGTTAATTATGACTATGCATGGAAAGAATGGGGAGGCATGATAAAAACTTACTATGTTAAGCGCTGGCAAAGTTTCTTTGAAATGCTTGCATATGAATTCCCCAAACGCCGTAAATTCTCAACCACCACAAGAAAACAGCACTGTGAAAGAAATATTTACAGAGGCAATCAATTCTACAAAAACTATGCGGAGTTTGAGCGTAAGTGGCTTTCAACTGCTAACCCCGACGCACCAAGCGAAGAAAACACCGTTGAAACAGCTCGCAATCTGCTCGAAAAATACAGAAGAGCAATACTTGAAGACTGATAAATAAAAGTAAACCGCTGTCTTTGTAAACCCTGACAATGTTAAGGTGTTACAGACAGCGGTTTATTATTTCTTTTAAATTCTTCGCTCAGAATAACAAAGAACAGATGACATGAAAAGCCCCGACCTTTTTCAAGGCCGGGGCTTTATTAATTTGACTTATTCTGTGATTGCTACATATTCTGCTGTATATGTTACATCATTTGCTGTCATCTTTGTTGAAGTTGTGAGCATTACACCATTTTCATCAACCCAACCTGAGAAGGTGAAGCCGTCCTTTGAGGGAGCGGTGGGGATTGTTGAGAAGCATGAGCCAACATTTACTTCAATTGTGTCAACAGTTACACCGTCTGCAACAAATGTTGCAACTGATGTGGGAACATTACTATGAGCATTCTGCTTAATCTTATCTTCGTCAGCAGAATTGTTAAGTGTATAATGCTTAACAATCATATCGTAGTCTTCATTATCAACAGCGGAGTCATGGTTAACGTCTGCTGCTTCAAACTTAGCATCGCCCATGATTGCGGCGTAGTTTTCGCCCTTAGCAATGTAAATGTTGAGAGCAGAAGCATCAGTACCGTCGATACGGGTATCACCGTTAAGATCACCGTAAAGAACTGCATAGTATCTGAATCTGAGGTTATATCTGTAACGACCGTCCAGTCTTGCATCAGTACCGTTACCGCGTGCAGCAGGTGTTCTCTCAATGGTGTTTGTTTCACCGTCAAGAGTCATACCCTTGACTTTAAGACCAAGAAGATCAAGAACATCTTCTACATCCATTGTACCGTCGCCGAAACCAACGCCTTCAGTAAGACCATAGATGTGAGCATACTGAATCTGGTTTTCGTACTTGGTATCCTGAATCTTAATGTCATCAACTGTTGATTCGGGGTCATCAAGGAGACCGGGAAGTTTGCGGTATACAAGAGCCTGAATAGCCTGGTTAAGAAGTGCAGCCGCACTGTCGATATCCAGCTGATACTCTGAGTCATAGTTTATCTTGCTGTTGGGGTTAAGGTCATAGTCTGTATCGCCTATATAGTCTGTGTAAACATAAGCATCTTTAAGCGCTGCTTCAAGTTTATCAAGACCTGACTCAACACCGAAATCAGGATGGGTAAGGTAAGGATCGGCAAGAATTTCCTCAGCAACCTTTACATATGAGTCGATCTGTGTCCAATCAGCGAAACCGGTGAACTCAACAAGAGCCATCCATGTTTCAAGAATGCCGTAGTAAGCCGCTGATACCATTGACTGAGTAACGCCTAAGCCGAGAGCATCTGTATTACCGTTTGCCTGCAAGTAAAGTGAATTACCGAAGTCCCAAGCATCTCTGAACGCTGCATATGAGGAGGTTGTGAATGCCTTTGAGTCTTCCCACTTGCCTGTATCGGGATTCTTAACAGAAATTACGTTACGCTTTCTGGTTTCTGAGTCACGGTAATCCTTTTCTGTAAGGTCGAGGACCCACTTAAGAACTGTTGTATCAACAGTTGTCTTTCTGCCGGTTTCAGCGCTTTCACGTCTCCATGAAATTTCGTCGATTTCATCGATAAGTCTTACTCTGTATCTGTAAACCTGTTCGATGTAATCATAGTAACTGTCATGAAGAGCCAGTTCAATTTCATTACCGTAAGTTCTCTTTTCTTTAGTGATAGCCTTACGTCTCCAGTCCATAACAGTTCTGGCTTTAAGAGTGGGTGTGTTTGAAACATTGAATTCTGTTGTGCCTTCGTTAGCATAGAATGTCATATCACCTGCATAGATGAGTCTGAATGCGGGACGAGCAAGTCTGTATGCTGTTGTTCCGTCTTCAAGAGTTTCAGTTGTAAGTGTAAAGCCATTCTGTGAAATCCATGTGTTGATTGTGTTCCACTGAGTTTCTGAAAGGTTAGTCCAGTTAGTTGAACCGCTGATTACACCCTTGCTGTTAAGAGTGATATCGAAATCAACTGTGCCGAGAATATATCTGATAATTGATTCAGCATCAGCATCTGAAAGAACAACGTTGTTCTCGGGGTTCTGGCCTAATTCATAAGCAATTCTGATCTGCTCAAAGTTTTCAGTTGTGAAGAATTCGGGATCAACACCTGTGATAACAGTACCTGTTTCCGAATCAAGCCAACCCTGCTTGTTTCTTGCTGCATATGAATAGCCGCCGTCAACATCGTAATACTGGAAGGTCTGCTCAGTGTTGGGGAAGTTTGTACCGGTATCTGCAAAGAAGGGATAAACTGATGTGGGAATGCCGGGGTTGCCGTCAACGGGATAACCGGGATTTATGATATCGTTTCCGTTTTCATCTTTCAGCGCATTTCCGTTTTCATCAGTTTCTGTATACGAAGCACGATAGTCTCCGTCCTGATCATTTTTAACGCTTTTGCCGTCACCGTTTTCATCGAAGAGGTCTCTTCTGCGGAGTTCTGATTCAATGTAGTACATATACCAATCGCCGTAAGCATCAACAAGGGTGCCCTTAGCAAATGAATTATATTCATCAATGAATTCATAACCGCCGTCATCAGCGTCATTCTGGTTGTTATAGAGATAACCTGCTTTACCAAAGTCTTCATACTCGAAGAAACGGTAATCGTCAACTTCCTTCTCGTAGTTTACGAAAGGATGACCGATCTTTGTAATGTTTTCTGCTCTGTAAGTGGGCATTGCGTATGAGAAGCCGCCGTACTCAGTGTATTCACCGAGGTTTGTGCCGTCTTTTTCATATTCTGTTGTAACATTCTTAGTTGTTGCAGCAATGAGATATGACTTGCGAGTATACAGTTTATATACATCAGTCTTTGTCTGCTCATTATATTCTGTAACAATATATGAATCCTTGAGTTGATTAATCATGTTAACTGCTTCGTCACGGGTATCATATGTTCCGAAGATGTAACCTGTACTCAACTGGATATCAGTTCTTACGCCGTCTGCATTCTTAACAGCCATCGCTTTGCCGTCAACTGCAGAGTTAGCAACTTCTTCTGCGGTGAATTTAACACCTGCATCATTAGTAAATTCTCCAAATGTAATACCTGTATCAATTGCGTTGAGGTTATCATTGAGCATTCCAAGATAGCCTTCAAGAGCGCCGATTGTATAGGTTTTAAGGTAGTTGCCGTCAGCAGATTTCCAAAGGTCTTCATCATGAGGCTGGATATATGTTGTTGACATGAGAAGAGGAAGTGCTGTTGAAAGAATGGGGAACTTATAAAGGTTGAGAAGTGTGAGCAGGTTGTAAACGAGCATGGGAAGAGATGCGCTTGTTGAACCTGCGTCAAGGAGACCGGCAAGAGTTGAAATTGTTGTTACCTTGTTGCCCATAACAACATTTGCTCTGTACTTATCGCCTGTTGAAGATGTGTTATATGCTGCATTAGAGTCACCGGTGATAAGAACACCGTTATCGTTGAAGAGAAGAGCAGTAACACGGTCAATGATATTAATGAGAACCTTTACAACAGAGTTGGAAAGTTCACCGGTCGGGTTAACCTGGAGAAGACCGAGGATACCCTGAAGGTCAAAGTTAATGAGATTGTTGAGAAGCCACTCGTTGATAAACTGAGCCGAACCGCCGATTCCGGGAAGCCATGATGCGGGAAGAAGTTTAAAGAGTGTTGAATCAACAAGTTCATAAACGATATCCCAGTTTGCTTCGGGGCTGATTACTTTGTTTGCGTAGTCAGTATAAACTGCTTTAACAACAGTTGTCATTGCGCCTGCGAAAATGGGGTCGTTGGTTGAAGTTGAAAGGTCCTTTACAAATGACTTGCTTGATGAATTGTAAGAACCTACGAACGCGGGCATGTACTGGTTAACAGCCCACATAAGGAATTCGCAAAGGAACTGCTCAAATGTTGTATCGGTTGTAAACTTGTCTGCGTCACTGTCAAAGTGGAACACACCGTTAAGCATCTTTGCACCGTAAGATGAGATGATGCTCAGAGCAGCAGTGGGAACTCTTACCTGCTTTGTTCCTGTTTTATTACCATTCTGGTCTTTTATTGTGATAACCTTATCTGTGTAATAATAGAGAGGCTCAAGAGTTGTGCCGTCTGCGAGTACAGGAGCAACGCCTGACTGTGTAAGTTCATAGTAAGCATCAAGGCGTGCAAAGTAGTTGTTCTCGGGAAGGATAGGTGCTGCCATTGCTGCGAATGCATAAGCGAGAACTGAGGGAATATCAGTTGTCCACTCGGGGAAATAACAACCGTCGATGAAATCGTTAACAGCAAGTTTGATGATGTTAGCGAAAACCATATCGGTTGTAATTACATAGTTAGGTCTGATAAGTGAGGGATTTCTGTAAGTTGTTTCATTTGATGCATCAGATGTATTAACTGCTGCTTTAGTATCAAGATAGCAGTATGCCGAGGGATGCTGAGCACCGTTAGCATCTGTTATATACTCTGTGGGATAAATAATCTCGTTTGTTTCATATGTTACATAAGTCTGAGTAACTTTTGTTTCCTCAAGTGATGATACAAGGTTGTAATCTGCATCAACAAACCATGAAACCGTAAGGTCATCAGGTGAGTATGCAAGGTGAGCCGAGTCTTCAAAAAGACCGAGGCTGGGAAGAAGGTTGATAAGAAGACGGGCAACGTCATTAAGGAGTGACATGAAGTTATCCTGAATCTTGAGGCCGTAGTAATCGATTGTGATAAATGTATCAAGAGCGGATTTAACAACTTTGTTGCCGTTTTCATCAAGTTCGCCAACAAGGAGCCAGTCAAGAAGAGCGTTGATCTTGGGAACGGGATATGTATTCTCTTCATCTGTATAGGTAGGAACAGGAGCACCGTTATCAACGAAAAGACCTTCAACGATACCAACGATCATTGAGAATGTCTGGTCTGTAAGTACAGCAGGATTGCCCTGAGGGAACTCTGCTGTGATTTCAACGCCGAGTAAATCAATGAGAAGATCATAGAGCAGATCTTTAAGTGTACCGTCAAAGAGAGCGGAAATAAGGTTTGCAACAAGCTGATAGAAGTTCATTGTTGCGCCGCTGTCTGCTGTGCCGTCACCGTCACGGTCAACAGTGATTGCCGCTGAGCCAAGGCCGGCACCGCCGGGCTGCTTGCCGATAGCGGGGAAGAGAGGCTCATGATTTGCACCGAGAAGTGATGATGCACCGTCCGTACCCCAAGGTGAAAGTTTTTTCGCATCTTCATTCTTACCGTCGCCTGTACCTGTGATAAGAGCCCAGTTAATCAACTGCTGAACCCATGCATCAATGTCACCGCCGGGAGCAGTGCCTGTATTTGAGTCAATAAGCAGGTTGTAAAGAAGATTCTTAAGCAATGTTGAAATATCAAGTTTGTTGCTGCTGAAAGTAATAGCAACGGGATCAAGCATATCACCAAGAAGGTTAGGAAGAAGACCTGCAAGAAGACCGCCCCAGTTGAAATCAAAAGCAAGAAGTGACTTCAAAAGTGCCTTCTGGTTTGAAATCCAAAGGATAAGCATTTCAAGAACCTGGCTGTCTTTAATAACTTCGTTGCTTCTCAGTTTTGTAGCATCAAGACCTGCTGCCTGAAGACCCTTATCTTCGTCAAGAAGGTCACCGAAAAGGCTGAGAACGTTACCTAAGCCAACGATGAAACTCTTATCAACAATAAGAACGTCAAGAACAGCGCTGAGAGTTCTGATAAGCATATCAACCGATCGAATGTCGATAACACGGACTGATGGATCTTCGTCCATAGCACCTGCGTCTTCAAGGGGACCTTTAAGACCGATAAGGCTACAAACATCGAATCCTGCCAAATCATTCAAATCGTCCGAAGTCAACATGATGCCCAAATCAGCAAGCATCATATCCAACTGGTCAAGTAACCAGGAAGCACCTTGGTCATAGTTGAACCAGTACTTTTCGTCCTGCGATTCCTGAGGCACATGCCAGTTATGGCTTGCTCTGTCAGCATACCATGCATAAGAAGGAACATATGCTGCTGAGAAAAGCATAACCGCTGCCATAAGGACTGCAAGGAGTCTTTTTGCTTTTTTCATATTTTGCACCTCCATAAAAAATAAACGCTTTCGCGCCGAAGCCCCTGCAAAAAAGGCTTCTGGATAGGGTATTTGACCATACCCTTTGTTTACAGTAATTACTTTATAAAGGAGTTGTTACATTCTCCGTGTGAGAAATTTAATTTTTTGTAAATAAAATATGAACAAACTATTAACAAGCGCATTTTTTGTGCAATATTTATAAACGTTTTGTTTTTTGTTTGTTCATATTTAACAACAGGTTTTGTGGCAATTTTTGGAAGTTTCAGTTAGACAAAAATAAATTTTTGAAAAATTTTGTTCTGTAAAGTTATTTATTTTTTAGGGTTTTTGTTCGGTTTTGTAAGAACATTTCAGCGCAAAAAACGCCGTCTTTTTTTCCATCACTGTGTTCAGGATTAAAAAGACGGCTCTTATTTTTTTACTTTATCAAGGATTCTTCGCTCCGCTCAGAATGACAAAAAGCGCAGACAAGACTTATTCACAAACCGAAACAAGTTCCCTTAAATCGCTTATGACCTTTGCTTTTGCTGCATACAATCTCTCTCTGTTTTCATGCCCGCTTGTAATCAGCACGCAATCCGCGCCCAACTGCGCTGCCATTTCGGCATCGTGTTCAAGGTCACCAATAACAAGCACACGGCGTTCACTACAGCCGCTGAGATATTCCTCTGCTCTCTCAATTTTTGAACCAGCGTAGTAATCTGCTGCGCCGAGAACAGCCTCAAAGCGTTCAAATATACCGTATTTTTTAACATTTTTGCATAATTGCTCGTTATTTGATGACGATACAATCGCCTGCTTTGCTCCGCACTCTGCAAAATAATCAAGCATCTCAACGGCACCATCGGTAAGTGAACACACTCCGAGATGGCGCAAATAACCCTCATTATATTGTTTGATTATAACAGAATAATCTTCTTGTTCCATATCAAAAACTTTTTCATAGAATTTGATTATGGGAACACCTATACATTCCCTGTAAAAGTCAATATCAATAGGCGGCTTGCCCCTGAGCGCAAGCATATCGTTAACGCTCGCAAGAGATGCTGAGATATCATTAAGCAAAGTGCCGTTCCAATCCCAGATAATATGTGTGTATTTAATCATTTGCACTCCTTGAATATTATTAATGTTTTTGTTAATATAATAACAGGTGATATTGTGAATACATTTGACAAAATCTATAATGTTGTTAAAAAAATACCTAAAGGTAAAGTTGCAAGTTACGGCACCGTTGCTGCAATGGCAGGCAATCCGCGCTGGTCAAGAGTAGTTGGGTATGCACTGCATGTTAATCCTCAGCCCGGAACCATCCCCTGCCACAGAGTTGTAACACGCAACGGTGAAGTCTCCCGTGCATTCGCCTTCGGCGGTGAAAACATGCAGCGTCTTCTGCTCAGCGAGGAAGGCGTTGAATTCCTCCCTGACGGCAGAGTCGACATGAAAAAACATGCATGGTCAGGGTACTAAATCCGATTTAGGCGATATAACACCGCTGTCTGAAATCGTTACACCCTGAGGTTCATAACTTTCAACACGATCAAAAAGCGCTCTGCGCTCAGCATCTTCAGTCAGAAGTCTTGTTTCGCACTCCTTTTGTTCAAGGGGTACAATCAGGGCTTCTGTTTTCATTTGTCTGTCAATTTTTAAAGTAATAACACATGAATCGAGAGATTTGCTGTTAAACCAGAAATTGCCTACACTGTAAACAATAGGCTTTCCTTTGTAAAACTCCATGCCCTGCAGACAATGTGTATGACCGCCGACAACGGCATCTGCACCTGCATCAATATATTCGCGCGCCATAGTTTTCTGGCTTTCATCAAGTTTGGTTGTGTTTTCCGTTCCCCAATGCACATAGGCAACGAGCACATCGCACTGCTCATCGGCGGCTTTTATTGCTTTAAGAAACTCTGCGCTGTCATACGTTCCCATTACTCCTGCAGATGCTTCACCTGCGACGGGAGTAAATCTGACTTTTTCCGCACTGCTTGCCGCAACAATACCAACTTTTATGCCGTTAACAACAAAATAGTATCCTTCAGCCGCTTCACCGAGATTCATGCCGGCACCAACATGCGGAATTCCTGCATTGTCAAGGTAAGTGATGGTATCCTCAAACCCTTCCATACCGTAGTCATAGACATGGTTATTTGCAAGTGAGACAATATCAACACCCATATCTCCATAGAGAGAAAGTTTATCGGGATGAACCTGAAAAGTCCATGTTTTTCCTCTTACAGGCTCACCTCTTACGCCAACAGAAAACTCATTGTTAATAAGGAAAACATCCGAAGCCTTGAGGTAGTCAACAACCGCTGTGTCAATACAGTTCATAACTCCGCCCATTGTGTTGGCATGCGCCATCGGTCTGTAATCAGGGTCAAAGAGAATATCGCCGACAAAGGAAACAGTAAAATTATCCTTGCCGTTAAAGCCACGGTTGCTGATATTATCAGCCTCAAGTTCACCGGAAATCATATCTTTGATTACATGGTATGAATAGCCCGTAAGTTCAAGCCATGAAAGTTCATTGAATGTGCCGCTGTCAAGTTCATCAATAATCGACTGAGCCATCTCCTCACCCATTGATTCAAGGAAAACAGGGTTCATTTCAACGCCTGTTTCATCAGAAATGCGCTGAGATGCCTCGTCATAATTAAACGCTTCTGCCTGCGCACGGATTTCAGTAAGCATGCTCTCACTGACATTAACCTTGCATGAGCACAGACCGCACAGCAATAAAGTTATTATAAATATATTTATTATATTTTTCATTATATCTCCCCTAACCTGCGCTGCAATTCTGCAATCTCCGTAAGTTCAGTGCTGACGGCTTTCATATACTCAAGAATTTTTTCGTCGCGGATAAGATATCTTGCCGCTTTATAAACCTCTTTGATAAATGATGAATCGAGTTCCTTGTTATTCCTTGCCAACGGGCACATGCCTGCTCTCGGGTCATATACTACTTTAATTCTGATTTTACCGTCGTCTTCATAAACAAGAGGAAACAGAGGAAAAATACGACAAGCAAGCGGTCTTTCCGCTCTGTCGCATTCTCCGGAACAAATCAACATCGGATATCCGTAATTGCCTTCCGTTTCGCAAATCTCAAACCCATCTTTGCCCATAAAAAGTTCTTCCTCATAAGGAAAAAGCCACATACCCTGACCGTCTCCGCGGCAGCAAAGACCGTCGCACAGCCTGCCGCAGTTATAAAATCCGAGCGGTGTTTTGTGATAAAGGCGTTCATATGCCTCGCGCAAAGCAGGATTTTTTATTTTATTCACAGTGTAAGCATCCTTTCAACAAAACTCTGAAGCGAAAAATCACAAAGAGTTTTTGGGTGATCGAGATATTTTTTCAATAAATCTTTTGTTTTTGATTTGTTTTCGGTTGAATTATCTTTAAGAATTGCCGATGCAAATTCAATCATTTCAAGAGCAATTTTTTGCTTTTCTGCCCATGGCAAAAGTTCCGCAAACATAGGGTTATCAACGGTTTCAATATATTTACAGCAAGCAGCAAGTTTTTCAATATATTCCGAAACCACAAAATGTGCACCGCCAATATCACCGTCAAAGAATTTTTGCTGAGCATCGTTCAGACATTCGTTAAGCATAGGTGAATTCTCAACCTTAAGGCAGGATGTGAGAAGATTATCAAAGAATGGCATAACAACATTTTTATGTTCGCCAAAAATAATTTCACATGCTTTTTGCCATGATTCAAATCCTCTATATTTAACAGGATTCCAAAGATAATCGCACACGGTAAGTAAAGGTATCCTGCTTGACAGGCACCATTCCATTGTGTTTGAAATAATTCCCTCTGAATAGCGGTATAAATCTTCTTCTCTGCCGTTAATATATCCGATATGCATTTCATTCTGCATTTCAGCATCATTGACAGGGAAGTTATCCCAATAAAGCGGTTTACGGTTTGTTGAATTTTCAAATATAACGGCTTCACGCACAGTAAGTTCCTGAGAGCAAATATTCTTGCCTGTCCAGAAAATGCTGATACCGCCCGAAAGCCCTTTGCCGAGTTTTGAAATATAATATTCATCGCCAAAGCCGTGATATTGCAACGGACAAACAGTAAGGTTACATTCATCATTCAATGATTTGATATAATCATAGAATTTATTGCAAAGAAAGATATGTGCATTGACAGCCTCGCCGTCAAAAGCAATTTTATCCTGCTTATAATATAAATTTTCGGGGATATCGTCAACAAGAAGACCAAAGTTTCGTATTCCTATATTGTAAAGTTGTTCCGCTTTACAAATAAGTTTCTCAAAATCTTCTTCAGAAGAATATTTCATGCTAAGTCCCGGTGCCAGACAAAAATGAAAATCAACAAAATTTTCATCACAGATTTTAACAATTTCCGAAAGTTTAAAAAGTTCTTTTTCAGGATAAAGTTCATCCCATTTATCTCTGTGATAAGGGTCATCTTTCGGGGCATAATAGTGTGTGTTCATACCGTAAAACGACAAAAGTTCAAGCATCATTTTTCGGTTTTCAAAACTCCACGGATTCCCGTAAAACCCTTCTATATAGCCCCTTTTGACAAACAGAGGGTAGTCCTCAACAAAGCCGATAAAGAATTTTTTATCCGCCGCCATCTGCTTTATTCTGTTCAATGCTCTGAACAGACTTTTTCGGCAAGAAACAGTAAGTGTTGCACGCAGCCCGTCAGCGCATTTTTCTATCTCAACAAAGTATTTTTCATCGGTTATTCTGCGGCATTCTTCAACGTATTCCGTACGGCGTGAATTTTCTTTTTCAATGTCTATGTAAAGCACATTACCTTTACAATCTTGCTTGTCATCTATGCCGTATAAAGCCTCAGCGTAATCGCAGTCAAAGCCGCTGAACACCATTTTTTGAGGTATAAAATCAATCCATTCGGATATATTGGCTTTTTGAAAAGCAGGATATATCATAACGACTTTATCTCCTTGATATATTTTTTAACAAATGCCGTATTTATCTCATCGCCACCGTCAACATTGCTGCTTGAAAATACTTCGGGGATAAAGCCTTCCGAAACCATCATTTCAACTGCTCTCGCTTCAACAGCATTAAGGATAGCCGCTCCTGCTGCCGTTGAAGTCGGCGCAACATTTCTGCCGATTTCTTTTATTTCCATAGATGCATCACCGATGCAGCCGCAGTTATCAATAACAATACTGCCGAGTTCGTAGAGTTTTTTGCCGCTTGAATGCCTCGATTTGCCCTGAACAGTGTGTTCCATATTAGTTATAACAACCGTTTTTACTCCCCTGTTCTGAGCAATAAGCGCCATATCAATCGCAACACCGTTTCTGCCTGAGTTTGAAAAAAGGAACAGTATATCGTTATTTTTTATTGAGTGCAAATCAAAAAGTATTTCCGCATATCCTTCAAGGCGTTCAAGTTCTGTGCTTTTCGAAGCGCTCTCATGGAGCATAAGCCCTGTTTCAAGAATAGGGTTAACATTAACAAGTCCGCCTGCACGGTAAAAAATCTCCTCTGCAAGCATGTGTGAATGCCCTGTACCGAAAGTATGGATTCTGCCGCCGTTTTTTAAAGTGTCAGCAACTGCTCTTGCGGCATTTTCTATATTATCTGCCTGCTCTGATGCAATACGCGTAATTATCCTTTGAAGATTTTCAAAATACTCAGTTGCCTTTGACATAACCGTACCTCCGAAATTTCTTTTATTTAATTCTACTCGGTATTAACCAAAATATCAAGTTTTTTGCAAAATAACTTTATTTTTATTACCTTGTATGATATAATTTATCAAAATAATATGGAAGGTGTTTCCTTATATGAAGCGACAAAGCGGAATTTTAATGCATATTTCCTCACTCTACGGCGATTATTCTATCGGCACATTCGGAAAAAGTGCATTTGAATTTATAGATTTTCTTGTTGATTCGGGTTTCTCTGTATGGCAGGTTCTTCCTTTCACAGTAACCGATGAATACAACTCCCCTTACAAATCATTCTCTGCATTTGCAGGCAATCCTTATTTCATTGATCCCGAAACACTCTGCAGTGAAGGATTAATCACAAAAGATGACCTTAATGCTTGCAAGCAAAACACACCTTATGCCTGCGAATTTGAAAGGCTTGGCAAAGAGCGCATGCCTCTGCTGAAAAAAGCATATTCAAATTTTAAAAATCAGGATGCTGTTGATGAATTTATGAAAAAACATCCAAGACTCGAAGCATTCTGCAGATTTATGACACTCCGAGAACAAAACATCAACAAACCCTGGCAAGAATGGGAAAGTAATGAAATAACAGATACAGAGACTCTCGGCACTTGGAAATTCATTCAGTATGAATTTTTCAAACAGTGGGCAAAAATAAAAGAATATGCCAATTCAAAAGGCGTAAGCATTATCGGCGATATTCCCATATATGTTTCTGATGACAGTTGCGATGTCTGGGAGAATAAAAATCTTTTTCAGGTCAATGAAAAAGGCTATCCTTCAAGAGTCGCAGGCGTACCGCCCGATTATTTTGCAGAGGACGGTCAACTATGGGGCAATCCCCTCTATGATTGGGATGAACTGAAAAAGACAGGCTATGCATGGTGGAAAGAAAGAATTGACCATGCTCTGGATATGTTTGACGGCGTAAGAATTGACCATTTCAGAGCAATAGAGGCATACTGGTCTGTTGATGCAACCGAAAAAACCGCAAAAAACGGCGTTTGGGTCAAAGGACCCGGAATTGAACTGATTGAAACAATTAAAGAAGGTCATGAGGATAAACTGATTATCGCTGAGGATTTGGGCGATATAACAGATGAAGTGCGCGATCTTGTTGAGAAAAGCGGTTTCCCCGGAATGAGAGTTTTCCAGTTCGGTTTCCTTGACGGCAGCGACAGCATACACATGCCGCATAACTATATCCGCAACTCGGTTGCTTATTCGGGCACGCACGACAACAACACTCTTTTTGGGTTTCTTTGGGAAAGCAGCGACGATGTAAGAAAAAGAGCGCTTGACTACTGCGGTTTTGCCGGCGGTGATTGGGGCGGTGCAACGCCCTTGCTGCTGCGTGCCGTATTTGCAAGTGTCAGCAACCTTGCTATAATTCCGATTCAGGATTTTCTTATGTATGGCTCAGATACAAGAATAAATACACCCGGCGTTGCAAGCGGCAACTGGAGTTACAGAGTTACAAAAGAGCAACTAACGAACGCAGATAAAGAATTTTTTAAATCACTTAACAGAATATACAGAAGGTAAAATATGAAAAGTTTTTTTAATTTCAGCGATAAAATAAAAGCGGCAAGCGATGCTGCACTTGTAAAGGCAAAAACAAAATTTGACGAAATTGATGATATAGCCGAATATAATCAGCAAAAGGTGCTTTCCGCATTCATCAATAACAGAGTAAGCGAAGCAGATTTTGCAGGCTCTACCGGCTACGGTTACGGCGACACGGGCAGAGAAAAACTTGACAGAATCTATGCCGATATTTTCGGCGCAGAAGATGCAATTGTGCGCCACAGTTTCACCTGCGGCACACACACCCTTGCCGTTGCCCTTTTCGGTATTCTCAGACCTAACGACACCATGCTCTGCGTTACGGGCACTCCCTATGATACAAAAAAGGGCAACG
>SVPH01000050.1 GCA_015065965.1 Oscillospiraceae bacterium
ATTTACGTTTACGATGCTTTCAATCTCGCCACCGTAAACGTAAAGCTTACCGCCGTTTTCAACTGCGCCGGAGTTTTTACCACCTTTAAGAACACCGTCATAAACATAAACAGTGCTGTCATTATAATTGGCAATCGCCGGATAGTTGTCAGCTTCAACCGTTCCGTCATTAAAATACAAAACACCGAAGTTGCGAATACCGCCGTCGCCCTTGATTATACCTGATTCAACAGTGAGTTTACCGTAATTGTAAATACAATCCACAGACTCGTCTTTAGTTTCAATTGTACCGCCTTCACCGCTGTCTTTAATTGTCAAATCGGCTTCTTCAAGTATATACAGAACTCTGCCGTTTTCGTTAATCAGGTTTTTGCCGTTAAGATCAAGCGTGAACTTGCCGGAGCGAATATTCTGCTCTTTGGTAAGCGTAATATCATCAAGCAGAGTTATTGTGCTGCCCTCGCTGCCTTCTGCCGCTGTTATTGCATCTTCAAAGGTTTTGTAAGTGCCGACAGCGTTGCCGTCTTTATCGGTTACCTTTGCGGCATAGTTGAGCAGAGTGAACTCAACCGTTGCCGTTGCACCGCCGACTGTTACGCTTGCGGTGTAAGTGCCTGCATCTTTAGGGGGCAAACCGTAAGGGGCTGAATATGTAATATCACTGATTGCAACCGAAGTGTCAACAAGGTTGTTTTCAATGGTTGCTTCCTTTGCGGTTATGCCGTCTGCATAAAGGTCTGCAGGGGCAAGAATTGTGAGTGTGCCCTCAGAATCAGGGCAGTTGCCGTCTGTATTTTCGCAAACAGCAGTAATTGTATCGCCGCTTGCGGAGTATGTGAATGAGTGGGTGTGGGGAACAATTTCAAAGTTTGCAGTAAGCTCACGATTTCCGGAAGCTGTGAAAGTATAGACTGCACTTGTGTTTACTTCCTCACCGCTTTGTGTCCAATTAATAAATCTGTAACCGTTGGCTGCCGTTGCGGTGAGAGTAACTGTTGCACCTGAGCTATATGTGCCTGCTCCCTCTACCGTTCCGCCTTCGGCAGGGTTGACAGAAGCTGTTACTTTAAAACCAGCCTTGGCTACGTAAATATCGTTTTTTACTAATTCGGTGCAGGGTGTACCGTCGGTTTTGAATAAACCCCATCCGTCGGGTAATGTGACTGCACTTGCCTGTAATCCGTCAGCACAAGCCTGAATACGAACCTCATCAGCTGTGCAGGCTGAAAGGTCAATACTTCCGCCATACCAACCGATACGCCTGTTGCCGTTCAAAACAAAGTCTTTACCCGTCAACTTAAGTGTGCCGTCTCTAACGGTTGCGGGATAGCCGGCGGAATTAAACGTACCGCCTAAAATGTTAGCACTTCCGCTTAACACCTCAAGCACTATGTTGCCCTGATCGTTGGTTGCGTTAAAAATACCGCCGCCTGAACTATCAACGATAGTTACATCCGCACCGTCAATGCGTAAAAGAAAATAACCGTTTGAGAACAGTTCTTTACCGTTAAGGTCAATGGTAAAATTGCCGCTTTCAATTGTGATTCCCGAGTCAATGGAAATATGAGAAAGAAGCTTAAGCACGGCTCCGTTGATGCTCTGTGCTGCAGAAATCGCATCTGCCAGAGTTGCGAAGCCCTGACCGTCCACCTCAGCAACAGAGGCTGCTGCCTTTGATACCTTCATATTACTGAAAGTATCGCCTTCATAATCTGCGGGAACAGATACATAAGCTAACGATGAACAACTCAGGAATACTGTATCGCCTACATTTTCGGGCTCTTTATTGCCGAGAAAAATAACTTCGTTCAAACTGGAAGTTTCCTCAAAGAAGTAGTTTCCGACAGATGTTACACTTGCAGGGATTGTAACACTTTTGATCGGACCGTAGCCGAAAACATATGAACCAAGCGTTGTAACGCCGTCGGGAATAACCATGTTTTTAATTTGTGTGCTGTTGAACGCCGAGTTTCCGATTGTTTTAAGATTGCCTGCATCGGAAAACTCAAAATTTGTAAGACCGGAGTTAGAGAATGCTCTGTTGCCTATGCTTGTTACAGTATCTGAAATCGTTGCATTAACCAGAGAATAAATACCGGTAAAAGCATCTTTGCCGATGTTTGTAACACCGGATTCTATAACAACAGTTTTAACCTTGGTTCTTTTGCTGTACCACGGCACTTTTGAAGCGTTGGCAAAATCTTCCATTGCACCGCTGCCGCTTATGGTAAGAACACCGTCACTGTCAAGCGACCAAGTAAGATTGTTACCGCTTGCGCCGAATTTACCGCTTGCTTCTACCGTAGCCGCAAACACCGTTATCGGTGCCATTGACAAAAGCATCGCCATAACAAGCAGTATGCTTATGAGTTTGTTTGTTTTATTCATTTGTTTAACCTCCTTGGTTGTTAAGTGCAGAGTTCAGAGTGCAGAATGCAGAATTATAATTTATTATGTTCTGCGTTCATCACTCTGCGTTTATTTAAGTTTATTTTCTTGCAAGCAGGTTATGAAGTGCCTGCTCGGTTTCACGGTCAACGTAATCACGGAATTTTTGAAGCATGTTTAGCCCAAGAGATTTATAATCCATCGCAAGAACCTTATCAATCTTCTGCTTTCGTATATCTTCAGGCACATTATAAATACTGAGTATCGTGTTCAGCGCTCCACTGATGCGAAACTCAAGGGATGCCGAATTGCTTGTCGTCATAAGCGATGCATATTCAATCCCCGAAACAAGTGTTTCCGCTTCTTCAAATCGCTCGTCCGTCCAGTCGGAGCAATAATCCCTGAACACTTCTTTTGCCCGTTCCTTATCATTCTTGCGAATTAAATCCATACATATCTGACTTCGGTAGGTGGAAAGGAAGAAATCCTTAGCAACCTCGTCCTGCTCACAGGCAGAAGCAATGGTAAGAAGTTCCAAACATATCGCCATAACCGAACTGTAACCGTCCCTTGCTTCCTCCTCCATCAACTTATGCTGATATCTGGCAAGTATATTCACCAGTTCCGCCAGCATATGATCTTTTGTTGGGAAATGAAAGGTCATATTGCCGGTGCTCATATTTAATGATTTTGCCATAGAAGCGACCGTTGTTTTTGTAAACCCGTCATTCAGAAAACGGTTTGCCGCAACCCGAATAATTTCATTTCTGGTTAATTCCGCTCTATCTACCCGAATCATTTACTTCAATCTCCTTAAATTCTCTTTCCAAAAGATTTATTTCTTTTATAACTCTTTTGTTAATTATAGCACACATACTATTAGAGTGCAATATGCTTTTTGAAATTTTTTCCACATTATCATAGAATTCTATAATGGGTATGCCTGTAGTGTTTTTTTATCCAATATTACTCTCCTGTTTTTCAGAAGTTTGATACAGACACATCATCAACAAGTGGATGAATTTTAAAAACTGTGTTAATATCCATGCAGATAATAACATGAAAGTTACAAACGCAGACATTAAAAATGAATACTTCAAAAGCATGTTATATCAAATCATAGACAATAAAAATATTATAAGCCACTATGGCGTCGCTCGGAGAGAATTTTTTGAAAATCCTTCTTCGATTTTTATTAGGGGTTTGGGGAAAATATTTCACCAACAAGCGAGATAAAATTACAAATGAATTTTTGTGTTTGTGTTCACATTTGCCTTGCTTGCCAAATTAGCGTTGCAAATAAAAAAGAGCCGAAACCCGTTGATTTATTTCGGGATTCGGCTCATAAATTTATCTCCGTTTTGCTTCAGCCATTGATGGCAACGGTTATAATCCGGAAAAACTTTTTCAATTTCTGTATAGAATTTCGCGGAATGATTCATCTGTTTTCTGTGGCAGAGTTCGTGAACAACAACGCTGTCAATGATTTCATCGGGCAACAAAACAAGCAGACAGTTGAAATTCAGATTGCCTTTTGACGAACAACTTCCCCAACGGGTTCGTTGACAACGGATAGTAATTTTATTATATGTCACACCGATTTTCTCGGCATAAAATTCAACTTTCTTTGGAACTATTTCTTTCGCTTGTTTCACAAAACTTCTGATTTCTTCATCCGAATACGGCTCGATATTTTCAAAAAGTTTCTGCTTTTCCGAAAGCGATTGCAGATGTTTTTCAATCCAGTTTCTTTTTGATTCAACGAATTTTTCAATTTCTTTTTCTTTCATTTTTATCGGCGCACGGATGATAACTTCATTCGGTTTCACCTGAATTGAAATTGTTTTCCGTTTGCTTTTAATAACAGAAACTTCTGCGTTTTCAAATTTCATCTGCATCACATCCTTTCAAAAAATCCTACATTTAGAATAACACGGATTCAAAAAATAATCAAACTGTCCTAAACAAAGTTTCTGTGGAATAACCAAAAAGAATGTGATATAATCTTTTCAACAAATAAGAATTTGTGGAGGTAATTATGAGATTTAAAAAACAAATTTCATTGCTTCTTTGTGTTGTAATGGTATTTTTATCCGCTACACTCTCATCTTATGCTTCTGACGGAACAAACGCAGGCACACCTGCAATAATAAACACAGCGGAAGAAATCACAGGCTTAGTTATCAATTATTTTGCAAAATTGATCAACAACATCAAAGGCACAGATGAAACTGCTATACCCCCTGCAGCGGTAAATCCTCACTCGTGGATTGAATATAACGGCGAACCGATTGAGAATCCCGAACAGAGATTGAACGCAGAAACATGGGTTGCAAATGAAATTGCTTTTGAAAGCGAAAAATCATATACCAACCCGTTCAATGACGTTGATGTGGAACTTCACCTTTGGGGCAACGGCAGACTTTATAAAATCCCTGCTTTCTGGGACGGTGGTAATGTCTGGAAAGTCCGGTTCGTTTGTCCCTCCGAAGGTAATTGGCATTTCAAGACCGTCTGCACGGATGCCGAAAACACTTCGCTTGACGGCAGAACAGGTGCTGTTATCTGCACCGGATACAGCGGTGAGCACGATATTTATAAGCACGGTTTTATCACAACAAACGCAGGTGAAAAGTATTTCACTTATGACGACGGAACACCGTTTTTCTGGCTCGGTGATACTCATTGGAGCCTCGGCGACGAAACAGTTGATATGGTTGAAACAATATGCGAAAAGCGTGTTTCACAGGGTTTTACCGTGTATCAGAGTGAACCCATCGGAGCAAAGTTTGATTTTACAAACGGCATAACCGAAGAGGATATGGCAGGTCTTGCGGACTATGATGAAAAGTTCCGCATTATTGCAGAAAACGGGTTCGTTCACGCAAATGCACAGTTTTTTTTCTCCTATTTTATTGAGCCCCTGATTTCAAACAACGGCGGTTTCAACGGCAATGAGCCGTCTGATTCTGCAAAAGCTTACCTTGAAAAAGTCAGCCGTTACTGGGTCGCAAGATACGGAGCTTATCCCGTTGTCTGGACACTCGGTCAGGAAGTTGACAATGATTTCTATTGGAGCGAAACAAACCATCCCGAATGGAGATTGGATAACAACCCTTACAAGCTTGTTGCGGAGTATTTAGCAAAACACGATGCATATGACCATCCGCTTTCTGCTCATATGGAAAACGTTGGTTCAACGTCGGTTTACGGCAACGGTGAGGGAGCAACGGATAATTGCAAGGTTTATTTCAAAGATGCAATGCCGTCCTGTTTCAGAGATATAAAAGCACACAATTTCTATGCCGTTCAATGGCACACCGACAAAACAGAGCAAAGCGATTTCCGAATTGAAAAAGACTGCTGGTATAACTCACAAGGCAAACCCGCAATCAATTATGAAGGCCAGTATTGCTATCTCTGGACAAAGAACTTCGGTTCAAGAATGCAGGGCTGGACAGCGTATCTTAACGGCATGTACGGCTACGGTTGGGGCGGTCACGATACCTGGAGCTACCTCAATGTTTATGATGAAGAAAACGACAGCTCCGACGGCGTTGACACAATAACGAGCGAAGAAAAAATCAATGCAACCTGGCAGGATGCGCTCGAATATGAGAGCTCATATCAAGTCGGATATATGCGAGATTTCCTTGAAAACACAGAATGGTATAATCTTATTCCCAGATTTGACAACAAGGCATATTTCGTTCCTGCAAACAATGTTTATTATGTTTATGCAGGCAACGAAGATAACACCGAAATCGTTATT
>SVPH01000023.1 GCA_015065965.1 Oscillospiraceae bacterium
CAGATAATTTTTTCGCTGCGGCTAAGAGTCTTATATACCGTTTGTTCCTTTTCCGAGCAGTCAGAAAAAACAAATTTTTTCTGTTCTTTCCTGAACTTATCTGCCTGCCCTACACCGCTGAAAAGTCTGCTGTCATGTAAGGCGACAGACATCCTTTTCACCGCCGACGGAACAAAGGTATAACACACTAGACTTTGCGTGCCGCAAAATCGTGTGCCAAAGGAGATTTTCTCCTTTTGGATATCCACTTGTGCCGATTGTTGTGTATATACAAATTGAATTTTTGGGCAAAAGGGTACCCACAAAAATTCAACCACATTCACAAAATTTTGCAAAAACCGAATTGCAAAATCCAATCGCCACCTTCATTTTTCTCAGCAAGTCTTCAACCAATTTTCCATAACCCTCAAAATTTTATACGCCTCAAAAAATGAAAAAAGTCCGAAAAGCCTTTCTCTCATCAACAGAGAATATTTTCGGACTTTTTACTTTGGGCAAAACTGTTTTTTATTACAGCCCATGTACAACATCCAAATCTAATATCTTTTTCCTTTCTTTCCAATCAGGCATATAAATGCTTAAAAAATCGTAAAACTGTCGGCTGTGATTTGGATAAATAAAATGGACTAATTCATGAAGGACGACATAATCTATACATGCTGGCTTAGCTTTAATCAAGTACTGATTAAAAGTAATAACTCCTCTGTTTATGCTACAACTACCCCAGAGAGTTTTCATTTTTCTTACTTGAACTTTCGGTAAACTTTTATCATATTTTTTTATAATGGGATAATATTCTGCTATACGTTTTTCAAGAAACCGAATGCTCTCATTTCGCCACCATTTTTCAAATTGTTCCATTAGTTTTTCTTGATTGTTGGGATCTGTGTTTCCTATGCATATTGTCTTAGCTTCTCTGTAAATGTAATTCTTATCAGTTTTTGAAACAGAAAAAATAAGATCTTCACCAAACATTTTAATTGAATATCCATTCCTTATCTCATTTGTGGAAGCATAACCAATTGTTGCGGCAAATCGTTCTAACTTTTTTTCTATCCAATTTGCTTTTTGTTCTAAAAAAATTTGGATCCATTCTTTTGGTACACTTGATGGAACAGATATAACAACTGTTTGGTCTGTGTATATTTTCAATCGACATGTCTTCATATTTTTGCGCTCCACAGAGACCGATATAAGTTGTTTAGATGATGGCAAAATAATTTCCAATTTTTCCATATTAATAAACCTTCTTTGCCACCATTAAAATTTCATCAATTATTATATCAATAGTATCAAGAGTCCAATTTAAATCATTTTCCTCAAGATAATCAAACAATAAATCATCAAGTTCCTTTTTAATGTTTCTATGAACTATGACATTGTCTCTCCAATCTCGTTTTGCGTTGGATGAAATAACTTTCTTGATATTTAAAGATAACATTCCCAAGGATTCTAAGTCTGTATCAGTCGATTCTCCTGTTGATTTCTTGATACCACTGCATATAGCACCAAAGAAGCTCTTAGCATCTCCGTCATCCATAATGACTTCAGGATATTTCACAGAACTACGCCCAGCGCGATAATCTTCAGCCATTTTTTCCATCGAAGACAAATATTTTTCACTGTCTCTTTCTGCCATATATTCCTGAATAGTTTTATTGATTCGCTCCATAAATGTCATATAGCGAATAGGATCTTCGTAGCGATAACTTTCCAGTATCTCAACCTGTCTTGTTTGGATTGCTTCGGCTTTTGCTTCGCTAGACCCCAACCGAGCCAATTGTTCTTCCATTTTATCTTTGTTAAGAATATCAAGTGGCTCAATTATAATCTTGGCATCTTCGGCATTAACATAAGTATTCAACAAATGTCTAATACCATCTTCATACTTAGAAAAATCTACACTGTCATTAAAGCGCAAGGACACACTATCCTTTAACTTCTTGAAGAAAAGATAATCTTTTCGATATTCATCAGCCCTGACATCACCAACAGATTCATATAATTCAAAACTTGAGAACATAAAATCAACAAGTTTAGCGAATGCAGAAAGCTTTTCATAGAAGTCTTTTCTAACCTCATATTCTCGCAAACTTTCCTGCCACACATCAGCCGCAGTTTCATTTTTTGAGATTCCATCAAAAATAGCCCATAAGTTTTTGTGCGCTCTTTCTATCTTATCTTTTTCCTCTAAAATAGAAGAAATAGCGTTCTCAATATCGCCTTGTTCAAAGGTGTTCATCCCAGATTTGTCGTCGCTATACAAATCCAAAGCAGAGTTAAGTTTCTTAAAAATGCCAATATAGTCTACAATAAGTCCAAAATCCTTATTATCAAAAACACGGTTAACGCGTGCAATAGCCTGCAACAATGTATGATCTTGTAATTTCTTGTCCACATACAAAACTGCTGCAACAGGTGCATCAAAACCAGTTAGTAATTTATCTTTCACTATCAAGAGATCTATATCTCCTTCTGGATCTGTAAAAGCACCAGTTACTGAATCTTCATACGCATCATAGTTGTTTTTGAACAAAGGATCGACTTCTTTTCGGAAGAAGTCAGCAATAATTTTTAATGTTTGCGGTGTGTTTTGTTCGTCATCACCTTCTTTTGAATTATTAGGCGTGATTACAACCGCGGGATTTATGCCGCCAAGATCACGTAATTTATAGAACATCTCAACAGCTGCGGCACGTGAAGAACATGTTAACATAGCTTTAAATTTTTTTGGTTTAACATAATTTAAGAAATGTTCGTGCAAATCAAACGCAATCATATTAAGCCTTGGTTCAGTTTGAGCCAAAGCAACAAATCGGCTATATTTCAATTCGAGATCTTTTCTTGCATCTTCAGTAAGTCCAACTGTAATATGCTTTAAGTGATTATTGATTTGTTCACTTGTAACACTTTGAGGTACAACTCGACCTTCGTACACAATAGGAACAGTTACTTTATCATCAATAGCATTCTGAAGTGTGTATTTATCAATCAGTGGTCCGAACTTCGCATAAGTATTACGAGAAGCCTCAATATTTCTTTTGTCTTTTTTATTGGGATTCTTAATAAGAGGTGTACCAGTAAAGGCAATCTTAACTGCATTAGGTAAAACTTTATTCATATAAATGTTAAGTCGACCATATTGAGTTCGGTGCCCTTCATCGATAAATAAGAATATGTTAGAATTTTCATTGCAGTAATCTTGTTTAACTGCCGCTTCGAATTTATTAACAAGCGAAGTGACAACAGTGTTTCCTTCATCATCTAGCAAATCAATAAGACCTTTACCTGTTTTTGCTCTATGAGGACTCATTTGCGTATGAATAAAGTTATCACGAATTTGTTTATCGAGATTAACACGGTCGGTAACCATAATAAATCTTGGCTTTTTTATAGGGCTGTCTTTTTTGAGACTTTCACGAAGAAGCATTTTAGTCAGCATAATCATGGTAATGGTTTTGCCGCTACCTTGGGTATGCCAAACAACACCGTTACGAGTATTTGCATTATCTTTCATTAAAATGCGATCCATACATTTCTTAACAGCAAAATATTGTTTATAACGGCAAATCTTTTTTACATTATTATCATAAATAATAAAGTTACGAATTATATCAAGTAAACGCTCTGGGTGTAAAAGCGAGATAAGAGCTCGGTCTTGTTCTTTTACTCTTCCATCAGGAGAGCATTTTCTACACCATTCATCCAACCATTCTTTATCATCTTCATGCCACGAAACAAAATATTTAGCCGGTGTTCCACAAGTTCCGTACAAAACCTTATCAGGATTAACTGCCATTATAAGTTGAGAATATTGAAAAAGTTGCGGAATATACTCGTTTCCCCAATTGCGAATATTTTGTGTTACGCCTTCCATCACATCTACGCTGGACTTTTTGCATTCGATAACAACTACAGGAATACCGTTAATTAAAACGACAATATCCGGACGGGCAAATTTCCCGTTCGGACGTTCTACTTCAAATTCATCTGTTACTTGAAAAATATTATTTTCTGGATGTTCAAAGTCAATAAAACCGATATCAAATGACTGTCTTGAGCCATCAGGCAAAGTTTCTTCTAAGCTTTTACCCGAACAAAGCATATCAGATATTTCTTTGTTAGCAGCATATAATCCTGCTGTTGATTGAATACTCAAGGCTCGAACGGCAGAAGCAATAGACCCGCCGGAAAAAAAGCGAGTTTCATTATCATAGGGATATGTGCGTTTGCTCAAAAATGTTTGTAATTCATCTTCAAATAAAACAGCTTTTCTTGAGCCACGTTTAGCCTCGGCTTCGCTTCTGGGCACTATGGTATACCCTAGTTTTTCTATTACTTTTATCGCACGATCCTGAGATTCCGGACGTTCATTAAATATTTGATGGTTAGGCATAATAACAATCCTTACTTTTTTGTGATAGACTTAATTTGAGATTTGGTTCGATTTTTTAAAGAATCCACCATAGCCATTTTGCATAGTATATCTCTTACCGTAACATCGAGGTCGCTTCCTTCAGAATAATCTGCAAGAGATATGAAGTCTACTCGTTCGTGAGCAATCAGACTTTCCACCTTACTTCTTTTTCCTTTTGTATAAACTGCGATGGAGTATCCTCCATTTGCTTTTACTAATTTCATACAAGGCACATCTGTGAGTCCATCACCTATGTATATCATATTTCTGAAAGGAACTGGACGGTCGTCCTCTGGAGTGTATTTGTTTAATTCTTCATCTTTTGAAATATCGAGTATTCCTTTATTAATTCTAAATAAAAACTGTGTTTTTGTTGTATAATTAACAGCATTTTTAGGCCAGCAAGCTACATTATTTTCATCATATAAAAACTCACAAGCAAAAACTTCTCGAAAATGTTTATATATGCTCGAGCCTTCTATTATCTCGCGTAATCCCGAAGATATTATATAGTGTTCAACTTTTATTCCCAGATCTTCGCCAATTCGATTAATGCGTTCGAACCATGTCTCAACGCCTGGGTATAGCTCCAAATCAACACCTAACTTCACAAATTCCTCACGCTGAATTTTAATGTGTGCAGATCGAGCCTTATCAATCATTAAGTACATATAAGCAAGTATACCATCCATTTTCTTGCCTTTTGAGAGTTTTCCTGATTCTGCCCAAAAATCCGTCGCAGTCATACCAAGATTAGGAATGAATGTATATTCCTGCATGTCTTTTGTGCATAATGTCTTATCAAAATCATACATTATTGCCACAACAGGCTTTTTCTTCATATATATTCACTCCCTATTTTTTATCTTTAGGCGGACAAGGATCATTGCCATGACTATCGGATCTTTGTATTTTGCCATCCTTACCGTGAATAACAAGTTCACTGCCGGAACGTTGACTAATCACTCGGCCCATTTTGACTGCATCAACTTTTTTATCCGTATGAACGCTTGCTCTCTGTGCCCCGCTTTTTTTTACATTCCAACCGCCACCGCAACTTGGAACAATATGAACACTTTTCTTTGGCATATTTTTCTCCCTTTAGATTAATATTTAGTGCGTACAAGTCCTGTAAGCAGAAGTTGCATCAGAGCTTTTTTCTTTTGTTGCCACGCTTTGATCTCTTTCTCAGACAGAGATATTTCTCTGTCTGAACACTCTAACACCTTCGCTATAGCATCCTGCTCACTACGAGAAGGCAAGCTGATTGCCACTGCTTTGATTTCCTTGGACGCAATACCCTTAATAGAGGTTCCTTGCGTCATAGTGAGAATACGCTGAATTTCTCGTTGTATCTGCAGTGTAATGAAATATAGATTTCCATTAACATCAACAAGATTTGTAAAGTCTTGGCTTGTGCATAGTTCTACCGGCGCAATCGCAATTTTTCCTACACCAACTCGAGATACTATCAGAATAGAATCCTTGGGACAAATTTTCGTTGCAGAATTTTTTACCGCTTCTTCTGTAATAAATCTCGTTGCATGAACACTATGAATATTACCATCTTGTAGGTCTGCTGATGAAATCCACGGGATTGTTCCGTTCCAATAGTGCTCGTTTGATGTATCAGGTGTGCCTCCTCCAATAAATTTACAAATTGATGCAAGAGGTGTTTCTGTCCACTTAGTGCATTCAAATCCTGGCAGATGCACACCGCTATTGGGATCCAGCAGCTTCTGCATCAGCCACTGTTTTTGACGGCGCTTTTCCTCCAGCAACTGTTGCTTCAGCTCGATCACTTGGTCGCAGGTTGCGAGAACCTCTGCGATCTTTTTCTGCTCTGCAAGAGAGGGAATCGGCATCACCGTACTATAAAAATCTTCATCTGTCAAATTAAGCAGACCATCGTCACGAACGCCATGGTTGATCTTCCTTGTTAGCTGCTTATTCATAAAACCATTGATGAAAAGCTGCTCGTAATATTCGGGATGACCTTGCGTAATTCGAAAGCATTCGAAAACATTAGGAACGGCTGCCTCATCGCGTTCTTTGAGCATATAAGTACAACCTTGCGGATAACGCTTTGAGTTGCCCTTGTTGTAGGCGAAATTGCCCCTACGAAGAACCGTGTATTTTGTGTATTGTTTGCCGGACAGTTCCTTGCCAAACTTTTCTGCCTGGTTTACAAAACCAATACCAGCCGAAATACTTAGTGTTTCAAAAACTTGCTCTCCAGCTTGTTCCGATAACACATCCGAAATTTTTGACAGCGGAGCGTTGCTCCAATCAGAGGGAATAACGCCTGCCATCGTTTCGATATATCCATCCGGCATTTCACCACGGCGAACAGCCGCTATTCGTTTTTTTATATCTTCTCTCATCGTGTTTCACCACTCTTTGATTTATATTTTAGTACAACAGTTAAAACAATGCCTACTACGATAACAGCACCAACAATCACCCATACCCACAACGGTAACGCAATCAGCCACATAATCGCCCGGATAATACAAGCGATTGCTGCGTATACAGCCACTGCCGTAATCAGCCATAAAAGCCATCCGATCTTTCCGCTATAGCCGAGTTGTCCACCAATGGCATAAGCTATACTGCCGGATACTGTTAACAAAATACAACCAACGACCCAATCCCAAAGGGGATTTTCAAATATAGTAATAAATCCTGTAAAAAATTCAAGTGCAGACAATGTTTACCTCCGTTTTATAAACCAAGTTCTTTTAAATATTGTGCCATCTGAGCTTCGACAATGGCGATTTCTTCTTTGATGCGCTCAATGTTGCCCTGTACTTCTTCGATATCTATCAGTTCTTCTTCTTCAAAAGTGTCAACATAACGAGGAATGTTAAGGTTATATCCGTTTTCTTTAACCTCATCAATTGTGGCTACATGTGCAAATTTATCAATATCATTTCGTTCAAAATATGCTTTGATAATATCATCGATATGTTTTTTCTCAAGGATATTTTGATTTTTATCTTTCTTATATCTCAGATTTCCGTTATTATCTTTGCTGGACGCATCGATGAACAAAATATCTTTATTGGTTCTATTTTTCTTAAAAACAAGTATACAGGCCGGAATATTTGTGCCATAGAAGAGATTTTCCGGTAATCCAATAACAGCATCAAGCAAATTTTCATCTACAACACGTTGACGGATTCTGCCTTCCGCAGCACCGCGGAAAAGAACGCCGTGAGGAGCTACAGCGGCAATACGCCCATTTACAGATGCGCTTGCAATCATGTGTAAAATGAAAGCCCAATCGCCTTTACTTGCAGGAGGAACACCCCAATCAAATCGGTGGTGTTTATCCAAAGCAGCTTCCATTTTGAATTCTTTTTTACCTTTACCAATTGCGTCTCCGCCGGGATTAAATCCGGCCGCCCATTTATCTTTTGAGAATGGCATATTCGCAACAATTGCATCGAATGTGAGCAGGTTGCCATCTTCATCCTTAAACATCGGATTTGCTAAAGTGTCACCCCAAGCAATTTTTGCATCTCTGATTTCATGAATATACATATTCATTTTCGCCATAGCAACAGAAGAACCATTAACTTCCTGACCGAATATTGAAACCTGTTTGGAATTTTCTTTTTTTGCAGCCTTAATCAACAATGAACCTGAGCCACAAGTTGGGTCATAAACTCGTTCGCCAGGCTGAACATTAACAATTTGTGCCATTATTTCGGATACAGCTGCCGGTGTGTAGAAAGAGCCTGCTTTTTTTCCTGCCATACTTGCAAACTGACCTATCATATATTCATATGCATCACCGATAACATCTGCAGGGACTTCGTTTTCTTTCACTTCAATTTTTGACGGACGCAAATCAAGAGGATACAAATCTTCCAACAATTCACGCAAAATAGCATTTTTGTGTTCACGAGTTCCTAATGCGTTTTCACTATTATAATCAGTAGTATTTAAAACACCTGCTAATTGCTGATTGTTATCATTTTCAATCTGTCGCAGTGCAGTATTAATAATCTGACCGATATTATCAGCATATCTCTGCTCATATAGAGAAGCAAAAGAACAATCTTGAGCAACAGTAAACGGTAAATAACGCTTTTGTCTTTCGAGACGAATTCCTTCGTACTCTTTTTCAAGTTCTTCTACCTTTTCTGCATATGTATCGCTTAAATACTTAACAAACATCAAAGGCAAAACATAATCTTTATAGTTTGCTGCATCAATTGTATCGCGAAGCGAATCGGCGCCTCTCATCAATGCATTTTCAATATCTTTTTTAGTGGTGCTCATTTTATTTACCTCCGATGTATTTCTGTATTTCGAGAGTAGTAAGTTTGCTTTGTTCCTCTATTAATTCTGTATATAAACGTCTTCTGGTTAAATCTGTTTTAGCTAGATTTGCAATTATTCTTTGCTTTTCTATTGGTGGAATTGGTATTTCTATTTCTGCAAAAGTTCCTACTTTTATTGTGCGTTGAGAACGCCAGCCTTCAATAGATAACATAAGTTCCGATACTTCCGGAGTGGATAGATAATACCTCAAGTATTCCGGAAGCACTCGTTCATCAAAAACTCTAATTACTGCAAGTTGAGAAGGAATAACCATTCCTTCGGTTTCTTCTGTTACCAATGTAGGAAAAACAGGCGTAAACAATTTTACTAATATATCATTAGCGTGTGTCAACAAAGAGGGGTCAAGCTTTTCTGTTGAGGCAAATATATTAAGATCATCACGCTCTAATACCCCATATTCGTTCAAAAAACGCATACTGACTTTTTTATAATATTTTACAGTCTCTTCGTCGCACCGAGCTTCTTTTCTATTTAACACTAACCCTGTTTGAAGCGTAGCAATTTCTGAAAGTTTCTTTTTCAACATTTTTCTCTCCTTATGAAAATTGGCGCACTCTCACTTTGAGGGTGCGCCAATCCCATCAATTAGGAATTATGCGATTCAGGACAACAGTAAGCACAGCCATCAACATTGGCATAATATTTTTTAGCTTCTCTGATTGCCTGGGCGGAAGAAGTGAAATCGCCTAAATACAAACGATTCTCCACAGTAGGAAGCCAACTGCAAGTTGCACGATGCACTTCGTGCTGACCGTTAGCCTGAGCATTCTTATTTACATAAAAACGCATATGTTTTGTCTCCTTTCTTGTTAAAGTAACAAGACTTCGTTGACAAATCACAAAATGTATGATATACTTCAATAAGCTTAATACAAGTCAAACGAAGGGACTCTTGATTTCAGTTGCCGCTGTTTTCAGGAGTCTTTTTCTTGTTCTGCACACATAGTAACATAAAAAAATCGAACTGTCAACCCTTTTCGAAAATATTTTTTCAAGAATCTTTGTGTCATTTTGACATAGTAACAAAAAATATTAGCACTAAGGACGTGCGCGCAGTAAACTTATAGAAGAGCGGACATTACATTTTAGTGAAGGTTTTATAAGGTTTAACCAACCGATTAAACTCAACTATATTTTTTACATTAATGTCAATCGAACGATAATTTGTTAAGTGTTATAAATATATTTTTAGGACGGAGTACAGTATATACTTGTTTTCAGCATATAAAAATACAGAAAAACGCCCCAGCAATACCTTGATTTTCTTACAGATCACCTTGAAATGTGATTTTGAGCACTTTTTTGTTTTATTTTTCCCAACAGACCAGTAAATTTTTTTGACTAACGGCATCTTCTTTTGAGATGTACGAAAAGCATCCGTTTTCTGCTTTCATTAAGGAAAAGGGCATAGGTTGTAAGTCTTTTAAAACCAGTATAAACTCAGTACCTTTAAAATTATAGCCTTGTTTTGTTATAATTTTTTCGGCCTCTTTTAAATCCACCAGTTCCCTTATACTCCATTGACTTCCTTTTGATTTAATAAAAACAATATATTCAGGTATATCAATAACGGTGTGTTTTTGTATTGTTCCTTCTTTGTTTTTATGTTCAATTATTAAGGGCCACATAGATAATAGATTTGCAGATGAAAGCATCTCTGTTACTGATAAGCTGAGATCTGTATTATCAACGATTGATTTAAACAAGCATTCAGCCTTTGCTGTTTTTCTCATCCCATCTTTTCTGCACTCTTCTTGATATGTTTGTTCTCTCATAAGTTTTAAAATAAGCGGTGCTAAAGCTTGAGCTGCCCTATCGGCTAAATATTGGCGGTCTGGCATTACAGATAAAAGTTTAAATGTCGGGTCGGGATTGTTTGTGAATTCTTCGTCTTTTAATAAAGAGATTTTTACCATGTCTTTATTATCTATCGTATCTCCGATAATTGATGCTTCTGAAATAGGAATACCTGCTTCTTTTAAGGCCTCTACTGTTTTATTCAGTTGTTGGTCTAATAAAACATAAATAAAATCACTCTTTTTGATTTTATTGTTTTCAATTTTCATGTTTTTGTTAAAGAATTTTTTGTCTAACTTCGCTTTATAAAACGCAGGATTTTCATAAATAGAAGTATCAAATAAAATCTTAACTTTGCAATAAGTGTTTATACTCCATTCTGTTTTAGCCTTGCTGACAGCGGCCGCAACTTTTGAAGAAAATTTTGAGTCGTATATTCTGACAGAAATCTCTACTTCACCAATTAAATCTTTGTTTTCCATATCTTTATTCTCCTTATAATTTTTATATAAAAATTGGCACTATTAATTATTGGGCATACCAATATTTATAACTACTTTAGTTGAAATGGTGGCCATATTCATAAACTGTGCAGCACCACCAAAATTGCGGGTGACATAGGTTACGACGATATTGGATTTATTTAGCATCCATTTGTTACGGAAGTTGATGGCGAAACGGCGAGGAACGGTTTCTATTCCTTCTGGGAGAATTGAGTGATCGTCGGAAGTGTCATTATTGTTGGGCATATAAGCAAGAACGATATAATATTTTATCGGATAAGTCTTTGACAAATCCTCAAGCTGACGGCGGACCATTGCATCAAAATTGCCGTGGTTGCCGACGTAAAACACAGTTGCATTTTTATTTTCAATCAAGTCTATCAGAGCCAGCCGCAAGGTTGGCTCTATTTCTTTTGGGGTATCTCTGTGACCGAAAAAGGTGCAAACCATAAATTCACCTCGATAATTGACCAGTATAACGGACAATGTTTTCTTTAAATATAACATACAATACTTAATAGTTGCAACCAATACTGGTCAATTATAATGGTGAGGTTATGTTATGGAACAGAAAATCAGAAGAGATTTGAATCTCGGAACAAATCTCAGAAGGCTTCGTGATAGCGTTGGGATTTCACAAGAAAAGCTATGTGCAGAATTACAGCGCAGAGGTTGTGACATTGGTAGAACAACTTATGCAAAATACGAAGCAGGCGAATTGAACATCAGAGCAAGCGTGATTGTTGAGCTTAAGAAATATTATAATTGCTCATATGATGATTTCTTTGAAGGTCTTGATAAATAAACAGCAAAGCCGTCCGAACATAAAATTCGGGCGGCTATTTTTCTTGACTGAGGTTTGTACTAAAATGTATGAACCTACGGGATTTGTGATTGGCAGGTTGGATGTAATGATTTGATGTCTGGAAGCGTTGATATATAAGGGCATTTTTGCAGATTTTTTGAATCTGAATATAAGATGACCTAGATAGTCAAAAACGGGGATTATGCATTACACTACTTTAAAATTACACATAAAGGATCTCGGCGAAAGCAATTTCTTCGGCTTGAGCTTTGCAGGTATTCATTAGTCCGACCCATTTCATCTGGTCGGTTTCTTTTAATTTTTCGGTTACTCCTGCGGATTCGGCAATCTGTGGAATAAGAACATCAAGACGGTTTTGGATTGCTTCGTTAATTTCGGCACAATGTTCTTGAAGTCGTTCTCGGAGTATCAAACGGTTATAGAGTGCAGGTCTGTGGTTACGAAGATAATCACGGCGCATTCCGCCGTATTTGCCGATAGGCGGTGACGGTTTGATTGTCAGGTTCGGAATGTAATAATCTCCGACTTTGGTGTAGGTAAGTTTGTTTTCCATAAAATCAATCCTTTCATTACATTATTTTTGATTGCGAGATAATATTATAATGTAATTACGGATTTGTCGAGGATGTAGAACATAAGAAAAAGCCGCCCAAAGGCGGCTTTTGGGTTGCTAATCATTCTTCTCTAACTACATATTCATATTCATCGGGATCCATGTAATCATCGTCGTCTTCAAGGATTTCAGCACCTTCTGCAAATGCGTTATTGCATTCATCAGCATAATCCTCTGCATCAGCTTCATTATCGAACACTTCGTCGTCTGTGTCGATAACATTACCTTCTGAATCAATTAAATCAATGTAGTACTTTGACATAAATTTTCTCCTTTAAAATTTCAATTATTAGAATTCTCACGAAAGATAATCTTCATCATCCGCTGTTATCAAGAGTTTCATTATATAATCTTTTAAATCAATCACATTTTAATTTATTCATTATTTGTTAGATACCACCCGTGTTCACGGTGGATAGTTGGTGCGTGCGGAGTTTTATTGCCCCATGCTCTTTTGCTGATCTCTTGATCAAATCGCCATAATAAATTTTGCAGCAATGAAGCCGCACGGTTATCTGTCCCCGAAGAGCAATATGCAACTCTAATCTTTTCGCGTTCTAAATCAAGTTCTAAATCAGTCGCAGTTTCAAGCCACTTTGAACTATAAATGCCTCCTCTTTTGATTTTCTCTTGTAAAGCACCCCATAATTTAATTATCTCAGATTTATTTTTTATTCCAACAACAATTACAATAAGTGTTGTAATACTTATACCTGCGATAATAAGTTGTTTTTTATGTGACTTTATCCAAGCGATAAATTTTCTTTTATCCTCCATATTTAGCCTCCTCTTCTAAAAGTGCATCGTAGCTTTTGTACCCAACAAAAACAGCTATTGACTCAGCAATGAATAAGCGCTCTTCCTCTGTAAATTCGCTGGATTTCATTTTTGCTATATCTCCACATATGTAACTTGAAGAATAATAACGACTAAAGAACTTTTTTGATAATGTATGTTCTTCAATTAAAGTAGCTTGATTTTCATAAATTATCTTTATCATCAACTGAATATCCGGATGATCTGGTCCAAGTAATTTTCTTTTAACAATTGCTTTTGGCAAAACATATTCAATTAAAAGTCTGTCAACATCCATAGCCGATATTTCTTCAAAGAAAGAAAACATTCGGCCTATATCCGAATCATCAAACTCCTCTGGAGATTTTGATAAAACTGATTCAGCAATTTTTTGATATTCTAATGCTTGTGGGTCATCTGAAATATTCCAACCTTCAATAGCTTGTTGTTGAAAATCTTCAAATTTAGTTTCTCCCATTTTTGCAGGACGGGCAGGGAAACGACCAGTCATTTTTATGGTTTTAGCATAACCCAAATGCTGTTCGAGTTTTTTCTTTTCCTTTTCAAGCTCTTTGATTTTTTCAGCAATGGAATTATCAAAATCAAACGCTTCATCAGAAATCATTTGACTAATCTCTTTTAATGTATATCCCATACCTTGCATAACTCGAATTGCCCATAGCCTATCAATATCATCTTCGGTATAATCTCTGTATTTACTGGATTCATGTTTACAGGCTCCGTTTTTCGGCATAATCCCTACGCTTTCGAAAACCCTTAATGCTTTTCGGGTAATTCCAAGATGCTCTTCTACCCATTTTACTTTATATCCCATTGAATTGCCTCCTTACAAATTCAGTATACAATGTTGACCTTGGGGCAAGTCAAGAGTTTTTTGAAAAATTTTATGATTTTTTTGATGCGCAAAAGCAAAAACTCCGTTTACCGATTGCTCGATAAACGGAGTTCATCATTTAGATATAGACACCGATATTCATATCCTGCCATTTGGAAAGTTTGAAATGGTCAACCATTGACTTGGTTTTGATGTAGTCAAAAGCGAAATCTTTGGTCAGGCTCATATCAACCAACTTAAGGCTGAAATTATCGGTTTTTTGCGGGAGATTTCCCTTATCCCTTAATAGCTGCCTGTGCTGCTGCGAGGCGAGCGATGGGAACACGGAAGGGTGAGCATGATACATAGTTGAGGCCAATCTTGTGGCAGAATTCAACTGATGAGGGATCGCCGCCGTGCTCGCCGCAGATACCGTAGTGGAGGTTCTTGCCGCTTGCCTTACCCTTTGAAACAGCCATTTCCATAAGAGCGCCTACGCCGTTCTGGTCAAGTTTTGCAAAGGGATCGAACTCATAGATCTTTGTATCATAGTAAGCATTGAGGAACTTACCGGCGTCATCACGGCTGAAGCCGAATGTCATCTGAGTAAGGTCGTTTGTGCCGAAGCAGAAGAAGTCTGCTTCCTTAGCGATTTCGTCAGCAGTGATACATGCTCTGGGGATTTCGATCATTGTACCAACTTCGTACTTAAGGTCAGCGCCTGCTGCTGCGATTTCAGCATCAGCAGTCTTAACAACGATATCCTTAACATACTTAAGTTCCTTAACTTCGCCAACAAGGGGAATCATGATTTCGGGAACGAGGTTCCAGTCTGCATGAGCCTTCTTAACATTGATTGCTGCACGGATAACAGCCTTTGTCTGCATTGCAGCGATTTCGGGATAGGTAACTGTAAGGCGGCAGCCTCTGTGACCCATCATGGGATTGAACTCGTGAAGGCTTGAGATAACAGCCTTGATATCTTCAACGCTCTTGCCCTGTGCTGCTGCAAGTGCTGCGATGTCAGCCTCTTCAGTGGGAACGAACTCATGGAGAGGAGGATCGAGGAATCTGATTGTTACGGGGTTGCCTTCAAGAGCCTCATAGAGTTTCTCAAAGTCGCCCTGCTGATAGGGAAGGATCTTATCAAGTGCTGCTTCTCTTTCAGCAACTGTATCTGCACAGATCATCTCGCGGAATGCAGCGATTCTGTCTGCTTCGAAGAACATGTGCTCTGTACGGCAAAGGCCGATGCCTTCTGCGCCGAGTTCACGAGCCTTCTTAGCGTCAGCGGGTGTATCTGCGTTTGTACGAACCTTAAGGGTTCTGAATTCGTCAGCCCAAGCCATGATTCTGCCGAACTCACCTGCGATTTCAGCGTCAACTGTGGGGATGATGCCGTCGTAGATGTTACCTGTTGAGCCGTCGATTGAAATATAGTCACCTTCAACATAGGTCTTGCCTGCGAGAGTGAACTTCTTGTTTTCTTCGTCCATGTTGATATCGCCGCAACCTGATACGCAGCAAGTACCCATACCACGAGCAACAACTGCTGCGTGTGAGGTCATACCGCCACGAACTGTGAGGATACCCTGTGAAGCCTTCATACCGGTGATATCTTCGGGTGAAGTTTCAAGACGAACGAGAACAACCTTTTCGCCTCTTGCGTTCCATGCTTCTGCATCTTCAGCAGTGAAAACAACCTTACCGCATGCAGCGCCGGGTGATGCGCCGAGACCCTTGCCTGCGGGAGTAGCAGCCTTGAGAGCCTTAGCATCAAACTGGGGATGGAGAAGAGTGTCAAGGTTTCTGGGATCGATCATTGCAACAGCCTGCTTCTTGTCGATCATGCCTTCGTCAACGAGGTCACAAGCGATCTTGAGAGCAGCCTTAGCAGTTCTCTTACCGTTTCTTGTCTGAAGCATATAGAGTTTGCCGTCTTCAACGGTGAATTCCATATCCTGCATATCTCTGTAGTGGTCTTCAAGGATAGCGCAAACTTTGTTGAACTCCTCGAATGCTGAGGGGAACTTCTCAGCCATCTCAGCGATGGGCATGGGAGTACGAACGCCTGCAACAACGTCTTCGCCCTGTGCGTTGGTGAGGAACTCACCCATAAGGCCTTTTTCGCCTGTTGCGGGGTCACGAGTGAAAGCAACGCCTGTACCGCAGTTGTCGCCCATGTTGCCGAATGCCATCATCTGAACGTTAACTGCTGTACCCCATGAGTAGGGGATATCGTTGTCACGGCGGTAAACGTTAGCACGGGGGTTGTCCCATGAACGGAAAACAGCCTCAACAGCGCCCATGAGCTGCTCTTTGGGATCTGAGGGGAAGTCTGCGCCGATCTTGTTCTTGTATTCAGCCTTGAACTGACCTGCGAGAACTTTGAGGTCATCAGCAGTGAGTTCAACGTCCTGAGTAACGCCTTTTTCTTCCTTCATCTTGTCGATGAGTTCTTCAAAATATTTCTTGCCGACTTCCATAACAACGTCGGAGTACATCTGGATAAATCTTCTGTAGCAGTCCCAAGCCCAACGGGGGTTGCCGCTCTTTGCTGAAATAGCGTCAACAACTTCTTCGTTAAGGCCGAGGTTAAGGATTGTGTCCATCATGCCGGGCATTGATGCACGAGCACCTGAACGAACTGAAACGAGGAGAGGATTCTCCTTATCGCCGAACTTTTTGCCGGTGATTTCTTCCATCTTAACGATGTATTCCATGATCTGAGCCTGGATTTCATCGTTGATCTTTCTGCCGTCCTCATAGTACTTTGTACATGCTTCTGTTGAAATTGTGAAGCCCTGAGGAACGGGGAGACCGATTTTGGTCATTTCTGCAAGGTTTGCGCCTTTGCCGCCGAGGGTTTCACGCATTGAAGCATCGCCTTCGGAGAACAAATAAACGTACTTGTAAGCCATTGGTATCTACCTCCAAAATAATAATAAACAAATTAATCCTTATTCAAACAGAATAAGCCATCAATGATTATATCATAGGAAAAAGGAAATTTCCATACATTTTTAAGAAAATATATAAGAAATTTACCATTTGTTTTTAGTAACAATTTACATATTGGCTGATTTTTTGTGTTTTATTTTAGATTTGCGTTCGGAAGGTTGAAAAAATCAGCAGCATGATATATAATCGGTGTGGATTTATTCCGCACCGAATTTTTTTGAAAGAAACGGTCGTATTATATGGAAATTGTTTCTCTGGCGCTGTTCTGCCTTGCCCTGCTTTTGTGTGTCATATTTGACCTTTCGGTGCTTTATGCTCTGGGTGTGGGATTGGTTGTTTTCAGCGCGTATGCAAAGATAAAAAAGCATTCGTTCAAAGAAATATTCAAAATGATTTTCGGAGGCATAAAAACCTCAAAAAACATTCTTATCAATTTTTTGCTTATCGGTCTGCTCACTGCGTCGTGGCGTGAATCGGGTACAATCGCTTTTATCATCTGTTCCGCTTCCGAACTTATCAGCCCGCAGATTTTTGTGTTGATGACTTTTGTGCTCAACGCACTGGTGTCGTTCCTTATGGGTACATCTTTCGGCACATCGGCAACCATGGGTGTTATCTGCATGACGATGGCAAAATCAATGGGGCTGAACCCGATTATCGTTGGCGGCGCAATGCTTTCGGGTGCGCTTTGGGGCGACAGATGCTCGCCCGTTTCAACAAGTGCGCTGCTTGTTTCTGAGCTTACCAAAACCGATATTTTCACAAACATAAAAAACATGTTCCGCACGGCGGCTGTGCCTACGGCTCTTGCTTGCATAATCTATCTTGCCCTCGGCATAACGGCAGGGGATTCGGGTGCGATGCCCGACATAAAGTCGATGTTTTCGGCGGAATTCAATCTGCATCCCCTTGCGGTAATACCTGCGGCGGTGATACTTGCGCTTTCACTTTTCCGTGTCAAAACAAAATACGTGCTTCTGGCAAGCCTTGTTTCCGCATCCGTAATCGGCATTGCCGTTCAGGATATGGAAATTATTGAAACGCTGAAAACCCTGATTTTCGGCTACAAGGCGGAAACCGAGGCACTCAGCCATATGATGAACGGCGGCGGATTGGTTTCCATGCTCAACGCAACGGCGATAGTTTGCATATCATCGGCATATTCGGGTATTTTTGCCGCAACGGGTCTGCTTGATTCGCTGAAAGAAAAAATATCCTCTCTCGGCAAAAAAATCACGCCTTTCGGTGCAACGGCGGTGACCTCTGTGCTCACCTCGCTTATTTCCTGCAATCAGACCCTTGCAATTATCCTTACCCATCAGCTTTGCGACGGTGCGGAAAAAGAAAAAAATACGGCGGCAATCAATCTTGAAAACACGGCGGTTGTCATATCTCCCCTTGTTCCGTGGTCAATTGCCGCGGCTGTACCCCTTACCTCGTCGGGCGCACCGACTGCATCGGTGCTGACGGCAGTATTCCTCTATATTTTACCGCTATGGTCATTTATCACGGCGTTACATAAAAGAAGAAAGGAAAATCGGAATGAACAGAATAACAAGCTTCACAGTTGACCACGACCTTCTTACGGAGGGAATTTACGTTTCACGCATTGACGGCGATATCACTACTTATGATATGCGCACCCGTGTGCCGAATTCGGGCGATTTTATGGACACAACAACGGCTCACACCGTTGAGCATATGTTTGCAACCTTTGTGAGAAATTCTGAAATAAAGGATGATGTTATTTATTTCGGTCCCATGGGCTGCAGAACGGGATTTTACCTGCTTGTGCGCAATGCGGATAACGCGAAAATCCTTGAAATTACAAAGAAAATCCTTGCCGATATCATTGCTTATGAGGGCGAAGTTTTCGGTAACACAAGGAAAGAATGCGGCAATTACCTTGACCTTGATTTGGAGAAAGCGAAGGAAGAATGCCGCAGATATCTCAAAGCGCTTGAAAAAGAGCAGACATTTGAATACAAAGTATAAAAATGAAAGCCTGCAGCGATGCAGGCTTTGTTTTATGCCGTTACGGCTTCTTTCTTTTCTGTTTTACCGATGGGCTTAAGTTCGGTTGCATTTAAATGGCGGTAAGGTTTTGCTTTAACTATGAAATATGCAATAACCGCACCAACGGTATTGAGCACGATGTCCGCCATCGTATCCATGATAGGCCAACGCTCCGCAACGATTGGGTCAAACAGAGTTTGCTCTTTGGGCGTTCCGAGAGCGAGAGCGAGCGACCAGTGCTGAGAATCGCCGGGATAACCGCCCATCATGCCTGCAATCTGGTCAAATGAAAACTCAAAAACTTCCCAGCAGGTTGCGGCGAGGAACGAAAATCCGACCGATGCGAGCAATACAAGAGTCATAGGTGCTGTTGATTTTTTGCATCTCAGAATGGCGCATACTATTTCATATCCGAAGATTACGCAGACTGCGCCGCCGACAAAGTGGAGGGCAACATCCCACCACCTTGAATCGTAATACAGGTTAAGAAATTTTCCGCCGAATGAGCCGCACCATACCAAAACGCTGAGGATTGACTGTATTGATGACGGCATGTAGCGGAAAATGCTCTTTTTAGGGAACGCCATAAAAACTTCCCATACGAAGGTGGCGAGGAAGTTTGCACCGACCTGCAAGGGATCTGTTATGTCAAATGCTTCACCTTCCGCAGGAAAAAATCCTTTGATAAAGGCAAAAATAAGGCTTGCTCTGATAATCCACCAAAAGATGAACCGTTTTGCAGAACAATTATCTTTCAGACGTTGAATATAATTTTTCATTTTATCTTCTCCTGTTACAAATTGTGTAACAGTATATCAATTTTTTTCTTTGCTGTCAATAACGATTTGATTTTGTCGGAATATTGTGATATTATGTGCTTACTTAATTGACGAGGAGACTATTATGACACAGAAACTTTATTATGAAGATCAGTATATAAAAGAATTTACGGCGGCGGTTATATCTTGTGATGAGAGCAAAAGAGGATATGAGGTTATTCTTGATAAAACCGCATTTTTCCCCGAAGGCGGCGGTCAACCGGGTGATACTGGTTATATAGGTGAATCAGAGGTTATCGATACTGTTGAAAGAGGCGAAGATGTTGTTCATATCTGCCGTGAAAAAGTCAGCGGTGAGGTTGAATGTAAACTTGATTTTGAAAAGCGTTTTGCCAATATGCAGCAGCATACGGGTGAGCACATTTTTTCGGGCGTGCTGCATGCAATGTGCGGCCTGGATAATGTCGGTTTTCATATGGGTGAAAGCAGTATAACCGTTGATTTTAACGGTATTGTGACTGCAGAGCAACTTGAAAAAATTGAAAAACTTTCAAACGAAGCCGTCTATGCGAATATCCCCGTAAAATCTATTTATCCCTCAAAAGAAGAACTTGAAAATTACGATTACAGAAGTAAAAAAGAGATTGAGGGTCAGGTGCGTCTGACATCGGTTGAGGGTATTGATTTATGCGCTTGCTGCGGCACTCATGTTGCTTTTACGGGCGAGGTCGGCATAATTAAGGTTATTTCCGTTATGAACTATAAACAGGGCGTAAGAATTACTCTGCAAATCGGCAGAAAGGCACTTGAAGATTACTGCGAAAAGAACAAAAGCGTTCATGAAATTTCCGCTTTGCTGAAGGCAAAAACCAATGAAATTACACAGGCTGTTGAGCGTGTGCAGGCACAACTTCAAGAGGTAAGATATAAGAATTCACAACTTAAAAAAGAACTTTTTGAACTCAAGGCAAAGAACTTTGAAGGCAAGCAATGCTGTGTGTTTGATGATGGCGGAAACGCTGATGACGCAAGGGTTTTCAGCGATTTGCTTGCGGATAAGGTTGAGGTTGCGGCAGTTTTTTCGGGCGATGACGAAAACGGATATAAATATGCCGTAACAAGCCGAAACACTGATTTGCGCGCCGTCGGAAAAGAACTTAATTCCGCGTGTAACGGCAGAGGCGGCGGCAAGCCCGAGATGATACAGGGCTCTGTGGCTGCGACCAGAGAAGAAATCGAAAAATTCTGGAACGGAATTAATCTGTAAAGGTGCAAAAAATGACTTCGGAAGATAAACTTTTGCTTGCAAAAATTGAAGATAAAGCGAGGCAGTGCAGTGAGAATTCAATGATAACCAACAGCGGATTTCTTGATATGCATGAGCGTTCGGTTGCGGCGGAAATGCGGCTGCAATATGCCGATGTAAAAATGATTTTTTATGGCATTTTTGACGGCGCAGAACGCACGGTTGCTGTGTTTTTGCCCGAATACGTTTCAGCGGAAAATGCAGATGAATTAAGTGCGTATTTTGATGAAAACCCCGAGGATAATCCACTTGCCGTTATCAACATTGAAAAGGATAAATTTTCGCCGGCGCTTGGTCACAGAGATTACCTCGGAGCCCTTATGGGGCTTGGGATTAAGCGTGAACTTACGGGTGATATCACCGTCAGCGAAAACGGCTGTAAAATGGCTGTGCTTTCAAAGATTGCACCGTTCATAATCGAAAATATGGATAAAGCAGGCAGAGGTACGCTCAAGGCTGAAATCATCCCTGTTTCTCAGGCAAGGGAATGCACAAAATCGGCAGGCGTTCCTGACAGTTTTACCGTTTCATCCATGAGGCTTGACAGTGTTGTGAAGAACGCTTTCCGAGTATCAAGAGGCGATGCTTCGGATGCTATAGAAAGCGGCACTGTTTTTGTGAATGATGTTGAATGCACAAAGCCCGATAAAAAAGTTGCGGCAGGCGACAAAATAGTGTTTCGCAGAAAAGGCAGGATAATTGTTGAGGATTGCTCTGCCGTTTCCAAAAAAGGCAGAATAATTGTTGAAATCATAAGATTTTAAAAAGTACAGACTTCACCGGCGAAAAGGCGAAGTCTGTTTTTTATAAATAATATAAAGTTTATATGAACTTATTTTTAAATTGTTGACCTTAACGGATAAAACTGTTATAATGAATTAATTATTATAAGGAGGAGTGCCCGATGATTAAAATTTCTCCGTCAGTTCTTGCAAGCGATTTTTCTGCACTCGGAGCAGAGAGCGAAAGAATGGAAAAATGCGGTGCTGATTACCTTCATCTTGATGTTATGGACGGCAGATTTGTGCCTAACATCACCTTCGGTGCGCCTGTTATTAAAAGCATCAGGACAAAAACAAACCTTGTTTTTGATGTTCATCTTATGATTGATGAACCCCTTAAGTATATCGAAGATTTCAAAAAAGCCGGAGCGGATATTATCACTTTTCATGTTGAAAGTTCCTCGCCTGCCGATGAAACTGTTGAAAAAATTATTGAATGCGGCTGCAAGGCAGGCGTGAGCATAAAGCCCAAAACGGCGGCAGAAGAAGTTTTTCCTTTGCTTGATAAACTTTCAATGGTGCTTGTTATGACGGTTGAACCCGGTTTCGGCGGTCAGTCATTTATGCCTGAAACAATGGATAAAATTAAGAACCTGCGCCGTGAGATTGAACGCAGAGGTCTTTCGGTTGATATTCAGGTTGACGGCGGAATCAACGAAAAAACAGTTGAAACCGCAGCGGCGGCGGGAGCAAACATTTTTGTTGCAGGCAGTGCTGTTTTCGGCGCAGAGGATGCAGCAAAAGCAATTGAGAATTTGCGTATTCTTGCCGAAAAAGCATATTCAGCCGATTGTTAATGTGGATATTGCATTCTGAGCAATAAGCGTGCGCCAATGTTCTTTTGTGTGTTCACAAATAAGGCGGTCACAGTTTGTAACTTTAGAAAATTCGGAGAAATACTGGCGTATATCTCTTGCATCGCAAAGTCCGCTCAGAATAAGGCGGTATTTGCCGCCGCTTTCATAAAGACTGCTTTCGGCGCAGCCTCTGTAACCCTCAGCGGCTCTGTAAAGCAATTCAAGATTCTCGAATTCGCAGATGATACTTTCACACTGCTTTTTGAGAAGTTGTTTTTGAGGGAAAGTTTTTCTCTTTGAGTCAAGAATGGTGAAATTAAGAACGCAGCCTCCCTCGCTTTTGGGGATTGCTTCAATAATCATTCTGCGTGACGGGTCAACTTCTTTACCGAGCACTTTGCCCGCTTCATCAAGAAGTGTCCATATAACTCTTCTTGTTTCTATTGTGGAATAATCCATATCCTCATATGTAATATCAAGTTCCAGCATATCCTGTTTGGTCAGGTCAACGGTGATTTTGTCATCGCCGGGGGAATTGATTTTCATATAGCGCCTCCTAAAGTGTTCTTATGTAATATATTATGCTTTTCGGGGCAAGTATGCAATGAATAAATAATGGAATTTCAGGGGTGAAAAACCTTGTCAAATAACCAAACCAAACAGAAAACGGTAAAAGCGTCAAAACTTTACGGCGATTATCTTGTGATGCTTGTTGCTCCGATTGCTCTTTCTGTAATATTCTATGGAACAAGGGCGCTTGCGGTTATTGCAGTCAGCGTGCTGAGTGCGGTTTTAAGCGACCTTATTTTCAGTGCGTTTTTGAGAAAAAACTTTTTACTTAAAGACCTGAGCAATGTTTTTATCGGTGCGGCGATTGCGCTGATGATGCCTGCAGGCATTTCCCTTTATGTGCCTGCGGTTGCAAGTGTATTTGCAGTTATAACGGCAAAAATACCTTTTGGGGGATCGCTCAGAGCGCCGTTTGTGCCCGCAGCGGCAGGTTTTGCATTCGCAACTGTATGTTTCAAAGAGCAGATTTTTGATTATTCATATAATTCTGCAGATAAACTGCTTGGAAATCATTCTCTCGGTTCGCTTCTTACACAGGGAAATGCTGTTTATCTTGATACAATAAACACTTTTGATATTCTCAGCGGTAATGTTGCAGGACCTATGGGTACAGGCTGCGGTTTGCTGATGCTTGCGTGCCTTGTGTTTTTGGCGTTCAGAAGAAAAGAAGCGCTTTTTGCAACAGCGGGATTTATCGCTGCCTGCGTTTTGTATGCGGCAGTTTTTCCGAGAATCAATGCCAATGCTTTTACGAGCGTTGTTCTTGAACTTTCCGCAGGCTCTCTGCTTTTTGCTGCGGTTTTTCTGATTACGGATTACGCTGCCTTGCCCGAAAAACGGCTCACAAGATTTGTATACGGTGCAGTCGGCGGAGTGTTCTGTATGCTTATGCGTACTGTTGGCACATATGAAGAAACCGTTTGCTTTGCCGTTCTTCTTGCAAACGGATTTTCACCCGTTATTGATTCCGTTGTCAAAAAACTTCCGTCTGCCGTAAAGGCAGTTCCTTTTAAAAGAAAGGAGGCGGAGAAATGAGCAACAATCTTTCGTTTAAAGAAGTCTTTATAAAGGGTGCAGTTATATTTAACCCTGTGCTTGTTCAACTTGTGGGTCTTTGCCCCGTTGTTGCGGCATCAACAACGCTTAAAAGCGCGGTAATGCTGTCAGCCATTGCCTGCACGGAACTTATTATAGTCTGTGTTATCGCAAGCGCAATTCTCAAAAGTATTCCACGGTGGGCAAGAGTTCCGCTTTATCTTGTTATCGGTCTTTTGCTGATTTGTCCGGTGCTTTGGTATATTGAAACAAAGACACTGATAAACCTGAGCCTTGGCATGAAAATATATATTCCGCTTATTGCAATCAATTCCGTCGTTGCGGTTCACTGCGAGCAGTTTGCTGTCAAAAACAGCGTCAGGTTGGCATTCTATGATGCAGCGGCGGTAGGCATAGGCGCATCTGTAATATTTCTTTTGGTCGGCACAATCAGAGAGATACTCGGCAACTCATCAATCGGCGGAATTGCGCTCAATCTGCCCATATCATTCAAAGGAATGCTGCTGCCTTTCGGTTGTCTTATTATTCTCGGATTTATGGCGGCAGGGCTTAAAACATTCATTTCAAAAAGACATCCGGAATACCTTGAAGTGAGTGCTCCTGTTGCAAAAAAGAAGGCAGATAAAGCAGTGGCCGAAGCGAACGAACCTCAGCCTGTTCCCGTTGAAGTGCAGATTACGGAACCGGTTGAAACACTCAAAGAAAAAATTGATGAACCGAAAACCGATGCCGATGATATAAAAATAAAGACCGAAGCGGAGATTGATGAATTTCTCAGGTCTCTCGGCATAAACCTTGATGAAAAGGGGGACGGACAATGAAGATGATTTCCGAATTGATTCTGACCGCTTTTTACACGGTGTTTGTGCAAAACCTTGTTCTGAGTTCGGGTCTCGGTATGAGTGAGGCAATCAGAGTTTCCACCAAACCGGGAACTTTCGGCAGATTTGCCGTTATGATTTCGGGATTTTCGGTTGCCACGAGTTTCTTTTGCGGATTGATTGACCTTGTTCCGGCAGAAACAGACAGAAGTTATGCCGTACGCGCCCTTATTTACGGTGCTGTGCTTGCGGCAGTTTATGTTGTTGTTGCTGTGCTTGCGAAATTTGTGTTCAGAGCGTCGGATAATCTTCTGGGTTCTTTGGGCATCGCTGCGCTCAACACGCTGGTGTTTGCCATTCCGCATATCAACAACTCGGCTGCATATTCTCTTGCAGGCAGTGTAGGCTCGGGTCTTGGCGCGGGCATTGCCTTTGTTGTTGCGGCAACGCTCATAAACAGGGGTTCACAACTTATAGCAGAGAACGATGAAATCCCCGAAGCATTTAAGGGAACACCTGCAATGTTTTTTTATGTTGCAATGATTTCACTTGCTTTTGCAGGTTTTACGGACAAAAATATTTTTGGATGAGAGGTGAAGCGCAATGCCGCAGATAGGAAAAATAGAAAAAACGCTCAAGCCCTCTCAGCGTAAGAGTATAACCGATTTCTCGGATCGTTTCGGCGAAGGGCCGAGTTATGAAGAAAGGGTCAGAAGCAAAAAAATTGTTTCGGCAATTCTTATTACTGCAGGTTTGCTTGCTCTCATAGGCGCAGGCTATTTTGCAACAGATGTTTTTATAAGAATTACAGAGTTGCCTTATGAAGCCGTACCTGCTCATATAATTTTTTAAGGAATGACACAATGGATTTTATACCCTATAACTCAAGGTTGAGTTATCATAAAACTCCCTTCGGCGCTGTGCGTGAGGGTGAAAAAGTTACAATCAGAATAGTTCTGCCCAGAAGCATATGCTGCACGGGAGCAAGCCTTATTCTTAATTCCGACAGCGGAAAATCCTCTGTTTATCCTATGATATGGGAGAGATTGGAAGGCAATGCCGAGGAGTGGTGGAAGGTCAGTTTTATCCCCGAGGAACAAGGCCTGTATTGGTATCATTTTGCAATTGCGCAAAAAAGCGGCGGTGTGCTCATAACCAGATTCGACGGCTCAACAGGCAGACTTTCTTCTGACGGTAAAAGTTTTCAGTTAACCGTTTATTCAAAGGATTTCAAAACGCCGGATTGGGTAAAAGGCTCGGTTATCTATCAGATTTTTCCTGACCGTTTCTGTAACTCGGGTGAAGAAAAATCCGATGTTCCCGATGACAGAGTTCTCCGTTCGGATTGGGGAAATGAGCCGATGTGGAACCCTGACGGTGACGGAAAAATAAACAAGTACGATTTCTTCGGCGGAGATTTCAAAGGAATTGAGCAAAAACTCGATTACATCAAATCTCTCGGCGTAGGCTGCATTTATCTAAACCCGATTTTTGAGGCGCAGTCCAACCACCGTTACGATACCGCAAATTACGAAAAGACCGACCCTTTGCTCGGCAGTGAAAAAGATTTTTCGCATCTTTGCAAAGAGGCGGAAAAGAGAAACATTAAAATAGTGCTCGACGGTGTTTTCAGCCATACGGGCGCAGACAGCATTTATTTTAACAAAGAAAACAGATATGATTCGGTCGGTGCATATAACAGCGAAGAATCGCCGTATCATGAATGGTATAAATTTGAAGAATTTCCCGATAAATACAGTTGCTGGTGGGGTGTTGATATCCTGCCTGAAATTGATGAGGAAAATGACGGATATATTGAATATATCGCAGGTGAAAACGGAATTCTCCGTAAGTGGCTCAAAGCAGGTGCAAGCGGCTGGAGACTTGATGTTGCGGATGAACTGCCCGATAAATTCCTCGATGAATTAAGAAAAGCCGTCAGAACGGAAAAAGAAGATGCGTATATTCTCGGCGAAGTATGGGAGGATGCGTCAAACAAAATCAGTTACAGTCAAAGAAGGCGTTATCTTCTCGGTGCGCAACTGGATTCTGTTATGAACTATCCTTTTGCCGATGCGCTTATCAATTTCGCAATCAGCGGTATTGCAGAGGGATTCAATGACAGGATTTCGGAAGTTTGTGAGAATTATCCCAAACCTGCGGTTGACTGCCTTATGAACCATATAGGCACTCATGATACCTGCCGTGTACTCAGCAGGCTTGCAACAGGCGGAAACTATCATAGCAGCCACCTTGACCGCTACAGGGGCGGTCTGACAGATGAGCAGAAAGAATTCGGTAAAATACTGCTCAAACTTATTTCAACGATGCAGTTTACTTTGCCCGGTGTGCCGTGTATCTATTACAGCGATGAAGCAGGTGTTGACGGCGGTGAAGATCCGTTCAACAGAGGCTGTTTCCCATGGGATAAAGAGGACAAAGAACTTATTGAGCATTACCGCTTCCTCGGCAGGCTCCGCTCAGAACACAGAGTGTTTGAACAGGGTGACTTTGTTCCCGTTTCTGCGGCTCTCGGCTGCGTTGCGTATGAAAGACGGAATGAGAAAGAAAGAATAATGACCGTTGCAAACCGCAACAGTCATCATATTGTTTATACCTTGCCTGAGGAGGGCTTTACGGCTCTGACGGGCGGAGTTGTCAGCGGCAGGGAACTTTATCTGGAGGGGAATACTGCGGCGATACTAATTAAGGTAAGTGATTAATTATGGCAAAAAAGCCTAAAAATATAATGTTCAGAACAAACAGGCAGAGCAGCAGCGGCGATATAAAGAAATTTGCCGCAATTCTGACTGCCTGCGTTGTCGGTATACTTGCAATTTCAATATTCGCCATTCTCAGCAAATACGATTTTGACGTTAAAAGTGCGCTGGGCGGCAATGCGGAAACTGAAACTCAGCAAGCAGAAACACAGGCTCCCGAAGAGGAAACAGAAGCAAGCAAAACCTATCTTTTCTGGTGTGCGGACAGTTCAAATGACCGTCTTCGTTTTGCGTGGCTTGTTAATTTTAAATTACCTGAAAGAAGGGTAACTTCCTGTGCCCTTGACCTTGATATGAGGATTAGTGTTGCATCGGATGCCATGAAGGGTCAGGAAAAAACCGAAAGCATCAGGAATATTTTTATGACCGCAGGAATAAAAGATTTGGTTGCATATCTTGAGGGCGATTTAGGTCTTGAAATTGACGGATATATAGGAGCCAATGATGAAAAATTCAAATCAATGGTGAACTATTTCGGTGGTTTTGATATAACCGTTCCTGAGCAGATTGAATATAAAAGCGGCGAGTTTTCGGTTATTCTTATAAAGGGTAAGCAGAACCTTAAAGGTGATACTCTTTTTAAATATCTCCGCTATCTCGGTACCCTTGGCGACAGGGGCAGGTCACTGCAAGCAACTGCCGCAAACGAAATATTGGATTCGGTTTTCAGACCGTCAAATTCAGGCAGACTCGGCACGATTTTTTCGAGAATTTCAAACACACTTGAAACTGACCTTTCCATTGTTGATTTTTCTTCCGCTGAGAAAGGAATAAAAGTGTTTGCCGAAAACGGATTTACACTTAAGAAGACGGTTGAAACACCTGAGGATTTACTTGACCGATAAGGAAATAATATGAAAAAGTTTTTTTCGCTTTTACTGTGTATCATATTCATCTTTATTAGCGTTGCAGCATTGACGGTAATAAAGAAATATATTGATAATCCCGATGAAAATCATATTGCAAATATTTTGGAAACCGAGCCGCCGCAGGAACTTACGGATATAGGAAGTCCGTATAAATTCTATTATAATCGGCTCTCGGATATTGAAAAACACGCTTATAACGATATTCTTACGGAAATATATTCAATGCCTGAAAGTATAAAAATTCCGAGAATAGATGTTGAGCAACTTGATAATGTTTTCTCGGCTCTTCTTCGTGATAATCCCGATTTGTTTTTTGTCGGCAGAAAATGCACCCTGCTGACAGAGGTTTTCAAAACAAGTTGTTTTATTGAATATATTTTTGAAAAAGACGAATATGAAGAGCGCAAAGCAGAACTTGAAAAGGTCTGCAACGAGGTAGTTTCGTCGCTCTCTGATCCTAACGATGAGTGGCAGACGGAACTGGAAATACATGATTATATAGTTGATAACTGCCGATATATGCTTGTTGAAAACGAACATGTGTATTCTTCGGCATACGGTGCTCTGGTTAACGGTGAAGCGGCTTGTGAGGGATATTCAAAAGCGGCAAAACTGCTTTTTGACAGAGCGGGTATTGAAAGTGCCGTTCTCAGCGGCAAATCAAAAAGTTATAACGGCAAAGAAGGTCCACACATGTGGAATGCCGTTAAAATTTCGGGCAACTATTATTACCTTGACTGTACATGGGATGACCCGATTAACGAAGACGGCGACAATGTGAAAATATATGCATATTTCAATCTCAGCAACGGAATGATTGCAGATACTCATTCCGATTTTTCCTATAGTTTTGATTGCTCAGAAACGGCGGAAAACTATTATGTGAAAACAGGAAAGTATTTTGAAACTTACAGCAGGGAGAACGAAAACAGACTTGCTGAACTTTTGGCAAGGGAACTTGAAGCCGGCAACGGCTCTGTGGAGATACGCTTCGGTTCAAAAACCGCATATAACAATGCCGTTGACGATTTGATTGACGGCGGCAGAATTTATGATGTGCTGTCTTTGACAAAATCAAAAACAAAAGTAAGATTTTCTATCAATTCATTGACTTATTTTGTTGACCCGACCTTGCGTACAATGACAATTGTTCCCGAACGCAGGTAACGGAAAGGAAGTTTTTTATGGATAAACAAAGAATAGAAGCGGCTGTGCGCGAAATACTTATTGCTATCGGTGAGGACCCTGACAGAGAGGGTCTTGTTGAAACTCCGGCGCGAGTTGCAAGAATGTATGAGGAAATTTTTTCCGGGCTTGAGGATGATCCTTCAAGGCATCTCAAACTCTTTAATGAGAGCGGAAATGAAGAAATGGTTATAGTAAGGGATATTCCGCTTTATTCTATGTGTGAACATCATCTTATTCCTTTTATGGGCAAGGCTCATATAGCATATATTCCTTCGCAAGGCAAGGTTATCGGCCTTTCAAAACTTGCGAGGATTGTTGAGTCTTTCGCAAAAAGACCTCAACTTCAGGAAAGGCTGACTGCACAGATTGCGGATTTTCTTGATGAAAACCTCAACCCTCTGGGCGTTGCGGTTGTGATTGAAGCCGAGCATCTTTGCATGACTATGAGAGGAGCAAGGGCTTCGGGTGCGCAGACAAGGACATCTGCTCTCAGAGGCACAATGAGAAGCAATGCCAAAACACGCGCAGAAGCCATTTCTCTGCTCACCGGAGGAATATAAAATGTTCAAAGCCCGTAAGCATGAATTTCCGTTAGGCAAAAAAACATATGTAATGGGAATTCTTAACTATACACCCGATTCGTTTTCCGATGGCGGACTGTATAATAATCCCAAGGCGGCGGTTGAACATGCTCTTGAAATGCAGGAATACGGAGCGGATATAATTGATATCGGTGCAAATTCAACAAGACCCGATGCAGTTATTCTTTCCGCGGAAGAAGAGAAAGAAAGGCTTGCGCCCGTGCTTGAAGTGCTTTGCGGTGAACTTTCCGCAGCGGTATCGGTTGATACTTTTTATCCTATCTGTGCAAAAGCGGCACTTGAAGCGGGAGCAGATATAATAAATGATGTCAGCGGAGTATTTAACCCGGAGATTGCCGAACTTTGCAAGAAGTATTCGGCAGGATATATTGTTATGCACAATCCCTGCGGTTCGGCACAGGCTGCCGAATACCCTGACGGTGTTGTGAATGAAGTAAGGCGTTTTTTCCTTGACACACTCAGCCTTGCCGCGCAAAGCGGTTTGCCGAAATCCCAACTTTGCCTTGATATGGGGCTTGGGTTCGGCAAATGCTATGAAGACAATCTTGAACTCCTGAAAGATACGCAGTGGCTTAAATTCAAGGGCGTTGCCTTGCTTGCGGCAGGTTCACGCAAAAGGTTTATCGGCACTGCAAGCGGAACGCAGGAAAGCGAAAAAAGAGATGCAGGCACTGTTGCGGCACATACGGCGGCTATAGCAGGCGGAGCGGATATAATACGCGTTCATGATGCTTTTGCTGCTGTTCAGGGTGCAAGGGTTGCGGATGCGATTTACAGAGGTAAAATTAATGGATAAAATTTTAATCAGAAATTTAAAAATATTTGCGTATCACGGTGTTAACCCTGAGGAAAAGGTTGACGGTCAGAATTTTGTTTTTGATATTGATGCTTGGGTTGATATCAGTGTGCCGTGCGTGAGTGATAATGTAGAAGATACGGTTAGTTATGCAAAAATAATCAAGGAAACTGTCAGGATTTTTACCTCTCAAAAAGATGATTTGCTTGAGAGGGCGGCTCAGAGAGTTGCTGACGGACTTTTTGAAAAGTTTGATAAAATTCAGAGTCTGAGAATACTGTTGAAAAAACCTGAAGCACCCATAAAAGCGGACTTTGAGTATGTCGGAGTTGAAATTTTCAGAGAGAGGGCTTAAAATGAGCGAAGCAGTAATTGCGCTGGGGACAAACCTCGGCAACAGAATTGAAAACATTAATGCGGCTATCAGGGCGATTGCGAAACTTTCGGGAGTTAAAATTCTGAAGGCTTCGGGTGTTTATGAAACTGAGCCCGTTGACTGCGAGGCGGAAAATAAGTTTTTAAATGCGGCAATACTTATTGAAACAAGTGTTTCCCCTGCCGTTCTTTTGGGCGAATGCCTTGGAATTGAGGCGGCTATGGGCAGAATCAGAAACAAGAAAAACGAGCCGAGGATAATAGATCTTGACCTTATTTTATACGACGGTTTTAAGGCGGAAAGTTATGAACTCACTCTGCCTCATCCCAGAGCGCTTGAAAGAGCGTTTGTTATGGTGCCGTTGCTTGAACTTTATCCTGCAGGCAGGGCGCCCGGAATGTTTTTCGGTCCCAGACTCAGGGAACTCGGATCAGACGGTGTGAAGAAAACCGAATATGAAATAATTATTCCCATTTACTGAGAGGTGAGCAATATGGCAGGCTCAAACATCTGCGAAAACTGTGCCTATTATGATTATAACGAAGAGTATGAGTGCTATGAGTGCCTTGTCAATCTTGATGAGGATGAACTTTACCGTTTTATGCAGGGAGGTTCGTTTGAATGCCCGTATTTCAATCCTTTCGATGAATATAAAGTAGTCAGAAAGCAAAACTGAGGTGGAAATCTGTATGAGTAAAAAGAAAAATCAAAAAAAATCCGCATCAAAAAAGGCTCCTGCAAAGAAAAACATACCTGTTAAGGGCATAGTTATAGCGGCTGTGGCAGTGTTGCTTGCAGTTGCGGTTGTTGTTGCGGTTGTACTTATTAAAAAGAATAATGACGGCAATACGGACAATCCGTCAACACATGAAATTGAAACTTTGCCAAATGAAGGCACACAGTATACTTATGCAAAATACAAAACAACCAAACTGCCCGTTGAATTTGTTGAAATCCTTAATCAGGCGGAGATTGACAGTAAGGCTGCGTGCGAAAAATACGGCGTTGCGCTCGAAATTGGCGACAGAAAAATTTCTGTTCCCGAGTTTGTGTTTAACTACTATGATATGTATTCTTTGCAGACCCAGTCCGTGCAGTATTCAATTGAGCAAACGGGTCAGAACAGAACGGGTTACGATACGGAAAAACTGCCCGGTGAACAGAATCCTCCGCAGAAGGATTATACATGGGAAGAGTCGTTTACTCTCGATGCAATTGATTCGCTTAAAATAATCTATTCACTGTTTGATATGGCTGTTGAAGCAGGCACTGAGATTGATGTTATATCAATTGCAAGTGTTATTGAAGAGTGTGAAGTTGTTGAAGAGAAAAGCCAAAGAGAAGGCATTACTCCAGAAGAATCTCTTGCAAATGTATATTGCGAAGGTCTGACTCCTGCAATGTATAAGGCAAGAGCAATAATGGAAACTTATGCTCAGGCATATGAAAATGAAAAGTTTTATGAACTCCGGGACGGCTATTCGCAGTCAGAGATTGAAAAAGCATTCAATGAAGATGTTGATGCTTACAAAGTTCTCAGAGCAAGAGTTTATCCCATTGAGGGTGAATATAACGAAGCAGAAGCAAAAAGTGTTAAAAACGAAAAAGAGTTCCTTGAATATGCACGGAAGAATTACCCTACCGACGGATATGATGCAGAATTTACAACCGATTGCGGTTTTATAACCAAAGAAAAACTTTCATCGGTTTACGGTGAAGAAGTTGGCACATGGGCATTTGATTCGTCACGCAAGAAGGGCGATATTGCGGTGATTGAAGGAATGTTTTTCAGGTATCTTGTTTATATCGACACTCCGGCATTCCTCAGCACAAGTTGTAATGTTATTACTCTTGAATATGCATATGATGACAGCATGGCGGCTGATGACAGAGCCAATCTCTTTAAAGATGCGGAAAAAGCATACACAGACTGGAAAAATAATGACGGCACGGAGAAAGGCTTCCTTGATTACAGCACAAACAACGGAGGCATGGGGCAGGCAACCGTCAGAACAGGTGAATATTTCTTTGAAATAGACAACTGGATTTTTGCTCCGGAAAGAAAAGCAGGAGATTCTGCGATAATTGATACTCCTTACGGTTACTGTGCAGTATATTATTCAGGCAAGAATGCGGATGATTTTGACTGGCGCTTAACGGTTTCGGCTAACAAAGCGTCTGCGGATTTGGATGAGTTTTATAATGACCTCTGGGATTCGGATTATAAGATTGAAAGAAAATCATCAATGCTTGAAAAAGCCTATACCGAAGCCGATAAGAGCATAAAAAGGCATTGGGCAAGGCTTGAGGAACAGCAGAAAGACAAGTAAAAATAAAGTAAACGGTTTGCTTTGGCAAGCCGTTTTTTTTTTTGCCTGCCAATATTCACAAATAATTTAATTTATAAGTAAAAATTCGTAAAAATAGTCTTTTATTTTATAATTAAAGGTGTTATAATAATACCTAATTATGGATTATAATGCGAAACTGTGCATTTAAACCTAAAATCAGGAGGATAAAATGTCTGAAATTATTTCCGTTAAGAATCTCAGCAAGTCTTACGGCAGCCAGAAAGTTTTGTCAAATGTTTCCTTTGGCTTTGAGGGCGGTCAGATTATCGGTCTTCTCGGCCCTAACGGCAGCGGTAAAACTTCTTTGATAAAAATACTTACAGGTCTTATCAATGACTATACGGGCGAGGTGCTTATTGACGGTAACAAACCCGGAAAAATCAGCAAGGCGCTTGTAGCGTTCCTGCCGGAGAAAACATATCTTGCAAGTTGGATGACTGCGGATGATGCTGTTAACTACATAGCGGATTTTTATGACGATTTTGATAAGGAAAAGGCAATGCATATGCTGGATGTTTTCCAGTTACCTCATAAGCAGAAGGCAAAAACAATGTCCAAGGGTATGCAGGAAAAATTGCAGTTAATCCTTGTTATGTGCCGCAACGCAAAACTTTATATTCTTGATGAGCCTATGGGCGGTGTTGACCCTGCGGCAAGAGATTTTATTCTTGAAACCATACTGAAAAACAGACCCGAGGGTTCAACCATTCTCATGTCCACTCATCTGATTCAGGATGTTGAGGAAATTTTTGACTCGATTCTTATGATAGGCAGGGGCAAAGTGCTCATGCAGGATACCGTTGATAACATTACAAACAGCGGCAAATCCATTAACGATATTTTCAAGGAGGTGTTCAGCGTTGACTGGAGTTTCTAAACCCAAAAGCAAGTTTTTTAAACTTATAAAGAACGATTTCCTTGCCAGTGCAAGAGTAATAAGCCTTTTTTATATTGCACTTGCTCTTCTTCTTGTTGTGTTTGCGGGCTGTGTGTTTATCGGCAGAATAGATTCGCTCAGTGCCGAGTTTGCTGCAAAACTTGCAACTGTTCACAATGCATCAATCGCAATTTCGATAGTTGTATCCTTTCTGCTGATATTTGTAACCTTCTTTTTCGTTGTTTACGATTTCTTCAAATCGCTTTTCGGTCAGCAGGGTTACCTGAGTTTTACACTGCCTGTTTCGAGCAATCAACTTCTCGGTTCAAAGGTTATTGTTTACGGCGGTTGGCTCATTCTCAGTTATATAGTGTTTATGTTTACGGGCGGCTTTTTGCTTAACTACACTGCAGAAAACATTATCGGTCAGGAAAAAATATCCATGATTGAGAGCCTTATGTCCATGCTTGGCGATTTCCCCTCAACAACGCAACTTATCGCATATGCGGTTTATGTTACGGTTTTGTTTTTTGTTATGATTCTCAGTTTCGTTTCAATAATTTATTTTGCGATAACTCTTTCTCATGTCAGAATTCTTCAGAAACACTCATTGCTCGCATCAATTCCCATTTTTATTGCTGCAGCCATAGCATTTGTTTCAATTTCGTTCAAGATGTCCGATATCGTCAACTTCGTTATGATTTTCAATGACGATTATACGCTCAGTTTCGGTGTTCTTGAAAAGGGATATTCGGTTACAAGCCAGTATGCAGGCATGCAGATTACGCCTATTTTTGCATTTATTATTCTTGATGTTGCAATGTTTTTCCTTACATCATATATCATGCACAAGAAAGTTAATCTGAAATAAGGGGCGATTAAAATAAAAATCGGTGTTTTCGGCGGAACATTCAATCCGCCCCATAAAGGTCATGTCCGCCTTGCGAATGAATCGGCGGATATACTGAACCTTGATAAGGTGCTGATTGTGCCGTCATGCATTCCGCCCCATAAAATCCCCGGCAAACTTGCAAGCGGCAATGACCGGCTTGAAATGTGCCGTATTGCTTTTGAAGGCAGCCGTTTTGAGATTTCGTCAATCGAACTCGACAGGGGTAGCAAGAGTTATACGGTTGAAACGCTGAGGGAACTTAAGAAGATTTATCCCGATGACGAACTTTATTTTATAATCGGTTCTGATATGCTTTCAACTTTTACTCAGTGGTATCGCTGGGAAGAGATTCTTTCGCTTGCTGTTATTGCCGCCGCATCAAGGGAGAGCGGCTTCAAAGCGGATTTGTCGGCTTTCACTCCGCAGCAAAAAGAGCGGATAATACTTCTTGATATTGAGCCGCTTGAGGTAAGTTCAACAGAGATAAGGGGTATAATAGCAAAGAACGGCAAAAATTCAGACCTTATTGACAGCAAAATCCTTGGTTATATAAAAGAAAACGCTCTGTATGATGACGGACTTAATGAATACAGAGAGATAATTACGGCAAAACTTGATGCATACAGGCTTCATCACAGCGAATGTGTCAGCGAATGCGCGGCAACGCTTGCAGAAAACTACGGCGCAGATGTTGAAAAGGCAAGGCTTGCAGGGCTTTTGCATGATGTGATGAAAAATGCAGACAGAGCCGAGCATTTCAAAGAACTTGACAAAGCAGGACTTACTCTTTCACGAGTTGAACTGCTTAATCCGAAAGTGTGGCATCAGATTTCAGGCGCGGCTTTTCTGAAAAACGAAGGCATAGTTACCGATGAAGAAATTCTCGGTGCAGTAAGATGGCACACAACAGGCAGGGCAAATATGACCTTGCTTGAAAAAGTGGTTTATATCGCTGATTTCATATCTGCGGACAGGGACTACCCCGATGTTGCCGTTGTGCGCAAACTCGCTCAGCAGAGCCTTGAGGAAGCGATACTTTATACCTCACAGTATACGATTAAAAAATTGGTTTCGGCGCAGTTGCCGGTTCATCCCGCAACCGTCGAATGCTATAACGATATGGCAATGCTATAATGATATTAGAAAGGACAGTGCTTATGACAGACCCCGCAATGCTCGTTAAAGAAATCGCAAAAGTTCTTGACGAGAAAAAGGCGATGGATATCGTCGCCATAAAAACAGAAGAGGTAACAATAGTTTCCGATTATTTTGTTATCGCTTCGGGCACTTCAAACACCCATGTTAAGGCGCTTGCAGATGATGTTGAATATGAAATAAAACAGCGTCTTGATATTGCTCCCGAACACATTGAGGGCAGGGCAACAGGCTGGATTCTTCTTGATTACGGAACAGTTATTGTTCACCTGTTCCAGCATGAGGACAGAGAATACTATAACCTTGAACGACTATGGGCGGATGCAAGTGTTATGGATTTGAGTGATATTATCACTCCCGAATAATATGAATTGGTTGAATTGATTTGAAAGGAAGTTGAGCAAAATGGCTCAGTATGATTTTAAAAACGTAGAAAAAAAGTGGCAGGATATATGGGATAAGAACAAAACCTTTGAATGCACAGAGGATTATTCAAAGCCCAAGTTCTATGCCCTTGTTGAATTCCCTTATCCCAGCGGCGCAGGCATGCACGTTGGCCATATCAAGGCATATTCGGGTCTTGAAGTTGTATCGCGCAAGAGAAGGCTTGAAGGTTACAACGTTCTTTTCCCCATCGGCTTTGATGCTTTCGGTCTGCCTACCGAAAACTATGCTATCAAAACAAATACACATCCCAGACAGGTTACCGATAACAACATCGAAAAATTCACAAGCCAACTTCGCAGAGTAGGTTTCTCCTTTGACTGGTCAAAGGTGGTTGATACCACTCAGGAAGACTACTACAAGTGGACTCAGTGGATTTTCCTTAAGATGTTTGAAAACAATCTTGTTTTCAGAGATAAGACCCTTGTTAACTATTGCCCTCACTGTAAAGTTGTTCTTTCAAATGAGGATTCGCAGGGCGGCAAGTGCGATATCTGCCACAGCGATATTGTTCAGAAGTCAAAGGACGTTTGGTATCTCCGCATAACCGAATATGCTGATAAACTCCTTGAAGGTCTTAAGGAAGTTGATTATCTTCCCAACATAAAACTCCAGCAGGAAAACTGGATTGGCAAGTCAACAGGTGCATTCGTTAATTTTGCTGTTAACGGCACTGATGAAAAACTCAAGATTTACACAACAAGACCCGATACTCTCTTCGGCGTAACATTTATGGTTATGGCGCCTGAACATCCTCTTATTGATAAGTATGCCGATATGATAGGCAACATGGATGAGGTTGAGGCATACAGAGATATGTGCAGCAAGAAGTCTGCTTTTGAGAGAACACAACTTGTTAAGGATAAAACCGGTGTTAAACTCAGCGGCTTCACTGCAACAAACCCCGTCAACGGCAAGGAAGTTCCTATCTATATTTCCGATTATGTTATGATGGGCTACGGTACAGGCGCTATTATGGCTGTTCCTGCTCATGACCAGCGTGACTACGAGTTTGCAAAGAAATTCGGCATTGATATCATTGAGGTTATCAAGGGCGGCGATATCGGCGTTGAAGCCTACACAGGCGACGGCGAAATGGTTAACTCAGGTTTCCTCAACGGCATGACAAATAAAAAGGATTCCATTGAAAAGATGGCGGAACACCTTCAGGCTGAAGGCATCGGCGAAAAGGGTGTTCAGTATAAGATGAACGACTGGGCATTCAACCGTCAGAGATACTGGGGCGAGCCTATCCCCATTGTTCACTGCCCCCATTGCGGAATTGTTCCCGTACCCTATGAAGAACTTCCCCTCAGGCTGCCTGAGGTTGAAAACTTCGAGCCCGGCACAGACGGCGAAAGCCCGCTTGCAAAGATTGATTCATATGTTAACTGCACTTGCCCCAAGTGCGGCAAGCCTGCAAAGAGAGAGACCGATACCATGCCTCAGTGGGCAGGTTCATCATGGTATTTCCTGCGTTACATAGACCCTCACAACACAGAAACTTTTGCAGATAAGGATAAACTTAAATATTGGATGCCCGTTGACTGGTATAACGGCGGCATGGAGCATGTTACAAGACACCTTATCTATTCAAGATTCTGGTATAAGTTCCTCTATGATCTCGGCGAAGTTCCCGTATCCGAACCCTATGCAAAGAGAACCGCTCAGGGTCTTATCCTTGGTCCGGACGGCGAAAAGATGTCAAAATCAAAGGGCAATGTTGTTGACCCCAATGAGGTTGTTGACGAATTCGGCGCAGATGTTCTCAGAGCCTATGTTCTGTTTATGGGCGACTATGAAAAGGCTGCTCCCTGGAGCGAAACCGCTGTTAAGGGCTGCAAGCGTTTCATAGACAGAGTTTGGGGTATGCTTGATATCGCAACCGACGGCGATGCATATTCAAAGGAACTTGAAAGCAGTTTCCATAAGACAATTAAGAAGGTTTCAAGTGATATTGAAAACCTTAAGTATAACACAGCAATTGCCGCTCTCATGACTCTCACAAACGAGATTTATGCAAAGGGAGCAATCAACAAGGCAGAACTTAAAACATTTATCACTCTGCTCAATCCATTCGCTCCTCATATTACTGAAGAGATGTGGGAGAAACTCGGATTTGACGGAATGCTTAATCAGACTTCATGGCCTGTTTATGATGAGGCAAAGTGCGTTGATAATGAAATTGAAATTGCTGTTCAGATTAACGGTAAGGTCAGAGAAAAACTCGTTATTGCCGCAGAAGCAAACGCTGACGAAGCAATTGCTGCCGCAAAGAGCCTTGAAAAGATTGCAGAGGCAATCAACGGCATGACAATCGTTAAAGAACTTTATGTTAAAGGCAGACTTGTAAACATTGTTGTCAAACCCTAATGTTTCAAAAAAATTCATTTTTTCTTGTTGACAAGCAGGGTAGATATATTGTATAATAAACTTCAAGTTATGAAAACAAGTCCCTGTTATAAGACGAGGGGAGGGAATACATTGAGTCAGGTAAAAGTTAAGGAAGGCGAGTCACTCGAAAACGCACTCAGAAGATTTAAAAGACAGACTTCAAGAGACGGCGTTATCCAGGAGGTTCGCAAGAGAGAGCACTATGAGAAACCTTCTGTTAAGAGAAAGAAGAAGTCAGAGGCTGCTCGTAAGCGTAAGTTTAAATAATTAAATTTACAACAAACAAAGCCACCCTTTTTGGGTGGCTTTTTATTATTTATATATCAGAGTGTCCGGTTCATCCTCATGCCACAGACCGTAGGCTTCGTTAAGGCTGTCGTTTGTGAACATGGGGATATAATTTTCAAAATTCTTGGAGAGTTTTTCGCTTTTTAATTCGTCAATCGAAATCCAGAAGACTCTGCCTTCGTCGGTTTCAGCAAGCAGTTCGCCGCTGAAATCGTTTGTTTTATAAAGAAAAACAATGTATCTGTCTGAACGTGTTTTGTGAACCCAGTGGATAACCCCGCAGTGGTGCAGATTTTGTATATCAAGCCCTGTTTCTTCTTTGACTTCACGGATTGCGGAGTCAACAATGCTTTCCCCCTGTTCAACATGACCGCCGGGGAAGGAAAGCCCTGTCCAACTTTTTCTTCTTTCCTGAACAAGCACTTTGCCTGCCGCCTTATCCTCAACCATGACCATATTTGTGAATTCAACAGTTCCTTTTTCAACCCTCATATCTTTACCTCTATATATAATGTAATAAAATATTACCATAAATTTTATTCCGTTGCAAGTTATACTCTGCCGTGCTATAATGTAACGGGTGATATTATGGAAAAGTTTAAATTTATAAAAGATGAGAAAATTAAAAATCAGATAAAGTTTGTTATGGTTATAGACGAAATGAAAAATATTTTTCGCCGCAACCTGATTATTGACGGCTCAAGGCGTGAGAACGATGCTGAGCATTCGTGGCATCTTGCCATGCTTGCGATGATTCTCGAGGAATACAGTGCGGAGAAAATTGACCTTGAGAGAGTGCTCAAAATTGCGCTTGTGCATGATTTGATTGAGGTCTATGCAGGTGATACTTTTGCCTATGATGAAAAGGGCAATGAGGATAAGCACGAAAGGGAAGTTAAGGCGGCAGATAAACTTTTCGGCATGCTTGACAGCATTCAGGGAGCGGAAATCCGTGCTCTCTGGGATGAATTTGAGGCGATGGAAACCGCTGAAAGCCGCTACGCAAATGCAATTGACCGCATTCAGCCGCTTATTCTCAACTACATGACAAACGGCCACACATGGAAGCAGGGCGATGTTCATTCAGCGCAGATTTATAAGCGAATGGATATAATTCGCACCGCAACGCCTGAACTTTGGCACATTGTTGAGGGAATTATCAACACCTCAATCGAAATCGGAATTCTGAAACCTTAAGTCAGCCTTCTCCTTGAGGAGAAGGCTGCGCAGCCGTCGGATGAGGTGAAATTTATTTTTTTAATAAAGTTGTAACTTTTTTGATAATTTATTTGTAATTCACGCCCCTTACAATAAAATTGTTCCGTGGGGATTGAATTTTTTCAGAGGTGAAAACATGCATACCGTACTCGTTTGCGATGATGACATCGCTATTCTCGATTCCGTTGAAATCTATCTTAAACTGGAAGGATATAATGTTCTGCGTGCCGAAAACGGCAGGGCTGCCGTTGAGCAGGTTAAGAATAATGAAGTGCACTGTGTTATTCTTGATATCATGATGCCCGGGATGGATGGCTTGCAGGCAACGCTCAGGCTGCGTGAGAAACATAATATCCCCATAATCCTGCTTTCTGCCAAGAGCGAGGATACCGACAAAATAACCGGTCTTTCCTTCGGCGCAGATGATTATGTTACAAAGCCCTTTAATCCGCTTGAACTCATGGCGAGGGTTAAATCGCAGATAAGGCGATACACTATGCTCGGCTCAATGGAGATAAAGGAAGGCGTTATAACAACGGGGGGACTTTCGCTTGATACGCTTGCAAAGGAACTGACCCTTGACGGCGAACCCGTTAAACTTACGGCAACGGAATACGGCATAGTCAGCGTGCTTATGGAAAACCTGGGCAGAGTGCTTTCAACGGGGCAAATCTATGAAGCGGTGTGGGATGAACCTGCCTGCTACGCTGAAAAAACGGTTACGGTACATATCAGAAGAATCCGCGAAAAAATTGAAATCAATCCTAAGGACCCAAAATATTTAAAGGTGGTGTGGGGA
>SVPH01000024.1 GCA_015065965.1 Oscillospiraceae bacterium
GTATTTCCTTATGGCTGAGCGCAAGCAGGGCGTAACAGGTGAAAACCTGCTCCGTATCTGCGAAAGCAGACTTGACAACGTTGTTTATCTTCTCGGCTGGGCTAACTCCAGAGCAGAAGCAAGACAACTCGTAACACACGGCCATTACAAAGTAAACGGCAAGAAGGTCAACGTTCCTTCATATCTTATCAAAGCAGGCGACGAAGTTGCTATCAAGGATAAGAGCAAGGAAAGCGACAAGATCAAGGCAACAGTTGAAGCAAATGCTTCACGCCCTGTTCCCCAGTGGCTTGACCTCAATGCAGAGGCTCTCACAGCAAAGATTCTTGCTCTGCCCACTCGTGAGCAGATCATGGTTCCCGTTGAAGAGCATCTTATCGTCGAACTTTATTCAAAATAATGCCCTGCCTGAGTTGCCTTATTTGGCAATTTGGCGGCGCATTACGGCGACGAACGTTTTTGAATGCATTCTGAGCAGGATATTCCTGCCTGTTTTAAAGGAGGGTTTTGAATGATTGGTATCGAAAAGCCCAGAATTGATACAGCCGAAGTTTCCGAAGACGGAAAGTACGGAAGATTTGTTGTTGAACCTCTTGAAAGAGGTTACGGCACAACATTGGGCAACAGCCTGAGAAGAGTTCTTCTTTCTTCTCTTCCCGGCTACGCGATAACCTCCGTTAAGATTGACGGAATTCTTCACGAATTCAGCACCATCCCCGGAGTTAAGGAAGATGTAACCGAGATTGTTCTTAATCTTAAAAACGTTATCCTTAAGATTCACGGTGACGGTCCCAAAACAATCTATATTGATGCAAACGGCGATGATGAAATCACCGCAGGCAGCATCAAGACCGATTCAGAGGTTGAGATTCTCAACCCCGAGTTGCACATCGCTACTCTTAACTCCGATGCACATGTCAGCATGGAACTCACATGTGATAAGGGCAGAGGCTATGTTTCGGCAGACAGAAACAAGCAGATGATGCAGCCTATTATCGGCGTTATTGCAATTGATTCAATTTATACACCCGTATTAAAAGTTAATTACACAGTTGAAAACACCCGTGTCGGTCAGATTACAGACTATGATAAACTGACTCTCGAGGTGTGGACAGACGGAACCATCAATGCTATGGAAGCCGTTTCTCTCGGCGCCAAGATCCTCAACGAGCACCTCAACCTCTTCGGTGACCTCTCAGGTGAGGCATATGATACAGAGGTTATGGTCGTTAAGAGCGACAGCGGCAAAGAAAAAGTCCTGGAGATGACCATTGAGGAACTTGACCTCTCTGTGCGTTCGTTTAACTGCTTGAAGAGAGCACAAATTAATACGGTTGAAGATTTGACCAACAGAACCGAGGAAGATATGATGAAAGTTCGTAACCTCGGCAGAAAATCCCTTGATGAGGTTGTTGCAAAGTTGAATTCACTTGGCTTTGATCTTCGCAGGGATGAGGACTAAACGGTAAAGGAGTGTGAACTTATGCCCGGTACCAGAAAACTCGGCCGTACCAGTGACCATCGCAAGTCGATGCTCAGAGGCCTTGTTACCTATCTTTTGGAAAACGGCAGAATAGAAACCACCGTTACAAGGGCTCAGGAGGTTCGTGCAATGGCTGAAAAAATGATCACCATTGCTAAGGATGACTCTCTCCACTCAAAGCGCAAGGTTCTTGCTTACGTTACAAAGGAAGACGTAGTTAAGAAGCTCTTTGACGAGATAGCCCCCAAATATAAGGAAGTTAACGGCGGTTATTGCCGCATCATCAAGACCGGTCCCCGTAGAGGTGACGCAGCAGAGATGTGCATCATCGAACTCGTATAAGTCTTGATAAGATAGTTTCATAAAAAAGAACGCCTTTGCTCAAATGAGCAAAGGCGTTTATTTTTTTCTTTTTAAAGAATTTTTATTCAACCGGCAGTTCATAGTAACCGGCGATTTCATCCCAGGTAAACGATATTTTATATGTGCCGAAAAGGAAGGGATCAAGGTCTCTCTGGTCAAAATATATGCCAAGTCCGTCATCGGTCAGATAGAAGTTTTCGGGGTATACAAATTCACCGAGGCGTGAAAGAACTTCTTCGTTAATATACTCGGAGTGAGTAAACCTGTGCGGAAGAGCAGATGCAAGCGTATCGCTGATGAAAAATTCAAAGCCAAGCGCAGGGTCATCATAATAGGTTGAAAAATCGCTTAGTTTACATTCAGCCCCTGTTTTTATATCAAAGCATTTTGTGCTCCATACGGGAAGGTTTTCCGCTTCGGAATAGGATAGCGCATCTTTAACAATAAAACAGGCATATCGGTTGCTCAGATGAGTTGCTTCAAAAGTGATTCTTTTTGTCCAGGGAGAAGTGCTGTTCTGAGATGTCATAAAGTTGCTTGCGTTTTCAATGTTTCTTTGAGCAAAATCACAGGCGTTTTCAAAGATTTTCATTGCTTCGCCGTTGATGTAATTTTTAACTTTTTCATCGCAGTTTTCAATTATCTGCGGCAGAACAACATCAATCTTGATAACCGTTTTGCCTTCTGCATTTTTAAATTCCTTTGAATGCGCACTTTTTTCGATTACGGGCGGCGGTGCGGTTGTTGTTTCTCCGTCATTTTTACCCGAACATGCAGCAAAGGAAAAAAACACGGAAAAAACAAGTAAAATGCTTATAATTTTTTTCATAAAATCATCCTTAACAGTTTATAAGCATATTTTATCAGCAAATGCCGTTGCAATCAAGATAATAAATATAAATTTTTATTGTTGATTTTTTTCAGACTGTATTATAGAATGAATTCATAAAAGCAAAGAAGGAGATTATCCATGAAAAATATTCTAAACGCACAGTGGATTAAAAGCCCTAAGACGGTAATTGACCGTGAAATTGTTTTTTCAAAAGAATTCAAGGCAGAAAAGGAAGTTGTTTCCGCAAGCCTTGAAGTTACCGCCCTCGGCGTTTATCTTGCACGAATCAACGGCGAAAGAGTCGGTGATTTTATTCTTGCACCGGGTTGGACTTCTTACAAAAAACGTTTGCAGGTTGATACATATGATGTCACTGCAATGATAGCGGAAAACAATGTTATTACCATCGGTGTAGGCCCCGGATGGAAAGCAAGCGCTTATTTCGGTATGCATTCGGGTGAATGGCAACTCGGTTTCAGAGAAATGGCAGCAATATGCGCTTTGACAATAAAATATGCCGACGGCGAAACACGGATTATAACCAGCGGCGGCGATTGGAACTGCGAAAACGGAAAACATGTTTATTCCAGCCTCTATAACGGATATATATATGACCCTGCTTATAAGGATATTTTTCCTGCAAAGGCTCAGGTTTTTGAGAAAAAGAGAGATATCCTTCTTGACCGTCAGGGTGAAAAAGTTGTTGAGCAGGAACGCCTTGAACCCAAGGAAATTATTATTACACCCAAGGGTGAAACCGTTCTTGATTTCGGTCAGAATATGACGGGTTATGTAGAATTCAAAATCAAGGGCAACAAAGGCGAAAGGGCTGTTATAAGCCATGCCGAAGTGCTTGATGCCGAGGGTAATTTCTATACCGATAACCTCAGGAGCGCAAAGGCTCAGGCAATCTTCATCTGTGACGGTAAAGAACATATTCATAAATCGGAATACAATTTCTTCGGATTCCGATATATCAGGCTTGAAAACTGGAGCGATGAAGTCAAAAAAGAGAACTTCACTGCAATTGTTGTTCACTCAGATATGAAGAGAACAGGTTATTTTGAATGCTCCGATGAAAGGATAAACAAACTTTTCTCGAATATCATTTGGGGCCAGAAAGGCAACTTCCTTGATGTTCCTACAGACTGCCCTCAGCGTGACGAGCGCCTTGGCTGGACCGGCGATGCGCAGGTTTTTGTCAAAACAGCATCATACAACTATGATGTTGAGCGTTTCTTTACCAAATGGCTTGCCGATTTGCGTGCAGACCAGACCGGTTGGGGCACAATTCCCCATGTAATCCCCAATGTTTTTGAACCCAGCGATGATTGCTCGTCAGCATGGGCGGAGGCTGCAACTGTTTGCCCGTGGCAACTTTATCTTACCTATGCAAACAAGGATATAATCAAAGATTCTCTGGAATCAATGAAGAAGTATATAGAATACATTGACGAAAACAGTTATGGCGGTATATGGGACAGAGGATGGCATTTCGGCGACTGGCTCAATCTTGACGGCAGCAGCCCCGAAGATTGCTCAAAGGGCACGGAAAAGGGTCTTATCGCAACCGCATGCTATATTTTCTCAAGTGATATTCTTGCAAAGTCAATGGAACTTTGCGGAGAGGACAGCGCTGAAGTTAAGGCAAAGAGAGAAGAATCAATCCTTGCGTTCAGAAGCAAATTTATGGCGGATGGCAGAATTCTGCCCGAATATGAAACCCAGACAGCCTGCGTGCTTGCGCTCCACTTCGGTATTACGGATAATGCCGCAGAAACAGCAAAACAACTCAATGAACTTGTTGCAGAATGCGGACATCTTAAGACGGGCTTCGTTGGCACTCCTTATCTGCTTCATGCTCTCAGCGATAACGGCTACGCAAAAACAGCCTATGATATTCTTCTCAGAGAGGAATATCCTTCATGGCTCTTCTCGGTTAAGATGGGTGCAACAACAATCTGGGAGCATTGGGACAGCATGAGAGAGGACGGCTCAATGTGGAGCACATCAATGAACTCGTTTAACCATTATGCTTACGGTTCGGTTGCAGATTGGCTTTACGGCGATGCGGCAGGCATTAAGACAGATGAGAGTAAACCCGGCTTTGAGCATATCATTCTTGCTCCGCTTACCGATAGCAGACTGACCTATGTCAAGGCTTCGATTGAAACACGCAGAGGTCTTGTTAAATCCGAATGGAAAACCGAAAACGGTAAAACCGAATATGAATTCACCGTTCCCGAAGGTGTAACCGCAACGGTTATACTTGACGGCAAGGAAACCGAAGTCGGTGCAGGTGTACACAAGTTCTAAATAAAAAAGCAGAGGATTTCTCCTCTGCTTCTGACTGTCGATAAAGTCGTCAGAACATGAACAAAATCAAACAAACGGTAGGAATGCTTTTTCCTACCGTTTCCTTATTGTAGGGGTCGGCGACTCGACGACCCGTAAAATGCATTATTCTTTTTGTTCATTCGCCGTTTTTTCTCCCATCGGAGTACCTTTGTACACCTTTGGTCGAATAAAACGCCGTCTGACTTCCTTTCTCGACATCATATCAGTTTGCGAAAAACAAGTTTTTCTACAAACTGAAGCAGAGGATTTCTCCTCTGCTTTTGCTTTTTAATCCAGTTCAAACTGACCTGTATAAAGTTGATAATATTTACCTCTCTGAGCAATGAGGTCATCATGGTCGCCGCGCTCAATAATCTCGCCGTTTTCAAGCACCATTATTGCGTTTGAGTTGCGGACGGTTGAAAGGCGGTGGGCAATAACAAACACGGTTCTGCCCTCCATAAGTTTATCCATGCCTTTTTCGATAAGTCGCTCAGTTCTTGTGTCAATTGAACTTGTTGCTTCGTCAAGGATGAGAACGGGCGGGTCTGCAACCGCCGCTCTTGCAATTGAGAGCAACTGACGCTGCCCTTGCGAGAGGTTTGCGCCGTCACCCGTTATCATGGTGTCATAGCCGTCAGGCAGACGTGTGATAAATGAATCGGCATTTGCAAGTTTTGCGGCTGCAACGATTTCTTCATCGGTTGCATCAAGTTTTCCGTATGCGATATTATCACGCACCGTACCGGTGAAAAGGTGGGTATCCTGCAAAACCATCGCCATAGAACGCCTTAATTCGCTCTTTTTAATCTTTTTGATGTTGATGCCGTCATAGGTTATCTTGCCTTCGTCGACGTCATAAAAACGGTTTATAAGGTTTGTAATTGTGGTTTTGCCTGCGCCCGTTGAGCCTACAAAGGCGATTTTCTCGCCCGGGCGTGCATAGAGCGAAACATTTTTGAGAACGGTCTTTTTGCCGTCATAACTGAATGTAACATCGTGGAAACGCACATCGCCCTGCCACTCGGTATAGGTCAGAGTGCCGTCACTGTGGGGATGCTTCCATGCCCAAATGCCTGTTCTTTCTTCGCATTCAACTATTTCGCCGTTCGGCAGTTTCTTTGCATTGACAAGGGTTACATAGCCCTCATCCTCTTCAATGGGAGTGTCAATGATTTCAAAGATGCGTTCTGCACCTGCAAGGGCAGCGATTATGCTGTTGAACTGCTGGGAAATCTGGGTTATCGGCTGGAAGAACTGTTTGGTATAGATCAGGAAAGCAAAAAGTGAGCCGACTGTAAGGCTGAAGAACGAATCCTTAGGCACAGCCATAATGATAAGCGAACCGAGAGTTGCAACAGCCGCATATGAGATATATGAAATGTTACCCATTATGGGCATGAGGATGCTTGCATAGGTGTTGGCGTTTGTAGCCGCATGGCGCAGATTTCCGTTGATAACGGCAAAATCCGATTTTGCGTTATCCTCATGGCAGAAAACTTTAACAACTTTAAGACCTTCGATGTATTCTTCAATGTAGCCGTTGACTTCACCAACGCATTTTTGCTGCATTCTGAAATATTTTGCGCTGCGTGCGCCGAGCGCCTTGATGATAAAGAAGGCGGCAACGAGCATTACGATAACAAAAACCGTAAGCAACGGGCTGAAATAAACCATCATTGAAAAAGTGCCTACAACCGTTACAACAGAGGAAACAAGTTGAACGAAACTCTGACTGATACATTCACGCAGAACATCAGCATCATTTGTGTAGCGGCTCATGAGTTCGCCATGGGTGTGTGTGTCAAAAAACTTAATGGGCAAATCCATCATGTGATCAAAGAGATCTTTTCTGATGATATTCAGCGTTTTTTGCGCAACCTGAAGCATAATTCTTGAATATGCATATGAGGAAATTGTGCCCAGAACATATATAATTGCAAGCGAAATAAGAATTTTCACAAGAGGCGCAAGCAGTTCACCGGTTATCTCCGAACCGATGATAGGCATGAGAAATTCATCGGTTATTTTTTTGATGAACGAAGTGCCTATGATGCCCGCAAGAGCACTGAAAGCAACAAAGATGAACACAAAAAAGAGCATGAATTTTGATTTGCCGAGATAACCGAGAAGCCTTGTAAAAGTTGCTTTTGTGTTCTTGGGTTTCTGGAATTTATTGCCCTGTGAGGGAGGCGGTGTTTTTTCTTTTTTAGCCATTATTCAACATCTCCTTCCTGCTGTGATTTATAAACTTCGGTATAAATTTCGTTTGTGCCGAGAAGTTCGTCATGTGTGCCGATTGCATTGATTTTACCGTCATCAAGAACAACGATTTTATCTGCATGCTGAACTGAACTTATACGCTGAGCAACAATAATTGTTGTTACATCGCCGTGATTTTTTTTGAATCCTTCGCGGATTTTTGCATCGGTAGCGGTGTCAACGGCGCTTGTGCTGTCATCAAGAATAAGAACTTTTGGTGATTTAAGCAACGCTCTCGCAATGCAAAGGCGCTGTTTCTGACCGCCGGAAAGGTTAACGCCGCCCTGACCGAGATTTGTCTGATAGCCGTCGGGGAAAGAGGCTATAAAATCGTGCGCCTGAGCAATTTTACAGGCGTTTTCAATTTCTTCCTTTGTGGCTTTTTCGTTACCCCAGCGAAGATTTTCTTCAATTGTTCCGCTGAAAAGAAGATTTACCTGAAGCACCATTGCAACGCTGTCACGCAGGTTTCTGAGCGTGTAGTCAGCAACAGGTCTGCTGCCTACTTTTACAACGCCTTCCGTTACGTCATAGAGGCGCGGAATCATCTGGACAAGCGTTGTTTTTGCAGAGCCCGTGCCGCCGATAATGCCAACGGTTTCGCCTGATTTTATGTGGAGATTGATGTTGTCAATAACATTCTTTTTGCCGTTTTTCTTATATTTGAAACAGACATTTTCCATATCAATATCGCCGTTTTCAACGGTGAGATAAGGATCTGCCGCATTGTCGTTAATATCGGGAGTTTCATTGAGCACTTCACCGACACGGTTAAGAGATGTCCTTGCCATGGTTGACATAACAAGAATCGTTGATATCATCATCAGCGACATAAAGATGTTGTTTATGTATGTTATAAATGCCGTCAGGTCGCCGAGTTCCATCTGTGTTTTTATAACGAGTTGGCTGCCGAACCAAAGGATTGCAACCGTACATCCGTAAACGGTAAGTTGCATAAACGGACCCGACAGAATAAGCATTTTTTCCGCAGCGATTGATGCATCCTTGAGTTCGTCGTTTGAAATACGGAACTTCTCTTTTTCATGTTTCGCTCTGACAAAGGCTTTAACAACTCTTGCGCCGATGAGTGTTTCCTGAATGGATGCGTTTAGACCGTCATACTTTTTCATCAGTTTTTTGAATCTCGGCATTGCAAAACTGAAAATAAAAGCAAGAAGAAGCAAAAGGAAAGGTGCAGCAATTGAAAAAACGGTTGCAAGTTTGCTGTTGATTCTGTAAGCATATGTGAATGCCATGCCGAACATCAGCGGTGATCGTATAACAATGCGGATAGCCATTGTGTAACCCATCTGAATGGTGTTGATATCCGTTGTCATTCGAGTAATCAGTGAGGGCGTGCTGAAGCGGTCAATGTTTGCAAATGAGAAATCCTGAATCTTTGAGAAAACAGCGTTTCTCAGGTTTGCGCCGAAGCCCATGCCTGCCATTGCGGCAAATCTTGCCGCACCTGCACCGCTGAGAAGGGAAATTATTGCCATTGCAACCATTTTTCCGCCTTCTTTTACGATATACTCAATTCCTGCGCCGCCGAGGATGCCGTTGTTGACCATATCTGCCATTATAAACGGAATCTGCACTTCCATAATAACTTCAACAAGTATAAGCAGAGGCGAAAGCAGAGAATAAAGGCGGTAGCCCTTTGTCTGGGCAAGTAGTTTTTTAATCATTTTTATCATCTCCGTTTCTGTTTTTTATAAAATTCATAACATCTTTTTCATTAATGCCGTCGCCTGAAAGATTTTCACAAATTTTGCTCAGCATGGCGGAAAAAGAGTTTATTTCTTCATCGCTGAAGCCTGAAAACATGATCTTGTCAACCTTGTCACAATTTTTTCTGCCTTCAAGGCGGATTTTTTCGCCTTTTTCGGTAATTCTGAGTCGGTTTATGCGGCGGTCATTTTTATCGGGGGTTCTTTCAATGAAATTTTCTTTGCTCATTCGTTTAAGACTTGTTGCGATTGAGGCAGGCGAAACGCCGAGTGAATCCGCAAGTTCTTTTTGTGAGCAGTCGCCGTTTTTTGAAAGGTATTCAAGAATTTCGGGTTGCCCCCTGTAAATTTTAAGCCCCGAAAGCGCAACGGAAATCCTGTATCTGTGCAAAAGCGAAACTTTGCAGAGTTTATGCACGGTTTCACGGTATAGATTATTCATATACTGCTCCTTTCGACAAATTGTTAACCGTTTAACAGTTAACCGCTTAACGGTTTAATATTGTAAAGCCCCCTGACTCCAAAGTCAAGGGGCATACAAAGTTTTTACAAATATTTAACATTACATGCTTTCGGGCACAGTGATTCTGAACATTGTCAGGATGTTGCAAAGAACATTCTTTACACAAAGGCAGAGGCTGAGCCTTGCCTGCATAAGTGCCTCATCCTCGCAGTTAACGCGGCAAGCATTATAAAATTTGTGGAAAAGCGTTGCAAGGTCAACTGCATAGCGTGTAATCTTTGCGGGGTCATAGTTCTTTGCGGAATTTATTATTTCATCGGTGAGAGATGCAAGGTGTTTGATGAGAGCCTTTTCTTCGGGTGCATTAAGAAGGACAAGTTCGGGGATTGTGCATTCTCTCTGCTGTTTGCCCTCGTCTGCAAGTTTCTTTATAATGCTGCAGATTCTTGCATGCGCATACTGGCAGTAGTAAACGGGGTTTTGTGAACTCTGCTCAACCGCAAGGTCAAGGTCAAATTCCATCTGCGAGCCGGGCTCTCTCATATTAAAGAGGAAGCGGACTGCATCAATGGGTATTTCTTCAAGCAGGTCAACAAGAGTGATTGCTTTACCCGAACGCTTGCTCATACGAACAACCTCACCGTCACGGGTAAGGCGTACAAGTTGCATGAGGATGATATCAAGGTCATCGCCGTTGCAGCCGATTGCATCAAGTGCACCCTTCATTCTGGCAACGTGGCCGTGATGGTCAGCACCCCATACGTCAATCGCTTTTTCAAAGCCTCTCTTCTGGAGTTTGTTGCGGTGGTATGCGATATCGGCAGCAAAATATGTGGGATTGCCGTTGGTTCTGATAAGAACTTCATCCTTAAGTTCGAGGCGTTCGATTTCCTCAGGAGTTTTGCCCTCTTTTGCAAGCCTTGCGCCGAGAATTTCTTTGTTTTTATACCAGAGAGCGCCGTCTTTTTCGTATGTAAGACCCTTACTCTTCATGATATCGAGAGTTTCGGCAAGTTCGCCGCCGTTATGGAGTGTGCTCTCAAGGAACCATGTATCGTATTCAATGCGGTATTTGGTGAGATTTTCTTTCATTGCGGCAATGTTCTTGGGCAGAGCATAGTCAACAAGAGCCTTTCTGCGGTCTGCCTCAGACGCATCAAGATACTTGTCACCGTTTATATCCGCAAATTCTTTTGCTCTTACAATGATATCTTCGCCGTGATAACTGTCCTCAGGAAGTTCAACGGCATCTTCACCTTTAAAAAGTTGCTGATATCTGATATCGAGCGAAAGACCGAATTTTTCAATCTGATTACCTGCATCGTTGACATAGAATTCGCGGCTTACATCGTAGCCTGCAAAATCCATAACCGCTGCAAGGCAGTCGCCGAGCGCGCCGCCTCTTGCGTTGCCCATGTGCATGGGGCCGGTTGGGTTTGCGGAAACGAATTCGATATTTATTTTTTTGCCCTGACCGTAATCGGAGCGGCCGTAGTCAGCGCCTTTTTCAAGGATATCCTGAATGATGCAGGCGTTGAAACTCTCTTTGAGATAGAAGTTCATGAAGCCGGGACCTGCAATCTCGCATCTGTCAAAGAAAGTGTCTTCAAGGAAAAGTCTGTCTGCGATAGCCTGAGCGATTTTGCGGGGAGCGCTTTTCAAATCTCTTGCCCATGCCATGGCGGCGTTTGAAGAATAATCGCCGTTATCCCTGTTTGCAGGAACTTCGATTATGAAGTCGCTGAGAGGAACTTCGGGAAATTCGCCGTCAGCAACGGCTCTGCCTGCCGCATCCATGATAGCGGTGCGGATTTCTTTGATAGCCTGTTTTACTAAAACTGACATTTTTTATTCCTCCTGTGATTTTGCGGCAACGGTTATGTGCAGTTCGTTTTCCGATGCCGGAGAATTGTTGAAATCAATGGTGTATGCGAATTTAAGAGTGCCGCCGTTTTCACCGATTTCGTTTGAAATCATTTTTGCGTAAATGCCCATAATAAGTTCGCCGTACGGCGTTGAATAAAAGCATGTATGGCGGCGGTCTTTTTCGATTATCATTTCTGTGTTGTATTTGCCGGAACGGGTCATTGTTATTTTTTGCGAGCCGATAACATCAAGGGTTGTAAGGCAGTTGGTCATTTCTTCGTCTGTTTCGTTATAGATAACGGTGCAGCCGTTTTCCGTAATTTCATACCTGCCTGAGGTTGTCAGTTCGCATGAATATTCTTCGCCGTCCTGAAAGTGACGGTCTGTTATTGTTATAATTGCGTTTTTCATAATTTATCTTTCCGTTGCAAGTGTCAAAAGTCTGTCAAGCAGTTCAGGATAGGGAATTCCCGATGCTGCAAAAAGTTTGGGATACATGCTGATTGAGGTGAATCCGGGGATGGTGTTAGGCTCGTTGAGCATGATTTCGCCGTCGCTTTCGCGTACAAAGAAATCAACTCTTGTGAAGCCTGAGCAGCCGAGTGCTCTGTATGCGTTGACCGCAGCCTGCTGAACTGCCTTGAGTTTTTCTTCGGGCAGACGGGCAGGGATATGGAGTTCGCTTTCGTTTGCAAGGTATTTTGCATCATAATCATAGAATTCGTTGCATGGAACAACCTCGCCGACAACGGATGCAACAGGCTCATCGTTACCCATAACGGCAACCTCAACCTCTGCGCCGATAACGCCTTCTTCAAGCACGAGTTTTTTGTCGTGTTCAAATGCTTTTTCGCAGGCGGCTTCAAGTTCGGCAATACTCTTTGCCTTGCTGATACCGACGGATGAACCTGCGTTTGCGGGTTTTACAAAAATGGGAAATCCGAGTTTTTCTGCCGCATTGGCAAGCAGAGCGGATTTATCTGCGGAATAAGAATATTTATCAAAAGCAACCCACTTTGCCTGAGGGATGCCGTAAAAATCTGCCATAGCATTTGTTGCTGCTTTATCCATGCAGATTGCGCTTGCCGCAGTGTTGCAGCCTACATAGGGAATGCCTGCAATTTCAAGCAGACCCTGCATTGTGCCGTCCTCGCCGTTTTTGCCGTGAAGAACGGGGAAAACAACATCAATTCTTTCAATTTCAGCGCCGTTTGCAAGGCGGATTATGCCGTGATGAGCACGGTTGGTTGAAATAACTGCAGGGGTTAAATTTGCTTTATCTTCAAGCCATTTGCTTTCAGGCAGCATATCAGGCGAACCGCTGTAAACATAGCACTCGCCGTTTTTTGTTATACCCATGGTGACAACATCGTATTTGTCGGCAGGAATATTTTTTATAACCGAGCATGCGGAGGAAAGCGAAACATCATGCTCGCTTGAAACACCGCCGAAAAGAACGAGAACTTTCTTTTTCATATATAACTCCTTAAATCGGGTTTTTGCCCTTTTTATCCATTATATTTTATTTAATCACATTATATTAGCATAAGAACAGAAAATAGTCAACATTTTATTAATGCGAAAAACAGCAAATAATGGCTGAAAAATTATTGCTTAAATGGTTTATTATTCTTATAAGGAACTATAATTCCTTATATATATGTTATACTAAACTATAATTATAAATATAGATATTATAAAGGAGTTTTATCATGGCTGATATTTATGCCGCACTTGCGGATGTCACAGGCGGTCTGAGTGAAACATTAAAAGAATGCGGCTTTACCGCAGTTGTTCCCGACGGAGTTGAAAAAGGCGAACTGCCCGCAATCACCGACTCAGGCAGAATCATCATCAAGTACAAGGGTGAAAACAAGGCGTTGAAAATAGAACATTTCAATGACAGAATTACCCTTTTCGGTGCTTCAAAAGAAGGCGAGATTCTTGAAAGCGATTACGCAAAACTTTCCGTTTCGCTTCTTGATGAAGAAAACTGCGATGCAAAGGGCATCAAATATATAGTCAACGAATTCAGTGAAACTCTTGTTGAGCATTTCGGAACAAAAACCGTAAAGCCAACAAAAACAAAACTTCCTCCTCCGGTTTCAAAAGCGGCAGCAAAGAGCGGTTCGGTTTCATATGATCCCAACACCCTTGCAAACCGTTTTACAACAATTTATACCGATCTCCGTGAGGAATACAAAGCAAACTGCGAAAAGTACGGTCAGTTCCTTGCAGAGGATTTCTTTGTAAACCACGGCGCACCTGCTGTGCTTGAAACTCTCAGAGAAAACAATCCTCAGAAGATGAAGAGGCTGTTTAACCTGCTCAACGATATTTACGAGGACGGTACAAACGAAACACAGAGCCTTATCGTTGTTACAATTCTCGGTCAGATGGATAATGAAGAAATGCTTGCAAACTGCATTGATTACATGAGCGATGATATGACAAGCCCTGTCATCAATGTTAATAAATATCTTGCATCAAAGGCGGGCAAGAGCGCAAAGATGCGCCTTGAAAATCCGCCCAAATACAAACCTGCTAAGGATAAAAAGAAAAAAGGCGCAATGAACCGCCTTGGAATGTGATAGGGAGGCAAAACAAGTGGATATTGAAAACAACAATGAACTCGTGACAAGCCCCGAAGAGGAAATAGTTCCTTTTGAAGCGGATGCCGAGGAAATGAATACGGTTGTTACCGAGGAATACGATGCCAGCCAGATTCAGGTTCTTGAGGGTCTTGAGGCGGTTCGTAAAAGACCCGGTATGTATATCGGTTCAACAGGCCCGAGAGGTCTGCACCACCTTGTTTATGAAATCGTTGATAACTCCATTGACGAAGCCCTTGCAGGCTACTGCACACATATCGAGGTTGAAATTGAGCCCGGAGATATCATCTCTGTTCGCGATAACGGACGCGGTATTCCCGTCGGCATAAACGAAAAAATGGGTCTGCCCTCAGTTACCGTTGTTCTTACCGTTCTGCACGCAGGCGGTAAATTCGGCGGCGGCGGATACAAAGTTTCGGGTGGTCTGCACGGCGTTGGTTCGTCGGTTGTTAACGCACTTTCGGAGTGGTTTGAGGTTGAGGTTTCTCAGGCAGGTCATGTTCACCGCCAGCGTTTTGTTAATGGCGGTAACATTGAAACAAACCTTGAAATTATCGGTGATACGGAAGAAACGGGAACATTCATCCGCTTCAAGCCCGATGCAAAGATTTTCCAGGAAACAACAGTTTATGATTTTGATACTCTTGAGAGAAGGCTCAGGGAATCCGCTTTCCTCAACGCAGGTCTTTCAATAAAACTTACCGACAGCAGAGACCCCGAAAATATAGTTGAGCGTGTTTACTGCTACGAGGGCGGTCTTTCGTCCTTTGCGGAGTATCTTACAGGTGTAAGAGGTCTTACTCCCCTGCATGAAAAGCCCGTTCATTTCTCAGGCGCAAAGGGCGACAAATACGCAGAAGTGGCACTTTTCTATAATGACAGTTATAACGAACTCATTCTTTCCTTTGCGAACAATGTCCGTACCGAGGACGGCGGCACTCATGAAACGGGCTTTAAAACAGCGCTGACAAGAGTGTTCAACGATTACGGAAAAAAATACAATATCCTCAAAGACGGCGACAAGAAACTCTCCGGTGAGGATGTAAGAGAAGGTCTGACAGCCATTATTTCGGTTAAACTGACAGAAGCGCAGTTTGAAGGTCAGACGAAGAGCAAACTCGGCAACACCGATGTTCAGACAATGGTCAACGCTATGGTCTATGACAAGTTGATGACCTATTTTGAAGAAAATCCTGCAGTTGCCAAGGCGATTTTCACAAAGGCACTCGATGCTTCAAGAGCAAGAGAGGCTGCAAGAAAGGCAAGAGACCTTGCCAGAAGAAAATCCGTTCTTGAAGGCAACTCTCTCCCCGGTAAACTTGCAGACTGCACTGAAAAGCAGGCTGAAGGCACCGAAATTTACATCGTAGAGGGTGACTCTGCGGGCGGCTCTGCAAAAGAAGGCAGAGACAGAACTTATCAGGCAATCCTTCCCCTCTGGGGCAAGATGCTTAACGTTGAGAAGGCAAGGCTTGACAGAGTTATCGGCAACGATAAACTTCAGCCCGTCGTAACGGCTCTCGGCACAGGCATAGGCGATGATTTTGATATCAGCAAAATCCGTTATGAAAAAGTTGTTATCATGGCCGATGCCGACGTTGACGGTGCTCATATCAGAGTTCTTCTTCTCACATTCTTCTTCCGCTATATGCGTCCTCTCATTGAAGAGGGTCATGTATACCTTGCTCAGCCTCCTCTGTTCAAGGTCAGCAAGGGCAAAAAGTTTGCCTACGCTTTCTCTGACGAGGAGCGTGACCAAAAGATTGAAGAATTCGGCGGCAGTTGTGATATCCAGCGTTATAAAGGTCTTGGTGAAATGGACCCCGAACAACTTTGGGAAACAACCATGGACCCTGCAACCAGAATAATGCTCAGAGTTACTCTTGCAGATGCCATGGAGGCTGACGAAACCTTCTCAATCCTTATGGGTGACAAGGTTGAACCCCGCCGTGAATTCATTGAAAAGAATGCAAAATACGTTGAAAATCTTGATATCTGATTTCAGAAAGGACTAATCGGAAATGTTTGGTGACGCACGCGACACTCAAAGAATTATAAACGTTGATTTAAATAAAGAAGTGCGCAAATCCTTCCTCGACTACTCGATGACGGTTATCACTTCCCGTGCACTTCCTGATGTAAGGGACGGACTTAAACCCGTTCACCGCAGAATACTTTATACCATGCACGAAAACGGACTGACACCCGATAAGGCATATAGAAAATGTGCCGATACCGTCGGTTCGGTTCTTGGTAGATATCATCCCCACGGCGACGCATCGGTTTACGATGCAATGGTTCGTCTTGCCCAGACTTTCTCAATGAGATATACTCTTGTTGACGGTCACGGCAACTTCGGTTCGGTTGACGGCGATCCCCCTGCTGCATACCGTTACACTGAGTCAAGAATGAGCAAACTTTCTCTTAAAATGCTCACCGATATTGACAAGGATACCGTTGATTTCACAACAAACTATGATGACCGTCTTAAAGAACCAACCGTTCTTCCCTCAAGATTCCCCAATCTTCTTGTTAACGGTTCGGTAGGTATCGCTGTCGGTATGGCTTCAAACATTCCTCCCCATAACCTCGGCGAGGTTATTGACGGAATGTGCGCCCTTATCGACAACCCCGATATTGACCTTGACGGTCTTATGGAATACATCAAAGGTCCTGACTTCCCCACAAGAGGCGTTGTTATGGGCAGAGCGGGCATCAGAGCCGCTTACAGCACTGGCAGAGGTAAAATTACTCTGCGTGCAAAAACAGAAATCGTTGAAAAGAAAAACGGCAGATTTGAAATTCAGGTAACTGAAATTCCCTATATGGTCAATAAGGCAAGGCTTATTGAAAGCATTGCAAACCTTGTTAAGGACAAGCGTATTGAGGGCATCTCCGACGTTAATGACTACTCCTCAAAGAAGGGTATGCTCATTTCAATCGACCTTAAGCGTGACGCAAATCCGCAGGTTGTTCTAAATCAACTTTTCAACTACACTCAACTTCAGGATACCTTCGGCGCAATCATGATTGCTCTCGTTAACGGTGAGCCCAAGCAACTTTCGCTCAAGGAAATTCTTTCTCATTACATCAAGTTCCAGGAAGAGGTTATTACCCGCAGAACAAGATATGACCTCAAAAAGGCTCAGGACAGAGCACATATTCTGGAAGGTCTTGCAAAGGCTATTGATATTGTTGATGATATCATCGCAACAATCAGAGCATGTAAGGGCGGTCAGGCAGAAGCAAAGGCTGCTATCATGGAGAAGTTTGAGTTTGACGAGCCTCAGGCAGCGGCAATCGTTGCTTTCCGTTTAGGTCAGTTGGCAGGTCTTGAAATTCTCAAAATCCAGAATGAACTCAATGAACTCAAAGAAAAAATTGCAGAATTCATTGATATTCTCAATGACGAAGCAAAAGTTCTTGCAATCGTCAAGAGCGAGGCAATGGCTATCCGCGATAAATTTGCCGATGAGAGAAGAACGGAAATCGTCAATGTTTCCGGCGAGGTTGATATTGAAGACCTTATCCCCGAGGAAACTTGTGTTTATACACTCACAAACATGGGTTATATCAAGCGTATTCCCATGGATGAATACAAGCAGCAGAACAGAGGCGGCAGAGGCGTTAAGGGTCTTACACGCCGTGATGAGGACGTTGTAAAGACAATGTTCACCTGTTCAACCCATGACCATATCATGTTCTTCACAACAAAGGGCAAGGTATACAGACTCAAAGGCTATGAAATTCCGGAAGGCTCACGCCAGAGCAAGGGTATGAACATAGTTAACCTTCTTCCCGTTGAAGAGGGCGAGAGAGTTTCCGCAATGATAAGAGTTCCCGAGTTCGGTGAGGATAATTATTATCTTTGTATGCTTACAAGGCAGGGTATCATCAAGCGTACCGAACTTGATGCATATAAGAATGTGCGTAAGAACGGTATTATTGCCATTAATCTTGATGATGATGATGAACTTGTATGGGTTAAACTCACCGAGGGCGGCGAAAACCTGATTATCGCTACCAAGAAGGGCATGAGTATAGCATTCAGAGAAGACGATGCAAGGGTTATCGGCAGAACAGCAAGAGGCGTTCGTGCGCTTAAACTCAAAGAGGGCGACTGCGTAGTAGGCATGGATATCCTCACAGAGGGCAAGAAAGTTCTCACAGTCAGTGAAACCGGTTACGGCAGACTGAGTGAGATTGAAGATTACAGAATTCAGAACAGAGGCGGCAGCGGTCTGACTAACTACCATGTTGCAAAATACGGCGATGTTGCCGCAATTGAGGTTGTTGACCCCGAAGATGACCTTATGCTTATCTCTTCTGACGGTATTATCATCAGAATTGCCATGGAAACCATCAGACTTTGCGCAAGACCTTCAAAGGGTGTCCGCGTTATGAAGGTGACAGAAGGCGAAAAACTCATTACCGCTGTTGCAGTTCATGAAGAAAACGAGGATGTCGGCGAAGCAGAGCAGGAAAATGCAGAAACAGCCGAAGTTCCTGCAGAAGAATAATTCCATATAAATAATATAAAAATAAAAATAAAAAAATTTATTTTGGGTCTTGTCAGATTTAATCAGATTTGATATTATTGTAGACATAGACAAAGGAGGTTCAGTGAATGAATATTGCTATAATTGCTCACGATGCAAAAAAAGAGTTAATGATACAGTTTTGCATAGCCTACTGCGGCGTACTCAGCCGTCATAATATCTATGCAACAGGCACAACAGGCAAAATGGTTGCCGAGGCTACAGGTCTTGATATTACAAGATTCCTCAGCGGAACTCAGGGCGGCGACGAACAGATTGCTTCAAGAATTGCCTGCAATGAGATTGACCTCCTGCTGCTTTTCCGTGATCCGCTTACGGCGAAGCCCAACGAACCAAATGAAGCAACGCTTCTCAGACTGTGCGATGTTCACAATATTCCTGTTGCAACAAATATCGCGACGGCTGAAGCGCTTATACATTCACTTGCCAGAGGCGATCTGGATTGGCGTGAAATCGTTAATCCGAGGAAGGCTTAATCCTTTCTGACCGACGCTCCTGTTGGCAGCAATGCAATTATCCGGGGGTCGTCTTTTACGGGACGACCCTGTAATTATATCCAAAAAAGGAAGATAAAATATGGCACTTATCACAAAAGCCATTAAGGGTACGCAGGATATACTGCCCGATGTGGTTTATAAAAATCAGTTTATTGAGCAGACACTGCTTGATATCGCAGGCAAATTCGGCTTCAGAGAAATCAGAACTCCTGTTTTTGAACATACCGAACTTTTTCAGAGAGGTGTTGGCGAAACAACCGATGTTGTTCAGAAGGAAATGTATACTTTTGACGATAAAGGCGGCCGCTCAATCACACTTCGCCCCGAAGGTACGGCAGGCGCGGCAAGAGCGTTCCTTGAACACGGTCTTTTCAATGAAGCATTGCCTCAGAAGCTCTGTTATGTTCTCAACTGTTACAGATATGAAAAGCCTCAGGCAGGCAGATGGAGAGAGTTCCAGCAGTTCGGTGTTGAAATGCTCGGCGCTGCTCATCCTGCAGCGGATGCAGAGGTTATTTCACTTGCAAACGAGATTTTTGCGTTCCTCGGCGTTGAGGGCATAAAACTTGAACTCAATTCAATCGGCTGCCCCGAATGCCGCAAGAATTACCACGCAGCCCTCAAAGAATATTTTGAGGCAAGGAAAGACGAACTCTGCCCCACATGCCTCGGCAGACTTGAGAAGAATCCCATGAGAATCCTCGATTGCAAAAGCCCCATTTGTAAGGAGATTGCAGGGGGTGCGCCTGCAATAATCGACTATATCTGCGAGGATTGCTCAGATCACTTTGAAAGTGTCAAGAAATATCTTGATAAAATGAATATCGAATACACCGTCAATCCTCGAATTGTAAGAGGTCTTGACTATTATACAAGAACCGTTTTTGAGTTCGTTTCAACCGATATCGGCGCTCAGGGCACCGTTTGCGGCGGCGGACGTTACGATGGTCTTATTGAAGAACTCGGCGGACCTCATGTGCCTTCTCTCGGTTTCGGTCTCGGCACAGGCAGACTGCTTATGCTTCTTGAAGCGCAGGGTATCGAACTTCCCAAACCCTCAGGTTGCGATATTTATATTGCACCTATGGGCTCAGAAGCATCGTATGAAGCGGCGGCAATCGTTGCTGACCTCAGAGCGGGCGGAATCAGCGCACAGACTGACGTGGTTGGCCGTTCGCTTAAAGCACAGATGAAGTTTGCCGATAAAATCGGTGCAAAATACACAATGGTTCTCGGCGATGACGAAATTGCATCGGGCAAAGCCAAAGTTAAGAATATGGACAGCGGCGAATCAACCGAAATGGTGCTTGCTGACCTTGCCGAAAACTTTATGGAGTTTATTCTCCGTCAGGAAACCGCCGCGTTGGGTGAATCTCTCGGCGATATTGGGGATATTGATCTTTCCGATTTCTCCGCAATTCTGAATATTTAAATTAAGGATGATATAAAATGGATTTTATGACCGGACTTAAAAGAACCCATTACTGCGGCGATCTTCGCCTTGCGGATGAAGGCAAAACCGTAACCGTTGCAGGCTGGGTTCAGCGCCAGAGAGACCTCGGCGCACTTATCTTCATTGACCTTCGTGACAGAGAAGGTATTGTTCAACTTGCATTTGATGAAGCAACCGCAAAGGAAGTTTTTGAAAAGGCTGCATCGGCAAGAAGCGAATATGTTCTCATGGCTCAGGGCGTTGTAAGAGAGCGCTCGGCAAAGAACATGGAAATTCCCACAGGTGAAATTGAAATTGAGGTAACAGACCTCAGAGTTCTTGCAAAGAGTGAAACTCCTCCTTTTGAAATTATTGACGATTGTCAGACAGCGGAACTCACAAGGCTCAAGTACCGCTATCTGGACCTTCGCAGACCTGACCTTCAGAAGAATATTCTTCTCAGACATAAGATTACAAAGATTACAAGAGATTATTTTGACGAAAACGGCTTTGTTGAAATCGAAACCCCGATTCTTATAAAGTCAACTCCCGAGGGTGCAAGAGATTACCTTGTTCCCAGCCGTATTCATAAGGGCAAGTTCTATGCGCTGCCCCAGTCACCCCAACTTTATAAGCAACTTTCTATGGTTGCCGGATTTGACAGATACATGCAGATTGCGCGCTGCTTCCGTGATGAGGATTTGCGTGCAGACCGTCAGCCCGAATTCACTCAGATTGACCTTGAAATGTCATTTGTTGATATGGAAGATGTTCTTGCAATCGGCGAGGGCTATATGGCAAGAGTTTTCAAAGAGGCAATCGGAGCGGATATTCAACTTCCTCTGCCCAGACTCACATATAAAGAGGCTATGGAGCGCTACGGCAGCGATAAGCCAGACACACGCTACGGCATGGAAATCTATGACCTTAGTGAAACCGTTAAGGGCTGCGGCTTCGGCGTTTTCACCGGTGCACTTGAAGCAGGCGGAAGCGTAAGAGGCATAACCGCAAAGGGCGCTGTTAATACACTTACAAGAAAAGAAATTGATAAACTTACCGAAATGGTAAGAGGTATCGGCGCAAAGGGCCTCGCATGGGTAAGAATGAATGATGACGGCACAATGGCATCGTCATTTGCAAAGTTCCTTACCGAAGATGAGATGAACGCTGTGCTTGCAAAGGCGGATGCAAAGGCAGGCGATGTTGTTCTTATTATCGGTGACGGCAAAAAATCAACCGTTCTTTCGGTCCTTGGTGCACTGCGTCAGGCAGTTGCAAAAAAACTTGACATTATTCCCGAAGGGCAATATAATCTTCTTTGGATAACCGAATTCCCCTTCTTTGACTGGGATGAGGAAACTCAGCAGTTTGTTGCAATGCACCATCCGTTCACATCGCCCATGGATGAATGCCTTGATTATCTTGAAACCGATAAAGGCGCAGTCAGAGCAAAGGCATATGACCTTGTTCTTAACGGCGTTGAACTCTGCTCAGGTTCAATCAGAATCACAAACCCCGACCTTCAGGCAAGGATTTTCTCGCTTCTCGGTCTTTCAGATGAAGAGGCACATAATAAATTCGGCTATCTTCTCGATGCATTCAAATACGGCGCACCACCTCACGGCGGTATGGGTATCGGCCTTGACAGACTTGTTATGCAGATGCTTGGCTGTGAATCGCTCAGAGATGTTATTGCATATCCCAAGGTTCAGAATGCAAGCGAGCCTATGACCGAATGCCCTGCAGCGGTTGACGGAGTTCAACTTGATGATCTCGGCATAGGTATAAAAGCAACTGAAGAATAACCTTTTAACTAAGAATTCATATCATATTAAAGAAATATTTCCTTTGGAAGGATGATTATAATGGCAAGAGTTTATAATTTTTCAGCAGGTCCCTCAATGCTTCCCGAAAGCGTGCTTAACAGAGCCGCAGCAGAAATGCTCGATTATAAGGGCAGCGGTCAGTCTGTTCTTGAAATGAGCCACCGTTCAAAGATTTATGAAGAAATCATTTTCGGTGCACGTGACCTTTTCAAAGAGGTTATGAATATCCCCGATAACTACAAAGTTATCTTCTGCCAGGGCGGTGCTTCAACTCAGTTTGCGGCTATCCCCCTCAACTTCCTTAACGGAAGCGGCAAGGCTGACTATGTTCTTTCGGGTCAGTTCTCAACCAAGGCTTATAAGGAAGCAACAAAATACGGCGAAATCAAGGTTGTAGGTTCATCAAAGGAGCAGAATTTCTCCTGCATTCCCGAACTCAACAAGGCTGATTTCACTCCCGATGCAGACTATTTCTATATCTGTCAGAACAACACAATCTACGGCACACGCTATGCCGAACTTCCCGATACAGGCAACGTTCCCCTTGTTGCAGATGTTTCATCCTGCTTCCTTTCAGAGCCCATGGATGTTTCAAAATACGGCGTTATCTACGGCGGCGCACAGAAGAATGTTGCTCCCGCAGGCTTAACCGTTGTTATCGTTCGTGAAGATCTTCTCGGCAATGCAAGGGACTACACTCCCACAATGCTTGACTATAAGGTGCTTGCAGATAACGATTCAATGTATAACACACCGCCTTGCTATTCAATCTACATGTGTAAACTTGTTCTTGAATGGATAAAGAACCTCGGCGGTCTGGATGCAATGAAGATTCATAACGAAAAGAAATGTTCAATTCTCTATGATTTCATTGATAACAGCAAGATGTTTAATAACCCCGTTAAGAAGAGCGACCGTTCAATGATGAACGTTACTTTTGTAACCGAGAGCGACGAACTCAACGCAAAATTTGTTAAGGAAGCAACCGAAGCAGGTTTTGTTAACCTTAAGGGTCACCGCTCTGTCGGCGGCATGAGAGCATCAATTTATAATGCAATGCCTATTGAAGGCGTTGAAAAACTTGTTGATTTCATGGCTGAATTTGAAAAGAAGAACTGATTGGGGGCTTTTAAAGTGTTTGAAATCTTAACTTTAAATAAAATTTCCAAAAACGGACTTGACAGGCTGGACAGCGCAAAGTTCACCTGCTCAGACAGTGCAGAGAATCCCGATGCAATCCTTGTTCGTTCCGCATCAATGCATGAAATGGAACTTTCTGAAAAGACCGTTGCAATCGCAAGAGCAGGTGCAGGCGTAAACAACATTCCCATCCCTGCATGCAGCGATAAGGGCGTTGTAGTTTTTAACACTCCCGGCGCAAATGCAAACGCAGTTAAAGAACTTGTTCTTTGCTCGCTCTTTATGGCTTCAAGAAAAGTTGCCGCATCGCTTGACTGGTGCAAAACCCTTAAGGGTGAGGGCGATAACGTTGGCAAACTCGTTGAAAAGGGCAAGAGCAATTTTGCCGGTCCCGAAATTCTCGGTAAAACCCTCGGTATTGTAGGTCTTGGCGCAATCGGCGCGCTTGTTGCAAGGGATGCAAAGGCACTCGGCATGGATATCATCGCATATGATCCCTTTGCTCAGGGCAAAACAGATATTGAACTCGTTGAACTTGACGAACTCTTTGCCAAGAGCGATTACATCACTCTCCATGCTCCTCTCAATGACGGTACAAGAGGAATGATTAATGCTGAAACAATCGCAAAGATGAAAGACGGCGTAAGAATTCTTAACTTTGCAAGAGGCGAACTTGTTGCATCAAAGGATATTGTTGATGCTCTTGCAAGCGGCAAAGCGGGCGCATACATTACAGATTTTCCGACCGATGAGCAACTCGGTGCAGAGGGTGTAACAGCCCTTCCCCATCTTGGTGCATCAACACCCGAGAGCGAAGAAAACTGCGCTATGATGGCTGCCGATGAAGTTTCCGCTTACCTTCTCAGAGGTGAAATCAAGAATTCGGTTAACCTGCCCAACACCTGCCTTGCAGAAAGTTTTGCAGTGCGCACCTGCATTATTCATAAAGAGAATGCAGATGATTTTGCAGCAAAAGCAGAGGTTGCCGCAAAGGCAGACGGCGCAAATGTTGCCGCAATCTTTACCGCAAACAAAAAGGATATGGGCTATACCGTTATTGATACAGATAAGCCTTTCAATGCAGAAATTGACGGTGCAATCAGAGTAAGAGTTATATAAAAACAAACAGAACGACCGCAGATGTAAATCTGCGGTCGTTTTTTTTAAAACTGAAATGTAAATTTATAAGGGAAGGGAACAACCTCTGAGTTGGCCCGCATGACAGTGCGCCTTACGGCACACAGAGGTCTGTCCCTGCTTATAATTTATTTATGGTTGATATTCTGCCAGACGAATGCAACGTCGGGGCCGACCTGCACAAAGGTGTCGGGTGAATTGTTGTTGAGTTTTGAAACTTTGGTGAAACCGTTATTTTCAAATGCTTTGCAGAAAGCGTTTGCCATTTCAGTATCTTTAAAGGTTATGTGGGTGACAAGCCTGAACTCAGTCAGGGTTTTCCTCAAACTGCCGTTCGGGAATCCAACAACAAAGCCGGTTGCCCACCAGTATTTTTCATAATTGCGGTTAAAAACGGCTCTGTATTCACCCGTTTCATATTCGTCCCACATAAAAGCCATTTCCATGTTGAGCCAGTCTTCCTTATCTGCGCAAACAAAGTGGGAACCTATGCTGCCGAGATTTCTTGTGTAAATACCGACTTCACCGCCGACAAATGCCATGCCGTACTGCCCTTTCCATATCTGAACGAGCCATTCTTTGCCGCCGTACTCAAAGGTTGTGCGCACGGTATCGTAATACATCATGGTGAGCGGAGCAAAATTATCGTAAACTTCATTAAAGCCGAAGTTTTTCTGCCAGCATTCCTTGTCGTCGGTATAATAAAAATTGCCATCGGGATTATATTTATACGATGCGAGGTTGATTTTTTCAAAATTCAGGTCAGTGTCAGGCGGAATGTATTGCGGTGCTTTCGGCAGAGTAAAAACATCTTTAAATGCTGTGTTGACTACGGTTGTTGCAATCTGTGTAACTGTTTGGGTGACAGTAGTTGTTTCAGACTTGGTTGTTGTTTGCGTATCTGTTGTTTTGGGTTCAGTGGTTGTTTTGTTTTCTGTTTGCTCGGTTGAGAGTTCGTTTGCATCATTTTCTGTAACATCAGCAAGTTCTGTAAACCTTGTTTCGCTGTAAGCAGGGTGATTTTTTTCGGTCGTTTGGCTGAGGGAAGTTCCGCTATCGGGGTTGATTGACGGTTTGTTTCCTGTCAGTTTGAGAGTAAGGACTGTCGCTGTGCACACCAGCGCTGCCGCTATAACCGCAAATGCAACGGGAAGAGCCTTGTTTTTCATTTTATTTCCTCCGTATATCGCGTTGTAATTTTATTTAACAGTATATTCACGCACGAATGCATTGATGAAAAGCGGGCCCATATCCATGGCAACAATAACGGGGTTGCCGTTTTTCGTCATAAAAGTCATACCTTCGCCTTCGCTGCCGGAAGTAAGGTTGCGGTCAAGAACTTTTTCGGTTGCGCCTGTATCGGGGTTGATTTTATATATTGCCTGCGTATCGTCGTTTGTTGCGGCATAGAGTTCGCCGTCAAAGAACTCTGCGCCCTGAATTGCATAGGGTGATTCCGCAAGAGTGATTTCCTTAACAAACTCCATGTTTTTTGATGTGTCATATACGAGAAGTTTTGTTGGATTTTTTGAATGGTCGGTGCAGTAGAGGTAGCCGTTATCAGGGTTAACGCAAACCCAGGGAAGACCCCTTGTTATAAGTTCTGCATCCAGAATATAATATTCAACAAGTTCCAAAGTGACAGCATCAAAAATACCTACTATGGGGTAGTCCCACACCTTGCTGTCCTCAAGACCGGCATAGATATATCCGTTATAATAACTCAAACCGCCGATATGAGCAATGCCGAGGTCTTTGAGTTCATCGGGAATTGCAAAATAATTTGCGTTAACAAGAGTCTTAGCATCGTCTTCGGTACGGATAAGTGTTGTTTTTGATGAAAAGTAGAGAGTATCGCCGTCGGTAGTGATGCCTTGTGAGCGGAAATATGCACCGATGCCTACAACGTTTGTTTTTTCATAATCGGGTCTGTCGGCTGCCGAGATAAGGTCAATTCCGTGAGTAAGAACAGAAAACGGAATAAGAACAACGGCAAAAAGCAGAGAGAGAATTTTGTTGATTGCAAGTGAAAATGCGCTCATTTTTATTTCCCCTTTTTTCCAATTTAGAGTGGCGGAAGTAATCCGAACTATGTTTTTTATCGGATGATTTCCGCCTTTTCTTCGTTAAAATACTCGCAAATCCGTCAAGGATTTGCTCCGTTTTGTGCCTTGATAAGCCAAAAATCCTCTCGATAAAAAATTTTCGACCCAAAAGCGAAGGATTTTAAAATAATTTTTGGCTATTGAGGGTGCAGGAAGGCTGACGCCTTTCAATCCCGAAATGCCGAAAAGCGTTGAAAAGACTCGCTTTCGGGCATAGTTCGAATTGCTTCCGTCACTCTAACAAAAGTATATCAAATACTTTTTTGATAGTCAATGTAAATTTTTTTGTAATGCACGGTGAGCATTGACAATAAAATAAAAAATGGTTAATATATAGAATAGGAGAATATACGAAAAGGAGAATGGCTATGAATGATGTAAACAAACTCTACGAACTCTGGTTGGAGAATACAGCGGATAACAATGAAATCCACGAGGAACTTCTTGCCATAAAAGGTAATGATGAAGAAATCCTTGACCGTTTTTACAGAAACCTTGAGTTCGGAACAGCGGGATTAAGAGGTGTGCTCGGTGCAGGCACAAACAGAATGAATACTTACACTGTCTGCCAGGCAACGCAGGGTCTTTGCGATTACCTTAACAGTAAATATGACAGTGCAAGCGTTGCAATCGGATATGATTCAAGAATAAATTCCGATGTTTTCTCAAAGCAGTGCGCTGAAGTGCTTGCCGCCAACGGAATCAAGGCATACATCTTCCCCGTTCTTATGCCGACTCCGCTGCTTTCTTTTGCAGTTATGCGCCTTAAGTGTCAGAGCGGTATTGTTATCACTGCAAGTCACAACCCCTCAAAATATAACGGCTATAAGTGTTATGACCCGTCGGGTTACCAGATGACGGATGAAGCCGCACTTGAAACTTATTCATTTATTCAAAAGGTTGATATGTTTAAGGATATCAAGCGTATGCCTTTTGATGAGGCGATGGAAAAAGGGCTTATTGAATATATCTCCGACGAACTTGTTGAAGAATTCTATTCGCTTGTTATGCAGCGCCCCATTAACCCCGAAATCTGCAAATCGAGTGACCTCAAGGTAATATACACACCTCTTAACGGCACGGGCAATATACCCGTCAGAACAATTCTTGAAAGAGCAGGATTTAAGAATGTTTCCGTTGTTAAGGAGCAGGAAATGCCTGACGGCAAGTTCCCGACCTGCCCTTACCCTAACCCCGAAATCAGGCAGGTTTTCGAAGTTGCTCTTGAAATGACAAAGAGCGAAAAAGCAGATTTGCTTCTTGCTACTGACCCCGATTGCGACAGAGTCGGTATTGCAGTTCTTACAGGCGGCGAATATGTGCTCCTTTCAGGCAATGATGTCGGTGTCCTGCTTGCAGAATATATGCTTTCTGCAAAGAAAGAAAAAGGCATTGTTACCGAAGGAACTCTTATGACAAAGTCTTTTGTGTCAACTCCGCTTATCAATAAGGTTGCCGCAAAATACGGCTGCAAGGTTGTTGATGTTCTTACAGGATTCAAGTATGTCGGCGAATTCATTGCAAACCTTGAAGAAACAGGGGACGATGACCGTTTTGTAATGGGCTTTGAAGAGAGTTACGGTTATCTTATCGGCACTCATGCGAGAGATAAGGATGCTGTTGCAGCGTCACTTATGATTTGTGAGATGGCTGCTTATTACAAGACCAAGGGCAAAACTCTTGTTGATGTTCTTGACGGAATTTATGAGGAATTCGGCATCTATGTTAACCGCCTTTATAATTTTGCGTTTGAAGGTGCAAGCGGTATGGTCAAGATGGCTGAAATCATGAGCGAGACCAGAGAGAATCCGCCCAAGGAACTTGCAGGGCTTAAGGTGCTTGAGGTTCATGACTTTGAAGCAAGCACAATAACAGACACCGAAACAGGTGCGGTAACACCCATTGAACTGCCGAAGTCCAATGTGCTTGCATACACACTGCCCGACGGCAACTTTGCAATAGTCCGTCCTTCGGGAACAGAGCCTAAGATAAAGGTGTATATTACAGGTTGCGGTAAAACAAAAGAGGGAGCAGTCAGCCTTGCCGAAAACCTTGGCGATGCAATGAAAACCTTGCTCAGAATAGGATGAGAATATGAATAAAAGAAATTTATTTGTCAGAATAACGGCGATTTTCCTTTGTGCGCTTATGCTGCTGAGTGTTATTACTGCAGCCCTCTATGCTTTTGCGGCAGAAGCATCGGCGGTTTCAGCACCGCCCGATACAGGCAGCAGCGATGCAACGGTATGGGTGATGATTGCTGTAGCGGTTGCGTTGGTGGTTATCGCAGGATGCATTTTTGCTCCGAAATTCAGAAAGAGATAAAAAAAGAATCCCTCAGGACCGAAATCCTGAGGGAATTTTTTTGCCTTATGAGAGAGCGTAGCAGCGAATTACGCCTGCTGCGTTATCTGAGTTGGGTGCAGGTGTAAGACCTGCAAACGCACCGTCGGTTGAGTTGGTTGAACCGCAAACATAGAGCCTTTCGCCGTCGGAGCAGACCGCTCTTGCATTGTCAGCACTTGAACCGCCGTAAGAGTGGAGTTTTGTTGTTTTGCCGTAAATATCAACGGTATAAATATATGAGTCATAGTCGCCCATGCCCATGCCCTGGAAATCTCTTGTGTTTGAAGCGGAATAACCCGAAACAGCATAGCCGTTTGAAATGTTGGTTATATCTGTTATGAAATCGCTTTCAAAGCCGATAAGGGGGCAAATCCATCCGCGAGAACCGTCTGCGTTGTATTTAACGATAATGCCGTCATATGTTCCTGCAGTGCCGCCGTTATAGATAGATTTAAAAGTGCCTTTGTTACCTTCTTTGGCTGAAACGGAATACTGACCGGCAACTACGCAGCCGCCGTCTGAGGAGAATGTGATGGCAGGCATGTTAACAAGACCTGTTTCATAAATGCTGTTAACCCATGCCAAGTCACCGCCTGAGGTGTATTTTGCAACAACAGCAGTTCTCTTGCCGTTGTTTACGCCCTCAAGTGAAGCGAAGTCGCCGTCTTTATTGTTGTTTTCCATAGTTACAAAGATATCGCCTTTGGGGTTAACTGCAATGCCGACAACTGCACAGTGGATTGTACCGCCGAGGTCTGTTTTCCATGAAAGGTTGCCGTTTGAATTAAATTTACAAAGGAATGCCTTTGTCTGATGTGAACTGAGACCGGAGAAGTCGCCGTCAGCAGAGTTTGTTTTACCGCCTGCAACAAAACCGCCGTCTGAAGTGGGTTCAACGGCATAAATCATGTCACCGCCGGTACCGCCGAGGATTTTAACCCATTGCTGTTCACCCTTTGCGGAGTACTTAACGATAATGCCTTCAACGGTTGTTTTGCTCTTATACTGGTCGGGTGTTGCGATATCGGTAGCAAGGGTGCTGCCGACTACAATGATGCTGCCATCAGTAAGTTCTGCAACCTCTTCAAATGAAACAAGAGCGTTACCGCTGAGAGTCTTTGACCATTTCTGGTTGCCTTTTTTATCAAACTTAACAATTACGCCGGAACTGCCTTTGTCTGTTGCCATAATGCCGGCTGAAACTGTGCCGCCGTCTGATGTGGTTGTATTATCAACAAGAACGGTGTGTTTGCCGTTGCCGTAGTTTGTAATCCAACCGTCTGAAAGGGCTGAAACATTAAATTCGATGGGAGCATTTGTGGGACCGGCTGTTATATGTTCGGGAATATAAACGGAAGTTGTTAACGGAGTTTGATTTTTTGTGGTTCTTTCTTCTCTTTTTGTTGATGAGGGCTTGGTTGCCTGAGTTATGATTCTGGTTGTTGTAACGGGTTTTACAACAACAACTTCGCCGTTCGGTTTTGTTTCAATGATAAGACCCTCATCTTTTGCTGCCTGTGAAAGATCTTCAATCTCTTCTTTTGACAGGTTGCTGGGATCTTTTACCGAAACTTTATTGAAAAGATCTTCAATCTCGTCTTTGGAAGCCTGAGTTGTGGGAACTTCTTCTTTTTTGATTACTGTATCACCGTTATCATCTTTTTCAACGGTAAGACCTTCATCCTTTGCGTGTTCTTCAACCTTTTCAAGTTGCTCCGGTGTGAGAGTATTCAGATCGCCCACAAAATTTTCGGGCATGTCATCGCCGAGAGCATCTTTAACAAGACCTACAAGTTCTGCCTGGCTGATAACAACTTTTTCATATCCTGTGCCTGATTCCCATGAATCGTTTGGCGCAAGAGTAGTGGTTGTTGTATCATTGTTATCTTTTATGCTGCATGCAGCAAAGCATGAAATAACCAAAACAAGGCTCATAACAACGCAAAGCCTTGCTGTGAATTTGTTTTTCATAAATGGTAACCCCCTATTTTATAATGAGTTATAATTATACTAACATAAATATTGTTTAAAATCAACAGTTTTTAATATCCAGTGGTAAAAATTCATATTTAATTTAAAATAAATCTTTAATTTTATGTTCAGATATATTATAATTTCAGTAAGAGGTGATGGCTTTGACAGATAAAGAAAGAGCCTTGTGCGCTGTAAATGCACTCAAAAAGAAATACCCCGATTCATTATGTTCACTGAACGCAGAAAATCCCCTGCAACTGATTATTGCTACCCGTCTTTCGGCGCAATGCACAGATGCAAGGGTTAATCTTGTTACACCAGAGTTATTTTCAAAATATAAAACAGTGGAGGATTTTGCTGCAGCCGATGTTGCAGATGTTGAAAAAATAATACATTCCTGCGGATTTTTCAGAGCAAAAGCAAAGGATATTGTCGGAATGTGTCAAAAAATGCTCAGCGATTTCGGCGGTGAAGTCCCTGATAATATTGAGGATTTGACAAGTCTGCCGGGTGTCGGCAGAAAAACGGCAAATCTTATTATGGGCGATGTTTACGGTAAGCCTGCCGTTGTTGCCGATACTCATCTTATCAGAATATCAAATCTTTTAGGGCTTGTTTCAACTAAAGATCCGTTTAAGGTTGAAATGAAACTTCGTGAACTTCTTCCGCCTGAAGAGAGTAACGATTTTTGCCACCGCTGTGTGCTTCACGGCAGGGATACCTGCGTTTCGGGCAGACCGAAATGCGATGAATGCGAAATGAGGGATTTTTGCAAACACGCAGAAAACTCAGAGAAATGATGTCAGCAAAAAAATAACGCCGCTTACTACTGCGCCTCCGCAAGCCGCAGCACTCATGCTCAGCGCGAGACGCACACGGTTTTTTCGGAGCCTTGCCGCCGGGGGCATGCCTGCACTTTGAGCAATAATTGATGCCCTTTCCCTGATGTCTCCTTCGCTGACGGCAGAGTATTCGGGTTTTATGAAAAACAGAACCCTTTCAAAATATTCGCACTGGGTCTGTGTTATTTCCACAACCTGTCTGTTGACACCTTTTATCAAAATGTTTTCTCCTTTCACACGGTTGATGTTGTATTTCTATGCTATTTTTGGCATTGCACTATACAATTATTCACCGCAAACGCAAAGAAGAATATACAATCTGTATAGTATGCTTTTCACCACAAAAAAGTGGAAAACCGTGTGGAAAAGGTGTAAAACTATCCTCAAAAAGCCTTGTTTCAGTGGGTTTTTGAGTGTGGAAAACTTTATTATTCTAAAAAAGAATATACAAAAGGTTGTGCAAACTTTACATTTTGTCGCTAAAAGTCGATGGAATTTGGTCGAAATTTTTATTAAAAAAAGGTTGACTTTACAATTTGGAGAATTTTATGAAAGCAGAAATTTTGCAAGGTAAAAACATAATATCGCTCAAAAGAAATTGTTTTGATTTAGCGCTTACACTTGATTGCGGTCAGGCATTCCGCTGGATACAGACAGGCGATAATGTGTGGCACGGTGTTGCTTTTTCAAAGCCGCTTACTTTAAGGCAGACTGAGAATGAAATTCTGTTTATCGGAACTGACGAAGAGGATTTTGAAAATATATGGGTGCCTTATTTTGATCTAGAACGCGATTATGATGCTCTTTGCAGTCGTTTCAGGCAGGATAAACACCTGAAAAAAGCGGTTGACGAATGCTACGGAATCCGTCTTATGAGGCAGGAGCCTTGGGAGGCACTCTGCTCTTTTATCATTTCCGCAAACAATAATATTCCCCGCATAAAAGGCATAATTGACCGCCTTTGCCGTTTGCTTGGTGAGCATCTGGGCGGCGATGACTATGCTTTTCCGCCGCCGAAAAAAATAATCGAAGCAGGGATAGACGGTCTTGCACCAATCAGAGCAGGCTTCAGGGCAAAATATATTGTTGATGCTGCTCAGAAGGTTGCAAGCGGCGAAGTTGATTTGAATAAAATATATGACCTGAGCCTTGATGAAGGCAGGGATGAACTGATAAAAGTTAAAGGAGTCGGCGAAAAGGTTGCGCAGTGTGCGCTTCTTTACGGCTTCGGCAAGGTTGACGCATTTCCGATTGATGTGTGGGTTAAAAGAATAATGAGTGAAATGTATCACGACGGTCTGCCTGAATGCACAAACGGCGTCAGAGGCATTGCCCAGCAGTATCTGTTCCATTGGAGAAGAAATTATTTTGATAAATGAAAAAAGTGACTGTCGGCTGACAGTCACTTTTTGTTATTTAAGAAATCCTTGGATAATAACTTCCTCTGCCTCTTCTTCATTCATACCGAAGGTCATGAGTTTTATGAGTTGGTCATTATTTATTCTGCCGATTGCCGCCTCATGAACAATCTGAGCATCGGCGGAATTTGCCGTGATTGCAGGGATTGAACTTACGGTTGCATCATCCATGATGATTGAGTCGCATGTAACATGTGCCCTGCACTTTGCGTTGCCGATTGCATTGGGGTGGAAAATCTGCTTTGAACTGTCTTTTGCAACCGAGCGTGAGATAATCTGTGATGAAGCATCTTCGCCGTCAAGGTAAACGTCCATATCCGAGCGTGCATACTGATTGCCGTGGGTAAGCAGACGTTCAGTCATGTTAAGTTTTGCGCCTGCGGCAAGGTGAGCGGTTGTGTTGCGCACTGTGGAGTCAACACCCTTAATCTGAACCATTTCCATTTCGCAGACAGAGCCTTCCTCCTGCTCAACAACGGTTACGGGGTTAAGTATTCTTTCGCCTTTGCCGTCGCCCTCGCCGTAATGCTTTTCAACATACTTAACTTTAGCATTTTTGCCTATATGGAATGAGTGGATGCCGTCATGCTGTGACTTTTCATCGCCGCTGTTGTGAATTCCGCAGCCGGCAACAATCAGAACTTCAGCGCCTTCGCCGATGTAAAAATCGTTATAAACAAGGTCATCAACACCTGTTTCTGTGATGATAACAGGGATGTGAATGCTTTCGTTCTTTGTGAAGGGAGCAACGATTATATCAATGCCGGGTTTATCCGTTTTTGTTACAATTTCAATGTTAGCGGTTGAACGCCTTGAAAGGCCTTCTCCGTTTTTTCTTATATTATATGCGCCTGCAGGAATTTCGTGCAGGTCAGCAATAGATTCCAGAAGTTGACTGTCTATTCTTTCCATAAATTAGTCCTCCTTCCCTCTGAAACCGCAGTTTTCACTGAATTCTCCCATAAGTCTGGGGAATATTTCGTCTTTTGTGCCGATATCTCTGACTTTTCCGTCAGCAACAACAACCATTTTATCGGCAAGTTGCATTATTCTTTCCTGATGAGAGATTATGATAACGCTTCTGTGGCTGTCTCTGCCCATGGTTTTGAATGTTTCAACGAGCATTGAGAAACTCCACAGGTCAATGCCTGCTTCGGGTTCGTCAAAAATAGCAAGACCGAGTTTCCTTGCCATGAGGGTGGCAATTTCAATTCGTTTTGCTTCACCGCCCGAAAGAGAAGTATCCATTTCTCTGTTAAGGTAATCTTTTGAGCAAAGGCCTACGCTTGTGAGATAACCGCAGCATTCATCAACCGGCAGTTCACTGCCTGCAGCGAGTGAAAGCAGTCTGCGTACAGTAAGTCCTTTAAATCTGGGCGGTTGCTGGAATGCATAACCGATGCCGAGTTTTGCTCTTTCAGTAACGGATAAATCGGTTATATCAATATCGTTATAATAGATTTTACCGCCTGTGGGCTTTTCAATGCCCATGATAAGACGGGCAAGGGTAGATTTACCGCCGCCGTTTGGGCCGGTTATAACCACAAACTCGCCGTCAGGTATTTCAAGGGTTATATTATCGATGATTTCAAGGTTTGAGCCGTCAACCTCAACCTTAAAAGAAACATTTTCTAACTTTAACATACATCTTCTCCGTTTTTAGCTTTCTGGTTAATTTATTATATAACATTATGCCGATATTATCAATATCTAAACAGAAATTACCGGCGCCATATCTTTCTGTCAAGGCTTCTGAACTGTACCGCCTGAGCAATGTGGGGTGATTCGATATCAGGTGAATTCTCAAGGTCTGCAACGGTTCTTGCAACCCTGAGCACCTTGTCATATGCTCTTGCGGAGAAACCGAGTTTTTCAAAAACTTTCTCAAGCATTACCATTGCATCGGGTGTGGGGCGGCAGAATTCGCGGGTAAGAGCGGAGTCCATTTTTGCGTTGCAGGAAACACCTGTGCCCTTAAGCCTTTCTTGCTGAATTTTTCTTGCCGCGTTGACTCTTTTTTTGATGTCTGCCGAGCATTCCGAGGGAACTTTGCTTGAAAGTTTATCAAAATCAACCGGCGGCACTTCAATGTGTATATCAATTCTGTCAAGCATGGGACCCGATATTCTTGAAAGATATCGTTTTGCAGAGCCTTCGGGACAGGTACATTCCCTTTTTGGGTGACCGTAAAAACCACATGGGCAGGGATTCATTGCGCAAACTACCATTGCCGAGCAAGGGTACGTAAATGAAGCATTTGCACGGGAGATTGTGATTTTGTTGTCCTCAATAGGCTGGCGCAGAACTTCCATTGCAATGCGCGAAAATTCGGGAAGTTCGTCAAGGAAAAGAACACCGTTATGTGCAAGAGATATTTCGCCCGGTCTGGGGATTGCTCCGCCACCCGAAAGCCCTGCAGGCGAAACAGTATGGTGCGGTGCACGGAAGGGTCTTTCACGGATAAGGGAAACGCCTTCGGGCAGAGCACCTGCGATTGAATAAAGTTCCGTAGTCTGCAGACTTTCTTCAAAAGTCATGTCAGGCAGAATTGAGGGCAGACGCTTTGCAAGCATGCTTTTGCCCGACCCCGGAGGACCGACCATTATAATGTTATGTCCGCCTGCAGCAGCAATTTCAAGGGCGTATCTTGCCTCTTGCTGCCCCATTACATCCTTAAAATCGGGTAAAGGAAGAGAGTTTTGCATTTCAACGGCAGTTTCAGGGGTTACTGGTGAAAGGGGTTCTTTGCCCTTCAGAAATTCAACAAGTTGATTCACATTTTCAACTGCATAAACTTCAATTCCCTCAACAACCGAACATTCAAGTGCGTTTGATGCAGGAACAAAAACTTTTTTGATTCCGCTTTTCTGCGCTCTTATGACCATTGGCAGAGCGCCGTTTACATGCCTTACAAGCCCGTCGAGTGAAAGTTCACCTATAAATGCGCAATCACCTAAATTTTGTTGAAGTTGTCCGCCTGCCTTAAGAATTGCAATAAGAATAGGCAGGTCATATAACGGACCTTCCTTGCGGATATCCGCAGGGGAAAGGTTGATTGTTATTCTGCTTTGAGGAAAGGAGTAACCGCTGTTTTTGATAGCAGAGCGCACTCTGTTGCGTGATTCGCTGACCGCAGCATCGGGCAGACCTACTAATTCCATTTTAGGCAGACCCTGACCGTAGTCAACTTCAACGCCTACCATATAACTGTCTATACCGAAAAGACCCATGCTGTTTATGCGGGCAAACATAAAATCACTCCTTATTTTTATATTATCATATAATGGCATAAAAGGCAAATAAAAGTTAGGGACTGTCAAGAAAGGAAGTCTGACGGCTTTATTAAAAGTTAAAGGCACCGGCTTAAAACCGATGCCTTTAACTTTATAGAAGGATGTATGATTTGCCGAAATATCCGCCGCAGGCTGCGGAATGCCGTGCGGTTTATATTTCGGTGAAGATGGTTTAGTCGTTTTCTTCTTTGATGGCCTTAACGATTTCATCGGGAACGGCTTCACCGTGTTTAACAACAAAGATGCAGAGCATGCTGAGGATAAACATAACGGGGCTGTATACAAACAGTGAAAGATATGTGCCTGAAAGCATACGAACGATACCGTAAACGATGGGTGATGCAATCTGTGCCGAGAATGTTGCAGTGTAGTAATATCCTGTGAATGTGCCGACTTTGTCAAGTCCGCCGATATCAAGAACAAGGGGAAGTGTGTTAACGGTGATGAACATATTTGCTGCACCGCCGAGAACGAGAGCAACCCAGATAACAGCGTTGCTTCTTGTAAACACATAGAGAAGGAATACTGCCATGAAAACGGCAAGACCGATAAGGATTGTCTTCTTTCTGCCGATTTTCTTGCCTACGAAGCCTGCAGGGATAGCGGCAGCAGCAGTACAAACAGCAAAGAGAGAAGTCATGATTGTTGCCTCAGCGGTTGTTTTACCGAGAACTTCTTCAGCGAAAAGAGCAAAGAATGTTGTGATGGCGTTTGTACCGCAGAAGAGGAAGAACAGACCTGCAAGCATAAAGATGAGGCTCTTTCTTTCGCCCTTGGAAAGTTTCTGTGCTTTCTGAGCAACCTTTTCTGCTTTCTTTGCTTCTTTTTCAGCCTTAGCCTTTGCCTCAGCATCAACAGCCTGATTGTATTGCGAAACAGCAGCAAGTCTGCTGTCAGGCTCTTTAACTTTAAAGAGAAGAACAAGCATACCGATAATCATGATTACCGAGCCGGTAAGGAATACATAGGGGAAGGTATCAATTTCCTCAAAGTTACCCTTGCCGATAGCAAGACCCATAATTGCGGTTACAACTGTACCTGCAAGCATACCGATAAGGCTGCCGACACCGCCCATAAGGTTGATGATGGCATTACCCTGCGAGCGCAGTGTAGGCGGTGTAAGGTCGGGCATAAGAGCAACAACGGGTGCTCTCCAGAGCGACATGGTGAAAACGAAGAGGATAATGAAAATCATTGTGAGGGGCAGCGAGCCTGTGAGAGCAATCCAGGGGATGCAAGCAAACAGGAGAGCCGAAACGGGAGCACCGAAAACGATAAAGGGACGGCGCTTGCCGAGTTTTGAATGGCAGCGGTCAGAAAGTTTGCCGAAAGTAGGCTGGAAAATAACACCGAAGATGTTATCAAAAGTCATTATTATACCGATGAAAAGGGGAACAAGAGTTATACCGCCTGCGGCAGTGGTAACATCCTCACCCTGAGCCTTTGCAAATTCAGCAAGAACAGGAAACATTTCGTTAAGTTTTGCGCTCCACTGAGTAATTGTTGAAGATGCATTAAGCAGGTTGTTGAGAATTTTTGTAATGTACGGGTCATAGATTGCCCATGCAATTGAGGACGCCATGAAACCGAAACCGGTGAGAATGGTTCTCTTATAGTTCAGTTTACCGTCTTCTTTTGCACAGAAAAAGCGATTTTCCATAGTTTTGTCTCCTTACGAATTTAACAGGTTCTCATAAAAGCAATGAGAACCTATTTATATATATTTATTATAACACTTTCGTATGATTTTTTAAAGACAACATTTTCCACAAAAATACTATGGTATTTTGTTGGAGTTGACGAAAAACAAAAAGCGGTATATCCGAAGATATACCGCTAAAAGTTATTTAATTAAATTCTTGCGCTAATTCAATTAAATAGAGTTTGAAGAATAATTAGTTCTTCTTTGTGCAAACGTATGCTGCTGCAGCGGCTACTGAGATAGCTGCGAATGCTGCAATACCAACTGATGCTGAACCTGTATCTTCGATGGGCTCTGCAACTGTTGTTTCGGGAACTGTTGCAGTTTCACCTGCGTACATGCCCTTAATTGTTTCCTTAAGAGAATCAACAAGGCCGTCAACGCTGGGAAGACCGATACCTTCAAGAACAGTGTTGAGGTTGATAACTTCACCTTCAACATCAGCAAGTTCTGCTGTCTTGTCTTCAAGAGCAGCAACAACATCTGTAAGAGCGCCTTCAACAGCGTCCCATGCTGAGTTGTCCTTAGCAACGTCTGCGATTTCGCTGAGGATTGCTTCTGCGTCTGCAGTTGCGTCTGCTGCGAAAGCCATAGCGCTCATTGAGAGAGCCATAACAAGAGCAAGAACAATTGTAAGTGCCTTTTTCATTAGAACCATTCCTTTCAAATTTTATTGCAAGAGCAACAATTGTTACCTAATAATAACATATTAACAAAGTGTTGTCAACACTTTTCAGCAGAAAAAGTGTATAAAGAATAGGGAATTAAAAAATAAATTTGATATCTTTTGACGAAAAAACAAGGTTTATCAGCCTTCATATCCTACGAAAGCATCGTGATACTTGGTAGTCCAAAGGAACCAAACATCGGCATCCTTCTGATAGAATGAATCGTCAACAAGTTGATTTGAGCCGAGTGCTCTTGCAAAGCCTGATTCTTTCATACCCTGAACGAAGAGGTTTGCCATTTCTGTTGACTTAAAGGTGATTCTTGCTTTAAGTTTAAGTTCGGTACGGGGAGTTGTGTACTTTGTAAGTTGACCCTTAACGAAGCCTGTTGCCCACCAGTAATAGTCATACTCTCTTGAGAACGCTTTCTTGTATGAGCCTTCGTTGTTCTCTTTCCAGTAGCAGGTCATTTCCATTTTAAGCCAGTCTTCTTTGTCAGCGCAGTTATAGTGGTTAACGTCACCGATATCGCCGTCAAATGAGCCTTCGTCAGCGGTGTAAACACCGATTTCAGCGCCGATGAGAAGGTTGCCGTACTGACCTTTCCAAAGTTGAATCATCCAGTCTTTCTTCTCATATGTAAAGCGGATACGGACCTGGTCAATGTTCATCATGATAAGACCGGCCATGTTATCGTAGATTTCGTTATAACCTGCGTTTGACTGCCAGCAGTCTTTATCGTCTGTGTAGTAGAAATCACCGTTAGGCTCATATCTGTAGCCGAGGATCTGCTGTTCAGCAAGAAGGTCTTTGATGTTGATGCCGTCCTTCTGGGGAACAGTTGCCTTGGTTGATGAATTTTTCTTGGTTGTTGTGGTTGTTCTCTTTTTTGTTGTTGTTTTTGATGCGGTTTTCTTAGTTGTGGTTGCAATGTTTCTTAATGTGGTAAGAAGATTGTTGTTTGTTGTTGATTCGGGTGCAACCGTTGCGGGTTCGTAAGTATCCACGGGATTGAATGCGTTGTAATCGTATTCGGTCTGGGGGACGGTTGTGGATGTTGTGGTTGTTATATCGCCTGCGGTGTTCATACCGTCTCTGAGAAGAGTGGTTGCGGCAACAGCACCGGCAATAACAACGACAGCGCAGACAGCGAGAATAAGAATTTTCTTTTTGCCCATGTTTCGTTTCCTCCTGCGGAATATCAATCCGCAATTATATTTTTGTTTATTTTACTCCGAGAGGAGTTTATTTCCTTATCTTATATTCTGCCACATGAAGATAACGTCTTTACCGTGGATTTTGTATGTGTCAATCTCTGTGGTAAAGGTTGAAACTTCAGTGAAGCCTTCCTTGCTCAGAGCATCAGCGAAGAGAGATGCCTGTTCAGCCGATTCAAAAGTAATTCTGCCGAGAAGGCGAAGTGAGTTTGAATCGTGTCTGTCTTTAAGTTGACCGTCAACAAAGCCTGTTGCCCACCAGAAATCGTCATAGTTTCTGGTAAACTGGGGAAGGTAGTTGCCGTCATCAAACTCATCCCAGAGGATGGTCATTTCCATTTTAAGCCAGTCTTCCTCTGCGGCGCAGTCATAATACTCGGGCAGATAAACCCTGCCGGGAGTTCTTGTATAAACACCGATTTCACCGCCGATTGTGCCGATATCGCCGGAAATATACTGACCTTTCCAAAGTTGAATTCTGTAAGGCTTGTTTTCATATTTAAAATCAACTCTAACAGTTTCAATGCTGAAGTCAATAAGGCTTGCCGATGCATCGTAAAGAGGCATGTAGCCGAAATTTCTCTGCATGCAGTTAGGATCTTTATCATCATTGAATATGTATGGTTTAAGACCGATAATATCGTAACCTGAACTGTAAAGACCTGAGAAAGTCATATCTGCTGGGAGTTTGCCTCCTGATGCAACGGGAGTTGATGCACCGCTTGAATGTGACATTTCGTCGGGGTCAAGTTCGCCTTTGGGCGGAGCGGTTGTTTCGGGTTTTTCTGTTTTAGGTTCAGTTGTTTTTTCTGTTGAAGGTTTTGTTGTTTTTGATGTTGTGGGTTTTGTTGATGACGGAACAAAGGTATCGGTTGCAACCTGAGTTGTTACGTCAAGTATTGACTGGATAGGTGTCTGAGTAGTCGGTTGAGTTGTTGTTTCCTGATAGGGATAGTAATTGCTGTTATTGCCGACGGAATCGGAAATGTTGTCTGTTGAAATAGCGGGACCGTCGCCTGCTTTGAACACGAGAACGGCTGCTATCGCAACAAGGCAGACCGCAACCAGCGCAACAGCGATAACGGGAAGGTTGAGACTCTTCTTTTTCATTTTTTCGTCCTCCTTTAAATAGGTTTATTTGCACAAAATTATAATTGAAATGGTGGAGATGGCGGTAATCGAAACCGCGTCCGAAAAACCCTTGCAGGGACTTTCTACGAGTGTATTCCGTCTATTGACATTCCCTTATACCGACGCCGCCGGACAGGCTTCGGCACTTGGTAGACAGATTATTCATGACGGGCTATCCGCCGTTACCCGTTCACGTTCACTGCTGATCGACGCCTCTTGCACGGCCGCAGTCCTCCGCACAGAGACGGCTGCTTAATTAAGCAGCAAGAGCAACTTTATTGTTGTCGTTTAAATTTGAAAATTGCGGATTTTATAGCGGTCCCGCCCCGCTACTCGCTTATCCGGGCTCAGATTCCCCGTCGAAATCCTTTCATCCCCGTAT
>SVPH01000051.1 GCA_015065965.1 Oscillospiraceae bacterium
ACTGCCGTCAAAGGTGCCGTACATTACTGAAAAACGGTGGCTGTCAGCCTTGCAGACGGAAGCGGTAAGCAAATATTTATCTCCCGATTTCATAAAAGACGGGCACTCGGCAAATCTTGAGTTTTCCCACTCACAAAGAATGCCTTTGTAGCTCCAATCAAAGAGATTTTCGCTTTCATAAAGCAAAAGATTTGCGGTTTTCTTTTCGTGATTGCCGGATGCCATTACGCAATAATACTTGCCGTCGGAATAACACACGGCAGGGTCACGGAAATCGGGACAGCCGTCAGACGGATAACCGCTGATTATCGGGTTGTCTTCATATTTTTCAAAGCTTATGCCGTCATCGGAATATGCGACGCTGACAGACTGGATACCGTCGTGAATGGATGCATAAAAGAGAAAAAGTCTGTTGCCTTTTACGATGGCTGTACCTGACCAGCATCCGTCTTTGTCATACGGCATATCGGGAAAAAGTGCAACGGGAAGCTCTTCAAATTCAAGAAAATCCTTTGTTCTTGCGTGTCCCCAATGCATATTTTCCTGCCACGGCTTTTCAAAATTCGGTGAATGCTGATAAAAAATATGATAATAACCGTTAAAAAACACAAGTCCGTTGGGGTCATTTATCCAGCCTTTTTCAGTTGCGAAATGATATTTTGGCGGTACGTTGTAATTCATACGGAACCTCTTTATTATGTAAGAGTGAATTTTTTGATAAAATCTTTATAGAAGCAGACGCACTCACCTATATTTTTGATTTTAATGTGCTCATTTGCACTGTGGATTGATGCATATTGCTTTTTATCAAGGTCAATCGGTGCAAAACGCAGAATGCAATCAGCAACATCGGTAAAGCGTCTCGCATCTGTGCCTGCGGTAAGAAGAAACGGTGCAACTATAACATCGGGAAAATTCTCATTCATAATCTGCTCAAGGAGTTTGTAGGGTTTGCTTTCAAATGAAGAGGGCTTGCAGTAATCCCTTTCGATCTCTTCGATTTCTATCTTATATTTTTTAGCAATTTTCTTGATTTTCTCAAGACCGTTTAACAAATCTTCCTCACGGACACAGCGAAGGAACATTGTGGTTTCCGCTTCTTTTGCTCTCATCTGCGGATCATCCTTTGAACCCGCAAAAACGGTTGTGAAAGCAATGCTCGTTGAAAGCATCGCTTTTGTCTGCGGAATGCCGAGCATAATTTTTTTTATCAGAGGAGAGAACAGAGTAAGGTTGCCGAAAAGCATATTGAGAGGGAAAGACATATAAGGCGCATGGGTTTCAAACGTGGCTCTTACCTCGGGATAGAAAGCACCTTTATATATTTTCTTTTTACTGACTTCAGCGATAAAACGAGAAAGTCTTAATACCGCACTGTCATCGGTAGGATTAAGACCGCCGTGCCCTTTTGTCGCCAACACAGCTTTACAACGATAAAGATGTCGACTTTTTTCGTGAACGGCAACCATTGCACTTTTGGCTTTGACACCCGGAATCATACCTTCGGTTATTGCGCCGCCTTCATCCAGCACGGCATCAAACTTTATTCCGTTTTCCTTGAAATATTCTGTGGCAAGCACCATTCCGTCACCGCAGACTTCTTCGTTATCCGATGAACCTATATAAAGATTTATTCCGTCAAATTCATATCCTTCCGCTAAAAGTTCTTCGCAAGCCTGAAGTTCGGCAAAAAGCGGAGTTTTGGTGTCAATTGTTCCTCTGCCAAAGAGTGATCCGTCTTTTTCAACGGCACAAAACGGGTCTGTTTCCCATTTATCGTCACCGTCAACAACATCGTGGTGCGACATAAGCATCAGATTCTTTTTTGCATTTTTACCTTTTATAGTATAAACAAAGCATCCGCTGCCAAACAAAAGCTTTTCTGCCTTTTCCGCAATGTTCGGAAAACTCTGTTCAATAACGTTATTGAACTTTTCATACTCTGCTTTATTCTCAAAATCACGGGTAAAAACCGTTTTGCAGTCCACCATCTTCTTAAGTGTTTCTGCATATTGTTTTATCTGCCCGTCGGAAACATTTTTGCGTTTGTTTTCGGAGGATAAAATTCTTTTCTTCATCACTTATTCTCTTTTCTGTATTTTTCAATGGTTGCAGTAACTTTTTTGTCGTTATAGAAAGCAAAAACTATCAGGGAGAGCAGGCTGAATATACCTGCAAAAACACCTGTAAGCTTAACGCCCTGAAGTCCGACGGATTCACCTGAAAGTGCACCTACTGCAAGTATGCTTGAAACGCCCATCATCGCAACGGCGGATGCGATTTTTTCGATAAAAGTTTTAACGGCAGAGAATATGCCTTCACGGTTAACTCCGCTGACCAGGCTGTCACACTGAATGATATCCGAAATAACGGACTGAGGAAGAATATTGATTGCCGCAAAAGGGAAAGCAACAATAACACCCATACCAAGACCGATGAAAAGCTCGTTGCCGGGAGCAAGTGCGGCAATTTTATCGCCGAAATAGATAAGTCCGAAAACAACTGTAAAGACAACGCTTGCAATAATCAACGGCAGCTTTTTGTTATATTTACGGCTGAGTCTGATAATAAGCGGGAAAAGGCAGATTGCAACGGCAATTGCCGCAAGCATAACGAGGAATGACTGTGACTCAGGCACATTAAGCAGCATTGTGATATAGTAAAGCATAGCTGTCTGAAAGAAAGCCATTGAAACGCCGCTGAACAAATCACCAAGACTGAAAATAACAAAATTCTTGTTTTTAAATACAAGTGCAAAGGATTTTATCATCGATTCCTTGGGCTTTGTGTTTTCATTAACATAATCCTTTTCGTTGAAAGCGTATGCACTCAAAAGCAAACAGGTGATACCGATAGCAGCAAAGACAGTAAACACGGTACGCCATGCCCAAAGCGGTGAAAGCCCAGCATTCTTGAGCATATTTACAAACATTGTTGCCGCATACATAAACGAGCTTGAACCCATAAAGAAAACCGTACTGATACCGTAGTAACCGACCCTGACCTTTGCATCGGGGATAATCTCAGGAACAAGTGCATTTCGAGGAATAAAGAAGAATGTATATGCTGCGTAATAAGCGATAAGGAAGAAACCTACCCACACTGCATTTGCAACAGAGCCTTCAGCAAACGGAGCGTAAAAAATCAGAAGTACGGACAGTGCATAAGGAATAGCCGCATAGCGGAGGAACGGCATTCTTCTGCCGTCTTTGTGTTTGCATTTATCTGAAAGTGAAGCAACAATCGGATCAGTGACGGCATCAACAATTTTACCGAGTGCCGTAACAAGCGCCATGATTGTTATAAAACCGAGAAGTTTGTTCTGCGGCAGTAGAAGCGGCAGACCGCTTTTTGCTGTTGGCTGGAAGAAGTAAAGAAGGTAGTTGCTTATCATACCAGTAAACAAGCCTTTTGCAATATCGGCAAGGCAATAGCGGTACATTTTTCTTTTCGGTAAAGCTGCTGACATATATGTATCAACCTTTCTGGTTTAATTCTTATGTTTATTATAATTCGCATTGTTTGTTTTTGCAACACTTGAATTTGATACGGAACTAATATATAATTCTGATTGGAACAACAGCAAGGGGAGAGAACTGATATGAAATATCTGTTTTGCTATTTTGTAGGGAATAAACCGGAAGAAGAAAGGGTACATTTCGCTATATCAACTGACGGCTATAATTTTGAAGCGCTCAATAATAACGAGCCCGTCATCAAGCAAACGCTCGGCAAAAAATGCTGCCGAGATCCTTTTATATTCCGTGACGAAAACAATACTTTTCATATAATAGCCACAGATATGCGCAGTAAGGACGGCTGGAACAGCAACAACGCAATGGTTGTTTGGGACAGCGAGGATCTTGTTAATTGGAAAAATGAGAGAATAATTGATTTTTCAAAGTTTGAAAGTACAAAAAATGCCGACAGAGTATGGGCACCTGAAGTGATGTTCGACAAGAAAAAAGGCGAATACATGATTTATTGGACTCATAACAACGCTGATGATGACCTCGACACAATAACCTGGTACGCCTACACAAAGGATTTTTCAACTCTCATCACAGAGCCGAAAGTATTGTTCAGACCTAAAAGCGGTATGTGCGGAATTGATGCCGATATTATCGAAAAAGACGGCAAGTATTATCTTTATCAGGCAGACGGTGAAAAAGAAGCGATTTGCTATGCCGTGTCTGATAATGCCTACGGACCTTACTTTGAACCCGACAATAACAAAGTTTCCGTTGCAACCGTTGCTCTGGAGGGGAACTGCATTTACAGAATCGACGGCACCGATAAGTATGTTATGATAGCAGACCAATTCAGAAACGGCGGATATTTTATGCAGGAAACAACAGATATGATTCACTTCAAAAAGGTTGAAAATGGCAATTTTTCTCTTAATCATCTCAATCCCCGTCACGGCTCGATGCTTCATATAACCGATGAGGAATATGAGAAATTGATTTCGGTATTTAAATAGTTAAAACCACTTCTTTGATGCTTTTGCACTGATGAAGTGGTTTTTTGTGCAAATTATGTTCATAAATAACTGGATAATATGCGTTTTCAGAGTTAATATGTCACTACTATAAACAAGGGAGATGTTACTTTGAAAGCACCAATTCCGGCAATTGAAAAAGTGATTGCAGAAAAAGCAAAAACAACAGAAGAAAACATCAATATAAGGTTGTTTTGGGCATACAAACACAGCCTTGAAGCAGGAAATGACCTGATTAACTTTTACGATGTTATTTGGGATCGTGAAATAGAAGGTATTGTCGAAAACCTGAATTATTACAAAATAAACGAGTTTTCAATTTCAAGCAATTTCAGCGGACTCATCACAATTCTTGCAGCATTCGATAAGTACGGCTTTACAATGGCAGGCATAACGGATGCAAAGGAAACCTACATCGATTTGACAACAAACGAGAGGACTGTTTCAAAAGCAATAAGGATGGTGAGAAAATGAAAACAATATCAAAAGAAACGCTCGCAATGCTGCGTGAGAAGTATCCGTCTGGAACAAGAGTCGAGCTTGTGCATATGGATGACCCGTATGATATGTAATACGGTCTAAAGACGCACTCAATTTATCATCAGCATAATTACAATGGATTTTTTCAATTCCGCAGTAGATGTTCTTCAGACACTCGTTATCGCTCTCGGCGCGGGTCTCGGCATTTGGGGTGTTATCAACCTTCTTGAAGGATATGGTAATGACAATCCGGGTGCAAATGCTCATGTACGGTAAGGAAGCAAGCAACCGAAAACAAGAGATAGACCGCCAGCACTACACTATTCCGAACCAAAGACCAAAAGATAAGCATTGTGGGAAAATCTAAACTTTTGGATTTTC
>SVPH01000052.1 GCA_015065965.1 Oscillospiraceae bacterium
ACAGATTATTCACTTCTTCCCAAAGATTCGCTTTTGCGTGAATTTACAGGTTGATTTATAAGTTAATGTTTTGTAAAGGAGTGTGAGCCGATTGGCTTCGGAAAAGAAACAGTCAGTTTTAAACGGCGCAATGATGCTTATGTTTGCGGTTGTGCTCGTTAAACTCATAGGAGCGTTGTTCAAAATTCCGCTTACGGATATGCTTGGTGCAACGGGCAGAGGATATTTTAACTCTGCATATGAAGTTTATACACCCATTTTTGCAATATCAATGGCAGGCTTGCCTGTTGCTGTTTCAAGAATGGTTGCTGAAAATGTTGCTCTCAACCGTTTCCGTGAAGCGAGAATGGTGTTCAAAGTATCTCAGCGTATTTTCACAATTGTCGGCATTGCCGGTACTCTTGTGCTTCTTATTGCGGCATATCCCTACACACATTTCGTTGCAGGCAGCAGAAGCCTTCCGGCAGTGCTTTGCGTTGCGCCGTCAATCTTTTTCTGCTGTTACATGTCGGCTTACAGAGGATATTACGAAGGTCTTCGCAACATGACTCCGACCGCTATTTCACAGGTGATTGAAGCGCTCGGTAAATTGCTTATAGGTCTTGCTTTGGCAAAAATCGTTATTTCAATCGGTGAAGGTCAATATGAAGCGGGCATGCTCGCTTCAGGCAACATTTCCGCAACTGTTTTCGGTAACGAAGTTGTCAGCGACACTGAGGCAAACAGCGTTATTCTTCCGTGGGCTGCAGCAGGTGCGGTTATGGGTGTTACCGTCGGCTCAATTGCAAGCAATATTTTCCTTATTATATGCTACAAAATCAAGGGCGACGGTTTCACAAGAGTTCAACTTGTAAATTCGCCGAAATCTGCACCTTCGGATGTCCTTGCAAAGAACATGATTAAAATAGCCGTACCCATGGTTATCAGTTCACTTGTTCTCAACATAACAAACCTTGTGGACACGGTAACAATTCAGTCACGCCTTATGGTTGCGCTTGAGTCTGATTTCAACGCAGTTTTACAGATGCATGGCGATGCGTTTAACAATGCTGTCAGCCTTTCGAGACTCAATCTTAATGACCTTAAAGAGGTTCGCAGTTACCTTTGGGGCTCGTACGGAATGGCGCTTGACTTTAAAAATCTTGTGCCTACAATAACAATTCAACTCGGTGTAAGCGCAATTCCCGCTCTTGCTGCCGCATGGGCGACAAAAGATAAAAAATCAATTAAATCAACAATTGAAACCGTTGTAAGAATCGGTATGCTTATTGCACTGCCTGCAGGTATAGGCATGGCGGCACTTGCAGAGCCTATTCTTAACATCATTTATGCGAGAGGTTCAAGTTCAGATGCGATTTCGGTTGTAACTCCGATTCTTGTTGCGTACGGCCTTGCAACTCCTCTTATGGCAATTTCAACACCCACAACAAATATGCTTCAGGCAATCGGAAGAACGGATATTCCCGTTAAGTCGGTTGTTGTCGGCGCAGTGTGCAAAATAATCTGTAACTTTATTCTTGTCGGCAATCCAAAAATAAATATTTATGGCGCAGTTATCGGCACGGTTCTTTTCTATGTTGTGATTGTTGCATTCAATTTTGTTTCTCTTCTCAGAATATCAAAAGTTAAGATTCACTGGGCATCTGTATTCTTTAAACCGCTTATCTGTGCGGCTCTTTGCGGAATTACGGCTTTTGCGGCGAACGGATTGCTCACAACCATTTTCCCGTCAGACCCATCAGAAAGCATTCTTAACATGGGTACAATTGCGGCTGTTATAGCAGTAGGTCTGGCAGTTGTGGTTTATGCAATATCCCTTCTTTTAATGAAAGGAATTGCCCGTGAAGATGTCATGGTTTTGCCAAAAGGAGAAAAAATTGCAAAAACCCTTGAAAAATACGGACTTTTAGGTTAAAATAGATTTTAGCGTAGCGAGAGGTTGTATAAAATGTCTGAGTTTGAATATAAAGACAGTTACAGTGTTCAAGATTTAGTGGAGATAATGAAAATCCTCAGGTCTCCGGGCGGCTGTCCTTGGGACGCAGAGCAGACTCATGAGAGCATAAAGAAAAATCTTATAGAAGAAACCTATGAAGTAATTGAGGCTATTAATAAAAACGATAAGGAACTTCTTTGCGAAGAACTCGGAGATTTGCTTATGCAGGTTGTGTTCCATGCTCAGATGGAGCGTGAAGCAGGTGAGTTTGATTTTGATACCGTTTCCGACGGTGTATGCAAAAAACTCATTGAACGCCATCCTCATGTTTTCGGTCAGGTTACAGTTAACGGCGTTGACGATGTTCTGACAAATTGGGATGAAATCAAAAGAAAAACCAAGAAACAGAAAACAACCACTGATTCAATGCTCAGCGTGCCTCGTGAACTTCCTGCTCTTATGAGAGCAACAAAACTTCAGAAAAAAGCGGCGGATGTCGGCTTTGACTGGGATGATGTTTCAGGTGCTCTTGATAAACTTGAGGAAGAAATCGGCGAACTCAGGCAGGCAATCAAAAATTCTGACAGAGAAAACATGACCGAGGAACTCGGAGATGTTCTTTTCTCGGCAGTCAATGTTTCAAGATTTATCAAAACCGATGCTGAGGAAGCACTTACCGCCTCGAGTGATAAATTCCTTTCAAGGTTTACTCAGGTAGAGAAACTTGCAGAGGAACGCGGAATTGATATGAAGTCAGTGGGCATTGATAAACTTGACATGCTTTGGGATGAAGCCAAAGCAAATAATAACTGAATATGGATACTTCGTGTATTTCATAAAATAGAAAATCAAAAGATTGGAGTAAGAAAAATGAATAAGACAGAACTTGTAAATGCTATCGCAAAGAACGAAGGCATTGAGAAGAAGTGTGCAGAAAAGGCAGTTAACGCTGTTGTTGCTGCTATCTCAGATGCTCTTGCAGCGGGTGATAAGGTTCAGCTTATCGGCTTCGGCACATTCGAAGTTCGTGAACGTGCAGCAAAGGAAGCACGCAACCCCAGAACAGGCGAAACAATCAAGGTTGCTGCAACAAAGGTTCCCGCTTTCAAAGCAGGCGCTGCTCTTAAGGCTAAGGTTGCAAAATAAGTTTGATTCATCGAGGCTGCTCTCATGGGCAGCCTCAGAATTTTTAAATCAAGAAAGCGTTAAGGAGGGGATAATATGCGTCTTGATAAATATCTTAAGGTTTCAAGAATTATAAAAAGAAGAACAATCGCAAATGAAGCATGTGACGCAAAGCATGTAACGGTTAACGGTAAAGTTGCAAGGGCATCCTACGATGTTAAAGTCGGTGACATAATCGAAATAACGTTTGGTGCAAATACCAACCGTTTTGAAGTTCTCAGCGTTTCCGAACACGCTACCAAAGAAAGCGCTGCGCTCATGTTTAAACAGTTATAAAGCAACCTCCCTCGGCATATCATTGAATGAATACCGAAAAGGGAGGTTTTTATTTATGGCAGATGAAAAAAGAGTTTCGGCAATGCCGCATAATCTGGTTTTGGAGGACAGAAGGCTGCTTACGGTTTCCGGAGTTTCCGATGTGGATAGTTTTGATGAAGAAACTGTAGTTGTTTTTACCGATTTGGGTGAACTTACCGTACGCGGCAGCAATCTTCATATAAACCGTTTAAGTGTAGAAGTAGGGGAACTTACCGTTGAAGGCAATATAGCAGCACTTATTTATTCTGACGAAGCACCGAAAAGCGGCGGTTTTTTCAGTAAGGTGTTCAGATAAATGGATTATATTCAGGGGCTTGCCGTGCAGACCGAGATATTTTTATATTCGCTTGGATTTGGTTTTATGCTCGGTATACTTTATGATGTGTTCAGAACAATACGGCTTATAATATCAAAAGCAAAATATTTTGTGTTTTTTATGGACCTGCTGTATTTTTCTGTTTGTGCATTCTTGACTTTTTGTTTCATTATGGTTGTGGACAGCGGAAAAGTCAGGCTCTATGTTGCTTTGGGCGAAATTCTCGGCTGGCTGATATATTATTTTTCTTTTGGCGCAATTGCATTAAAAGTCAGCAATAACGTGATATCTTTTTTCAGACGGATTTTTTCTGCGTTTTTCAGTAAGATATGCCGCATATTCAGAAGAGTATGGTGCAAATTTGAAAAAATTGCCTTTTTTGGCAAAAAAAATATCAGAAAATTTAAGAAAAAAGCAAAATTTAACTTGCAAAAACATAACGGCATAGTGTATAATCTTAATAGTTATATTAAAAACAAAGATTTCAGAAAAAAAGGAAACGGCTGATGACTGTTAAAAATACAAAAAACAGAAAACACAGTATCATACTGGCGGTGCTTTTCAGCGCTCTGGTGTGTTATTTTGTTGCAACCTTTATCAGCCTCCAGACCAAGGTAAAGGCGGAGGAAAGAGAGGTTGCGGATTTGAAAAATTCATATCAGCAGCAACTTGACGATAACGCCGAACTTCAAATGATTATTGACAGCGGCAATGAATCCGCATATATAGAAAAAATCGCAAGAGAGCAATATGGCTATGCGATGCCGGAGGAAAGAGTATATTACGATTCCACTGCTTCATAAACTGGTTTCAGTTTTTAGATTATATTTTATAAACGGAAGGATTTTTTTATCGTATGCAGATCGAAGAAGGAGCAATAGTCAGCGGCAAAGTTACGGGTTTAACGGATTTTGGAGCATTCGTTGAACTTGAGGGCGGAAAAACAGGTATGATACATATTTCCGAAGTGGCTTCAAACTATGTTAAGGATATCAGAGAGCACATTTCCGTCGGTCAGGAAGTTAAGACAAAGGTTATCTCTGTTTCACCGGACGGAAAAATCAGCCTTTCTGTAAGAAAACTTGCCGAGCAGCCCAAGGAGCAACAGCAGCGTCCCGCCAAACCCAGAGGGGAAAGGCGTGCCCCGCAGGTTTGGAACGGTCAGAAGAATAACGCACCTGCAGAAGGTGAGAAGCAGTCTTTTGAAGATATGATGGCTCGCTTCAAGCAGATCAGCGATGAAAAAATGACCGATCTTAAAAGAGCAAGCGACTCCAAGAGG
>SVPH01000025.1 GCA_015065965.1 Oscillospiraceae bacterium
ACAGCAGACAGTCATTCTTCCAGATACTTCCCAGATCTGCAGATGCAACAGCAGCAGATGATGCAGCAGTACTTGCATCAGATACAAAGAACTGTTATGTTGGTTACACAACCTTCGATCACTTCCTCTTTGAAGACCTCAAGCACACCTTCACTTGCGGTAAGAACCCCAATGCAGGCGGTACACCCGTTAAGAAGTACACTGTTTCATTTGTTGAGAGCGACGGTACACCAATCAGTTCAGCAGAATATGTTAAGGATGCTGCAGTAGCAGTTCCTGCAGACATTGCTGATCAGGCAGGTTGGGCAAACACCTCAACAGGCAAGATGGTTGATCTTACCGATTATAAAGCAGCAACAACTGTTGAATTTAAGAGAATTCTTAAAACAGACGAGTTTGATGTAACAGTTAATCTCAACGGTGGCGAATATACAGAAGGCGCACCTGAAGGAACTACAATTGATGAAAGCGGCAATCTTATCGTTAAGGGCAATATTAACGAAGAAATTGACTTTACAGAGATTCCTGTTCCTGAAAAAGAAGGTTACACAGGCACATGGAACGCTGAAACAGTAACGATTGATAACATCAAGGGTGTGTCAGCAGGCATCACATGGACTGCTAATGATTACACAGTTAAGTTCTACAACAGCAAAACTGATGCAGAACCCTATGAAACCGTAACTGCTACTTACAACAAGAATATTACAAATAAAAACTTCACCGTTCCTACAGGCTATAAGTTTGCAGGTTGGGCAGATATGGATACAGATGAAATCGTTTCCGCTAAAGAAGGATTTATTTATAAGTTTGCTGAAGACAAGAGTTTCTATGCAACCTGGACTAAATACGATTCATCAATGACATTCATGGTAAGAGACTATGAAGCAGGCAGCGGTTGGGTTGTAGGTTCAGTAAAATACGGCGATTCCGGCTCAACACTTAAGAAAACTGATGTTGTTAAGGCTCTTGAAGAAGCAGCAGCAAGCATTGGTGCTACAGTAGCATGTATGCCTGCAACAACAATTCCTGAACTTTATACAAATGCAGAAACAACAAACGAAGCCTTTGTTGATATTAACAAAGGACTTGGATACAACGGCGACACTGTTTATTACCTCTGCACATCACTTGTTTTCAATGTAACATGGAAAGTTCCCGTATTTGATGAAACAACAGGTACATTCTCAGGTTATACAGAAACAACAGGCACCGCTTCAACAGGTGCAACAACAAGCATTTACAGCACAAACCTTAAGACAACAGCAGATACAACTCCTCCCGCAGGTTATACATTCAACGGCTGGGTTAACGAAGCAACAGGCGAGATTGTTAAGTATAGCGATCTTCTCGGTGTAACACTCGATTGTTCATATGACAGCGATGTTGTATTTGTTGCAGACTTCTCAGAAACTGAATACACAATTGTATTCGATATTCAAAATCAAAAAGACGACGGTAAACTTACAATGGATGATACATTCAAGGTTGGTGAGAATATCGTTGTTGACGGTGCAACCTTCACAAATGCTAAGGGAATTGAAGCAACACTTCCCGTTGCAGGCGTAGAAAACTCACTGCAGGAAACAAAGTTCATGGATATGAACGGTCATAAGTTTGTAGGTTGGAAACTCGGCACAGACGCTGATGCAAAGGAAATTACATTCCCCGAAGAACTTACATACGAAATGATTGAAGAGTATGCGGTTGAAACTACAATCACAATCTATGCTGAGTGGGAAGCACTTGAGTATGAACTCAGATTCTTCTATGCTCTTCCTGATACGGATCTCACAGCAGATATCGCTGACAGAAAATACACCGAAGAACCTTATGTTGTAAAATATAAAACCGGTGAAACGATCTCAAAAGAAGTTGATGATGCTACTTCCACCAAGATTGAAGCAAACACACCCGAAGGCTACTTGTTCTACCAGTGGGTAAAACTTGACGGAACAACAATCAACAACAAAATGCCTGCATTTGGTCTTGATCTTTATGCATCATATGTTACCAAGCAAATCAATATTTATGTTGATTACAACAATAATCCCAAGGATGAAGCCGGCAATGCACTTCCTCTTAGCGAAACACTGAGACTTGCTCCTGAAATCAGACAGAATCCCGTTAGTTACGGCGACGATGTTGAAGCAGTTGAAGATGTTGAGGCAGGTATTAAGATGGGTACCGGTACTCTTATCAAGAGACAGATTATGACCGACGGTAATAAACCCGGTGAGAACTACGAAGTAGTTACATGGAATATTTACCATGTTGAAGAAGGCAAGGATATCTATGATAAGAACAACTGGAAGCCCGGCATAAACGATGAAGGTTCAACAAAGGCTTACTCAACCCTTATTTATCAGCCTGAATGGAAGCACCATACTGAATTCTTCTTCAGAATTTACGGTACAGACGGCAAGATTTATTCAGCACTCGGTAAGAACTTCAAACTTTATTACTGGGATAACAACTATGTATGCGAAAGAGGCGACACAAAGGTCAACAAGGATCCCGTGAACAACATCATTCTTCTCTACATTCCCACTATTGAAAATTGGGATTGGGACAGATTCTTTGATTGTGACATGTGGAGCAGCATTACTCTTCGTATAGATCCGTTTGATGTTCCCAAGAGCGTATTTACTCTCGAGTCATTCATTGGTCTTATGGGTGCTCTCGGAAATCTTATTAAAGGTCTTCTTTAATCCTTAAACCGATAAATCCCCTGTGCAATCAAGCACAGGGGATTTTTGCATCTATTTTTTATGTGAAAATAATATTTTTCCAATTTCGCCAATAAAAAGAGGAACAAGTGAAAGCGCGGCTATAATCAGCCATTGTGTGCCGTTGAGAGAAATAACACCGAAAACATTTGCAAGCGGCTTTATAACAATAACAGATGCCTGAACAGCGCAGCACACAATAACAGCCCAGGTCATTGCTTTATTGCTGAAAAAACCTGCTTTATAAAGCGGAAGTGATGAGCGCATGTTGACAGCGTGCGCAATTTCACAGAAACTTATGGTGCAAAAAGCCATTGTTCTGCCAAGAACAAGGCTGCTTTGAGCGCCGAAAGAAAAACAGCCGATTAAATAGGCCAAAATGGTGACTGTTCCGATAAGCATGCCTTCAAGTGTTATGTCAATCCACATTCCGTCAGAGAAGAAGCCTTTGCTTGGCTGAACAGGTGCTCTATGCATAATATCCTTCTCGGTTTTTTCTGTTCCGAGTGCCATAGCGGGCAAAGAATCTGTTACAAGGTTAACCCATAAAAGTTGTATTGGGATAAGCGGTGCTTCAAAGCCGAGCAGCGATGCAGCGAAAACTGCCAGTATTTCGCCAATGTTTGTGCCGAGCAGAAAATGCACGGCTTTTTTTATGTTATCATATATGCCGCGTCCGCGTTCAACAGCCTTAACTATTGTTGCAAAGTTATCATCGGTAAGAATCATGTCGGCAGCATTTTTTGCAACATCGGTGCCGCCTTTGCCCATTGCACAACCAATATCCGCTGCTTTTAGCGCAGGAGCATCGTTAACACCGTCACCTGTCATGGCAACAATTTCGCCTTTTGCACGGAATGCTTTAACAATCCTTACTTTGTGCTCAGGACTTACTCTTGCAAACACTCTGCATGAACCTATAATTTCGGCAAGTTTACTGTCACTGAAGGAATCAAGTTCGCTGCCCGTTATTGCCGTGCCGTCTTTCTCAAGGATGCCGAGTTTCTCGGCAACAGCGCATGCGGTGACAATGTGATCGCCTGTAATCATAACAGGTGTAATTCCTGCCTTTTTACATATTGCAACTGCTTTGGCTGCTTCAGGTCTGGGAGGGTCAATCATACCGATAAGTCCGCAGAATATAAGATCTCTTTCTTCATGATCATTTGAAGAATCGCAGTCGCGGTATGCAACAGCAATAACCCTGAGTGCCTCCTTTGCCATTAACTCGTTATGATTAAGTATCTTTTGGCGCAAAGCGGGAGAAACAGGAATATCAGAATTGCCGGAAACAACCTTTGAGCATGCAGATAAAACAACATCAGGCGCTCCCTTTACAATCAGTCTTGTTTTACCTGCAAACAGATTTACGGTTGCCATCATTTTCTTTTCACTTGAAAATGGTGTTTCGTGCAAACGGGGATAATCTTTTTCTAAATTAAAAAAATTCTTGTTACAGTCTGCATAGGCACTGAGAATGGCCGTTTCAGTAGGATCTCCGACAAAAGACACTTTTTTCCCTTGTTTGACTGCTCGAGAATTATTACATAATGAGCCAAGCATAAGCAGGTTTTCAGCGCGACTGCCTGTTAATGAAATCTCGCCGGATAAATCACGGATTTGAGTTACCGTCATTTTGTTTTGAGTCAGAGTGCCTGTTTTATCGGAGCAAATTACCGTTGTTGCGCCAAGGGTTTCTACCGCTGGCAGATGGCGTATAATAGCGTTACTTTTTGCCATGCGCTGAACACCCATTGAAAGGACAATTGTTACAATAGCGGGTAGTCCCTCGGGAATGGCGGCAACGGCAAGGCTGACAGACAGCATGAATGAGGGGAGAATACCGCTTTGACGAACTAATCCTAAAATAAAAACAAAAGCACAAATTACAAGTGCACCGATACCGAGCGCTTTGCCGATTTTGCCAAGCCTTATTTGCAAGGGCGTTTGCGGTGATTCTTCGTCTGCAAGTAAGTGTGCAATTTTGCCGACCTGTGTGTTCATTCCTGTTTCGGTTACAACTGCTTTGCAGTTGCCTGCAAGAACGGTTGTTGATGAGAATATCATGTTTTTTCTGTCAGCAGGCGGACAGTCAGAGCGGAAAACGGCATTTGCATCTTTGCTGCACGGTTCCGATTCTCCCGTAAGAGCACTTTCCTGAACTTTAAGTGAGTTTGAGGTGATTAGCCGCGCATCGGCAGGAACCATATCTCCGCTTTCGAGCAGTATAATGTCGCCTGTAACAAGTTGCGCGGCAGGTATTTTTTTGATTTTACCTGCTCGTATTACTGATGCATCCGGCGCAGACATTTTTTGCAGCGCTTCGAGAGCACGCTCGGCTCTCCTCTCCTGATAAACTCCGATTGCTGCATTTAAAATTACAATAAGCAGAATTACTATCGGTTCAACAAAGTCTCGGCTGCCCTCAATAAGACTTGTCAGGAATGAAATTATACAGGCGATAAAAAGAATAATTACACAAAAATCTGAAAATTGAGAAAGAAATTGCTGTAACAACGAAGTTTTCTTTTGAGTGTTAAGTTTGTTTTCACCGTTTTTGATAAGAAGATTCTTGGCAGTGTGCTCATTTAAACCGTTTTCAATATCGCTTTTAAGCGAAGCCGTAGCCTGTTTTGCAGATAATGTGTGCCAATCCATATGCTTTCCTTTCGTGAATGAATATTTTATAGGTGCATAATCATATATATTCACTCAGGCAAAGAAAAATCCCCAAACAGTTAATCTGTTTGGGGATGGAACATACATTTTATTCACTTTTGAGTTTTTCAAGGCAGGTCTTGCAAATGTATTTGCCTTCAAACTCACTGAGGTCATCATTTGATTTACAGAATATGCAGTCGCTGACAGCCTTTTTGGCAATAATTTGTTTACCGTCACAAAACAGTTCAAGTTTGCTGCCCGGCTCAAGCAGACCGAGTTCTTTCCTCAACTGCATAGGAATTACTATTCTGCCTACACTGTCAATCTCACGGATAAATCCTGCGAACATTTAACACACCTCCAAATCAATATAAACAAAAATCTATGAGATATTTATACCATAAATTACCAGATTTGTCAATATGAATAATGTAGATTTACCGAAAAAATTACCAATTTTTTGCAATTAATGGAGGAAAATGCTGATATGATTAATTACATTTGGGCAGGTATGGTCATTTTTTCTGTTATATCGGCGTTTTTTGCCGGTAAGGCAGATGTATTGTCAGCGGCAATCATTTCAAGTGCATCGGATGCAGTTTCTCTGTGCATAAGATTAGGCGGCACAATATGTCTGTGGGGCGGATTGATGGAGATTGCAGAGAAGGCAGGGCTTACCGCCGCAGTGTGCCGTATTCTCTCGCCGTTTCTTAAAATTGTATTTCCAAAAATGGATATGAAAAGTAAAACGGCAAAGGCTATATCAATGAATGTAACCGCAAATTTACTGGGTCTCGGTAATGCTGCAACTCCGCTTGGTCTTGAAGCCATGCGCCGCCTTCAGGATAGCAATCCGTCAAAGGAAAAAGCGAGTGCTGATATGATAAAGTTTGTTGTTATGAATTCAGCGGCATTTCATCTGATTCCGACAACGGTTGCATCTATGCGTCAGGATTACGGCTGCAAAACTCCGTTTGATATTATGCCTGCTTCGTGGATCTCTTCCGCCGCCGCTTTAACGGTAGGATTAACGGCTGCATTTTTTATGATAAAATTTACGGAGGGAATAAAATGGAAAAAGTAACAGCCGCTATATTGCCGATTGTGACGGCAATGATTGTTATATTCGGTATGGTTAAAGGTATAAAGGTTTTTGATTGCTTTGTAACCGGTGCGGCAAGAGGTTTTGAATCCGCAGTTAAACTTCTGCCGCCGCTCATGGGGCTTGTGCTTGGAGTTACAATGCTTCGCCAATCGGGTGCTTTGGATGTGATAACAAAGGTGCTGGAGCCGGTTGGGAAACTCACGGGAATTCCCGCTGATGTTTTACCCCTTACGGTGCTTAGCCCGATTTCGGGAAGCGGTTCACTGACTATGTATGAGCAGATACTTAAAAATTTTGGCCCTGACTCAAATGCGGGCAGAATTGCATCAATAATTATGGGTTCTACCGAAACAACATTTTATGCGGTAACGGTGTATTACGGTTCAATAGGAATAAAAAAAAGCGGTTGCACCGTTCCTGCTGCGCTTCTTGCGGATATGACGAGTTTTGTTGTGTCTGCACTTACGGTGCGATATTTATAAAAACAGGCACAATGTATGATTTACCGCTTGCATTCGGTTCTTTAAAAGTGTATAATTACACCGCAAAGAGGGTGATTATATGATAGGAATAATAGATATCGGCGGCGGACTCAGAGGCATATACACGAGCGGCATCTACGATTATCTGATTGATAACGGAATAAATATTGAATATTGTCTCGGCGTTTCGTCAGGCAGTGCAAATCTTGTAACATATGTTGCAGGTCAAAGAGGAAGGACAAAAAGATTCTACAGTGAATATTCTTTTGAAAAAGATTATTTCGGAGTAGGCTGTTATTTAAAAAAGGGAATGCTTATAAATCTTGATTATATTTATTCCGAGATTACAAACAGCACAGGCAAAGATCCTCTGGATTATGAAGCAATAAAGAATTCCTCAAAATCGTTCAATACACTTTCAACCGAGGCACACACCTGCACTCCGCATTACTTTACAAAGGCTGATTTGGCGCAGGATGACTATACGCTCCTTAAGGCGTGTTGTGCTATGCCTGTTGCGTGCAGCAAGCCTATAAAATTTAATGGCGGAAAGTATTATGACGGCGGATTGTCAGATCCAATCCCGTATAAAAAGGCTTTTGCTGACGGATGCGATAAACTGATTGTCTGCATAACGCTTCCCATTGAATACAGAAAAACTCCCATGCCGGCGTGGCTTGCAAAAATTCTGCTTTTCAGATATCCGAAGGTAAGGGACAGCATTATAACAATGCATAATACTTATAACAATGGCATTGAGGAACTGATTGAACTTGAAAAGCAAGGCAAGGTTCTTATTGTTTATCCGAGGGAATGTTTTGGCGTTAATACGGTAACAAGAGATAAAGAGGGAATGGAAAAACTTTATCAACTCGGATATGAAGACGGCAAAAAAATTGAAGAATTTATTGAAAAAAACAAAGCAGAGGCATAAGCCTCTGCTTATTTATTTAAGAAGTGAACTTTGATTTAAAATCTGAGTGTTATAAATAAAGAGTACATCACAATCATTAAAATCAATATATTCACCGATAACCTGAGATGATATATATCTCAAATCAACAAGTGTTATTTTGCTGTAATTTTCAATAAGAAGCGGTGTAAGTGATGAGCCGAATGAATCTCGGAATATAACAAGTTCACGCTTTTGTATTGCATTTGGATTTTCAACAGCAAGCAACGCTTTTGCTCCGGAAAGATAGATATCATATTTATCGCCGCTGCTGAGTTTGGTTTTATCATAAACTCCAACTGTAGTTTTGTTGGTTTCAAAGTCAAAAACTGTTGCATTCTGTGTTGCTTCGGATGTCATGCAAATAATTTCATCTTTTATCTCGCTTAAGGCATATCTTGAAGCATAGACGCCTTCAAAATCGCAAAATTTTTCTGCATTGTAATAGTCTGCAGGTTTTGCGGTGAACCTCATTTTGCTGCCAAGCATTTCAACAACATCGCCGATGTTTTCCTGCTTCCAGTGAGAGTCTGTTCTGTAGTAATCATTCACATCAAGGCAGCCGAAAATATCAATGTATTCCATGTTTCTGATGCTTGATACATAAATATCAAGCATTTTTTTGTAATCGTAAGTAGGATAACCGTTTTTCTCTGCGAGAAAATAGTTTTTATCGGGAATAACGGAAAAATAGCATTTTGTGTTTGCGTTTGCAAGGTATTTATCATAAATTGAATTGATTTTTTTTGCCGCATTGGAAACCGATTTTTCATTAAGTTCACTGTAGAGTTCAGAGATATGACCGTCGGCAGTATAAACTCCGTTGTTATCCTGCTGCATGAGCAGTTTGTATTGGATGGCTGCTTTAACGGAGCGGAAAGTGTCGCGCAGAGGGAATTGGTCAGCAAGATATTCTTCAAGGCCGTCAAAAAATGTTTTATTCACAACCGATTCAACCGAGAATTCTGGGAACTGAGCGGCTTTTCTGCGCTCCGATTCAAGCACCTGAACAGGTTCTCTCAAAAAGCAGGCAAGCCCGAGAGCCACGATGAACGCAATAAAACTAAATATACATATTATTTTTTTGCCCATGGTCAAGCCTCCTTTTAAAATCTGAAATAGAGAAACGGGTTATATGAGCCGTCTATAAGATAGGCAGTAACGGTAATGAGAACAGCGATTATGAATATTGGTTCAACAACCGAAAAGATTTTTGAACCGATTTTTGTTGCAGATATTTTTTCTGCCGCAATTTTAAGTGCAGGGGTTGCACCGATAATTCCTGCAATAAACAGAACAGCATAACTTCTCAGATAATAGAGTGTGGTGTCTGTGCAGGCAGGGTATGCGGAAGTGAACATGCCCTTAAGGTCATAAAGCATTCCGGAAGTTCCGTTGCCGTTAAATATAACAAAACCTACAAGGACAGCAAAAATAAGATAAACATGGCCGACTGCAGAGGGAACTTTTTCTTTAATTTTTTGTGGTATACATTTTTCAATCAGCAGAAGTGCTGCAAAATACAGGCCCCATATTATGAATGTCCAATCTGCTCCGTGCCAGAATCCTGTTAAGAACCATACGGTGAGGATGTTAAGGAAAAAGCGCGGTTTCTTTACTCTGTTGCCGCCCATGGGGATATATACATAGTCCCTGAACCAACTGCCGAGCGAGATATGCCAGCGCCGCCAGAATTCGGTTACGGAAGAAGAAACGTACGGATGGCGGAAGTTTTCGGGGAATTTAAAGCCGAATATACTGCCAAGACCGATTGCCATATCGCTGTAGCCGGAGAAGTCGAAATATACCTGAAGAGAGTATGCAACCGCATAAAGCCAGAAAAACAAAGTTGATTTATCATCTGTTTCTCTGAATGTTTCGCAGAGGTTGCCAAGCGTGTTGGCAAGAAGTATTTTTTTTGCAAGTCCGATAATAAAGCGCCTTACTCCGTAATAGAACCCTTCAAGTGTGTGTGTGCGTTCCCTTAAATCACGCTCAACATCGGAGTAACGAACAATCGGTCCTGCAACGAGTTGAGGAAAAAGTGAAACATAAAGGGCAAGGTTTAACGGATTTTTTTGCGCGGCAACATCGCCCCTGTAAACGTCGATATTATAACTGATTGCCTGAAATGTAAAGAAACTGATACCTATCGGCAGAGCGAGCGACAGAAGCCCTATATCCGAACCGAATACGGAATTGACTGTTCTGATAAAAAAGTCTGTATATTTAAAAAATATCAGAGCAGACAGGTTGATAATAACAGAAGCAATAAGGGCTGCTTTACGGGATTTGCCTGATGATTTTTCGGTAACCAAACCAAAAACATAACTCACGCAAATTACAGCAATCATAAGAATCAGATATTTCGGTTCGCCGTAAAAATAGAAGAAAAGGCTTGATATAAGCAGCCATATATTTTTTGCCTTTGCGGGCATAAGATAATAGCCGAGCATAACAATCGGCAAAAAAACAAATAAAAATGTCAGGCTTGAAAACAGCATTTGCAGACTCCCTTAAAAAAAGCACCGAAGAAATCTGCTTCGGTGCTTTGGTTATTAATGTGTTACAGTGTTATCAGAATGTGGGAACGCCGAGAGCGGGTTCTTCCATAACTTCTCCTGCTTTTGTTACAGGTTCTTCTGCTTTTTCCATTGCAACGGTGTTAAATGCATTGTAAACATCTTCAACGATTTCTTCTGTTGACATGATCATAAGGATAGTATCGCCGCAGTTTGTAACAAGAACTTTTTCAGCAGCAACGCAAATCCACTTTCTGTAGTCAACGCCTTCAAGGATTTCGTTCTTAAGAGCATCAACGTCAGCGCCTTCTGCAGCCTTAACAAGGCAGAGTGAGAAGGGGATTGAACCGATCATGGGCTCTGTGAAAACAGCGCGCTCAACCTTATCTGTGGGGTCAACGCCAATGTAGTATTTTGCAACGTCAACATCAGCAAGGTCAATTTCCATGGGGTCGCCGAGCATCATTTCGATTGTTGTTGTGTTGTCAAGAACCTGCTTTGAGATTTCCTCAAGAGTTCCTTCAAGTTGAACTGAGTTGCATGCTGCAAGAGAAAGAACTGCAGCAAAGGCAAGAATAACAGCCAAGATTTTTTTCATGGTTTGTACTCCTTTATTTTTTTATTATTGCCAAGTTAGTTAATTATATCAGCAATCCGATATATTTACAAGAGGTAATAACAGACAAAACAAGAAAATGTCTGTAAATCACAAATCAATTTTCCAAAACGCAACGTTAAGGCGTTCCCAAGTATATGAAATATAAAGTGAGCCGTTCATATACTCAATACCGGGGTAGGAAAATTCGCTGTCAATTTTCTCCTCTTCAAGAGTAAGAACGGTTTCCCAAGTGATGCCGTTGTCGGTTGATTTCTGAAGCGTAAGGGGTGAACGCTCTCCCCAGTTTTCACTGACAGGGTTTGAGAGCAGATAAAGGTCGCCGTTCGGAACTTTTACAACATCAAGTCCGCTGTTGTTGTTCGGTAAAACGGTGGGATAAGCCTGACACCATGTTTCTCCGTAATCATCGGAATCGCTTCTGTAGGCTTTGCCTACGGGAGTTCTTGTGAGCATGTGCACCTTGCCGTTTTCGGATTCCCAGAGAGTGGGCTGAATCATGGGAATAAGGTTTGATGTGTAGTGGTTAAGGCTGTTAAGAATGGGAGCGGTACGCTCGGTTCTGATTTTATCGCCTTTTTTCCATGTGATACCGTCATCAAATGATGTGTCAACAAAGCAGTTCCAGCCTCTGTTCTCTGTTGATGCAGGAGCAAGAACTCTGCCGTCTGAAAGGCGGATGCACTTGTTTTTAACAGGGCCTCTGCCGCCGCTTACATCTCCTTTGACAAGTTCACGGGGTTTATCGAAAGTTTTGCCGCCGTCAGTTGATATGCTGTAAAAAGTTCTCCACGAAGGGATCTTTTTGCCGACTTTAAAAAAGAGAATTACTTCTCCGTTTTCGCGAAGGAACAAAACGGGATTCCAATGAGGAATATGTTTGTTATAGCAAACGCTTTGAGGTTTGCTCCAGCCGTTTTCGTCGCGGCGTGAATACCATATATCAACATCTGTTGTGCCCTCTTTTGTGCCGCCGAACCAAGCGGTGATAACGCTGCCGTCAGGCAGAGGCAAAACTGTTGATGCATGGCAGTTAGGTGTGGGCAGCGGATTGCATACAAATTCTTTTAAAGTTTTCATTTTTTATTCTCCTTAAAGGGCAAACTCTGACGGGTCAGCCTGTTCAATCAAAAGCGGTTTTTTGGGTTTGCGTTTCAATGGGTCATATGAATATCTTCTGCAATTTCCGTCAGGCTCAACAATGCCTTTTTTGATGCAGAGAACGGTCTGTTCATCGGGCGAGAGCCTTCCGTGCAGACAGTTTTCGCAAACGGCAGGATATTTTTTCTTTTCAAGAAGTTTCTTTTTCACATCTCAACATCCTTTCATTCTCAAGTGTAGCACATTTTTGGGTTGTTATCAAGGTCTAATATAAGAAGAATACACAGAAAAAGCAAAGATATTGCCGCAGGAGCGGAGAAAGAGAAAACCTCTGCATTTTCAGAAAACGAAAGAAAAACCTGCATTTCAACAGGATGAAAATATAAAATTATTTTGCATACGGCATATGCCAGAGCAGAGTGCAGCAAACGGCAACCGTAAAACCACACGATTTTCAACTCAAGACTTTGGGCAATCGAAAAAATCTGCATATGCACACACAAACCGCCAAAGGCGCAGATTGAGGCAAGAGCAGGCAAAGAAACTTTACCCGCGGCGTCTGCACAGACTTTTGTAACTTCGAGCAGACATGATACGGCAAGGCGCAATGAATCGTTTTTTATGTATTCATCGGTAACTGCACCGATGCCTGAAAACAGGGCAACAAATGCGCATGCCGTAAGCATAGCCTGCGAAGCGGAGGATACACTGTTAACTACTGCAGATGAAAACGGTGTGTTATTCTGAACTGCTTTTTTGCCTTTTTCTTTGGGACTATCGGGAAAAACTCTGCTGATGAAAACTCCCGTAACTAGTGAAGATATGCACAAAGCGGCAAGCAAAACTCTGCCTGCCTCGCGGGAACACAGCATTGCATTGCCTACTGCATTTATTGAAAAACCCATGCCTGCATTTATGCAGAATATCAGCATGCGGTTTGCCTGAGATTTGCTGAGTAATCCGTTAGAATAAAGAGTCTGAGCCGCTTTTGCGCCCGACAGATATCCGCCTGTCTGTCCCAGAAAGATGCAGGGCAAACTTTCGGCAGGCAAGCGGAACAAAAACTGAGATAACGGTTCAAGCAATTTTTTAAGTGTTTTCGGCAGTTTTCCGCTGCCTGAAAGGGAAGAGGCAATCAGAAACGGAAAAAGTGAAGGGATAACTATTTTTGCGCAGTTAAGAAGTCCCACGTTTATGCCTTGTATGAATTTTTCTGAAAACACAAACAGAAATATGAACAGCATAATTCCGGCAAGCATTGCAGAATAATTATTTTTTTTCAAATCACACACCTCAAAACCTATTCTATGTCTGCAGCGTTCTTTTTAATGCACATGTATCATATTTTAATAATCGGAGGGATTTGAATGAGAAAAAGAAATTGTAATACATCAAGCAGAGGAGAACGAATACTTGATTCTATCATCCGCAGCCTTGATTTGCCTCAGGATGCGGTTTCGGGATATGCTCATATCGAAATCAGCGGCAACAGGGAGGTTATCGTTGAAGGGTGCCAAGGTGTGTTGGAATACGGCGAAAGCGTGATTGCTCTCAATACGGGCAGGCTGACTGTCAGAATATGCGGCTGTGATTTAACAATTATTTCTATGCAGAACGGGCAGGCAATTATAAAGGGTATAATTACAGGTGTTGATTACTGCAATTAGGGGGATTGTATGCTTCTTCTGAATTTTTTTCGATTTATTTTCGGATATATCAGTTTCGCCGCAAGCGGAGGATTTCCTGAGAGATTTATAAATTTGTGCCGATTAAGGGGAATAAATCTCTGGAATCTTAAGAGCGAGAATTCAGTAATTTATGCTTGCACAGATTGCGCAGGTTATAAAAAAATCCGTTCTGTTGCAAAAAAATCCGGTATGCGAGTCAGAATAAAACAAAAACACGGATTGCCGTTTTTTCTTAACCGTCATAGCCGCAGATCAGGCGTGATAGTGGGCGTTTGTTTTTGCGTTGCGGTTATCAGCATTTTATCAACAAGAATCTGGAGCATTGATGTGACAGGTAATGTCAGAGTTCCGGCTGAAAAAATAATAAGCGTTTTTGAAGAATCGGGTGTCAGAAAAGGTGTTTCTGCGAACGGAATTGACATAGGTTCTGTTGAGATTTCCGCTTTGCAAAAATTGCCCGAAATCTCATGGCTTAATATAAATATTGACGGAAGCGCAGCAAGGATAGAGGTCAGGGAAACGGAGATAAATGATGATAACAGCCAAGATGATGAACCGTCAGATATAGTTGCGGCGCGTGACGGGCAGATAGTTGTTCTTAGACCTTTTAACGGAACTCAGGAACAAAAAATAGGCAACCCTGTTCTGAAAGGTGATTTGCTGATAAGCGGAATTGAAGAAAATAAAGATTTAACCGTAAGTTTTTGCAGAGCAAGCGGATATGTAGTAGCAAGAACAAACAGAAGTGTTAATGTTGAGCAGAAATGCAAATTAAACGTCAGCAAAGCCGTTTCAAATAAAGATACATATATATTGGATTTTTTGATTTTTTCAATACCATTAGGTAAGATAAGCGGCAATGCTTACAGAGAAACAAGCAGCCTTTTTATAAACGGAGTAACTTTGCCCGTATCAGTAACCCGATGCACGGAAACTCTCAACGAGGAAACAACAGTCAATCTTAATGAAAATCAGGCAAATATGCTGGCAACGCTGCGGTTCTTTGAGAAATGCACAACGGAATTCAGATACCTTAAAACAGAAAACAGCAGCATTACGGCAGTGAAAAACAAAAGCGGCTGTATGGTCAGCGGTGATTTTGTATGCCTTGAAAACATAGGCAAAGAAGTGCCGATGGATATTGAGGAAATGCCGAAGGTTTCAGAGGAATAAAAAGACCGCAGTGAATGGTAACAACCATGCACTGCGGTTTATTCTTTATCAATATATTCAATTATATCTTCAACACGGCAATTCAGAATTTTGCACAGATCATCGAGTTTTTGCGTTGTGATGCCGTTCCCTTTTCGGATGCGGTCAATTGTTGCACTGCTTATACCGTATTTGTTAATCAGAGTGTATGTGCTTTCGTTTCTCTCTTTTAGAGTTTTCCAAAAAGGGTCATAAATTATCACAAAAATCACTCATCCTTCAATCCGAGAATGTAGTCTGTGGAAGTGTTATAAAGTTTTGCCAGAGCAATGAGAATATCGGTAGGTATATCTCGCAGCCCTCTTTCGTAGCGATTATATTGCGGTTGTTTCATTGAAAGATATTCGGCAACCTGAGCCTGCGTGAGGTCGTGGTCTTCACGCAAATCCCGAATTCTTTTGTAAAATGCCATAACCTCACCTCCGCAATTAATTACCGATTGGTTATTGACATTTTACCATTTATAAAATAAAATATTTACCTATATAACTATATGGTTATAAATTGTAAAAAAAGAAAGACAGCAAGATGCTGTCTTAAAGTTTATTTAAATAATTTTGTTTTCCTTACTGCAAAGTAAAGAGGGATTCCTCCGAGAAGGCAGACTGCGAGTTCTCCTGCGCCGACTTCAAGCGCTGAAATCGCAAACAGTGTAATTCCTGCAGCATCGCTCGGCATAAGAAATGTTATTTCAGCACCGACAATGAGCGCATTGAATATTACGGGCATCAGAAGTGAAAGAATAGGGAATCCTTTAAATGTAATTTTTCTCAGTTTTCTGGCACATATTGCGGCAAGCAGCGTTGCGAGCGAACCGAAAATAATATCCCAGATTCCGAACGGACTGGAAATGTTGCCGAGTATGCAGCCAACGGTAAGCCCCGGAACAGCCGCGGGAGTGAAAACAGAAAAGATTGTCAGCGCCTCGGAAAAACGGAACTGAATGTTACCGTAAGCAATGCCGAAAACTGAACTGAGATAAGTTGCGGCGGCATAGATTGCCGCTATCATCGCACCTTGCGCGAGATAGGTAATTTTTTTATTCATTTTAATGCTCCTTTTGCTGCCAAGCAGCGCCTTTAGTTTTGTTTGACACTGAGCAAGTGTCTGTCAGGAAGGTTTCGAACTGACATTAAGTATTGCTCTTATATATTAAAGATACTCGGCAAGTGCCTTGAGGTTTTCAACGGCAACGCTTGCTTTGATATCTGAATTTGCGTATTCTTCGGGTGTCGTTACGCCGCTGTAAACAAGGGCACAGGGTATGCCGTGGTTTGCACCGATGGCAATATCCGTTGCGAGTCTGTCACCGATAAAAGCAAGTTCTTCTCTTTTACAGCCGAGCATTTCTGTGATGTAGTCAACTGTCGCTGTCATGGGTTTGCCGAGAACGGTGGGACGCTTGCCTGTTGATGCGGCAAAAAGTTCAATTATTGAACCCGTATCGGGCATGTAACCGTCAGCAGTGGGGCAGTTGAGGTCGGGATGTGTTGCAAGGTAAACCGCACCGCCGTCAATGTATCTTACAGCATCCCACATTTTTTGATATGTGAGGGTGGTGTCAAAACCGAGCACAACAATGTCGGGGTTTTCGGTAACAAGATTGATGCCTGCTTTTTCAAAGTCGCCTGTCAATCTCTCGTTGCCGAGAAGGAAAACTTTTTTGCCTGAATAGTTACGGTTAAGATAGTCGGCGGCAACGTGCGACGAAATGATAACTCTGTTTTCGTCAACAGGGAAACCCATTTTTTCAAGTTTTGCTCTGCAAACTTCAACATTGTTTGAGGAGTTATTGGTGAAGAAATAGAAATCTCTGCCGCTTTCTTTAACTTTTTCAATAAAATCCTTTGAACCTTCAATTATGTTACCGTCAAGGTAAAAAGTTCCGTCCATATCAATAATAAAATATTTTGTGTTTGCAAATATATTGCTTTTCATTTGATTTTGCTCCTTTGAATTTTAAAATTCGGCTATATTTTAACAGTTTTGAGAGATGATATAAAGTATAAAAAAGAAAAATATGTGACTATTCGTCACATGCACTTAAATTGTCTGAAAAAAACTGTATAATTAATTCAACAACACAAAAAAGGAGGAAATCCGATGAATGTTTTTTTGGGATTCAGCGATGAAAAACTTGGTGAAGTTATGCGCAGATACAGAAATGAACACAATTACACTCAAAAAAAGATTGCGGATTACCTCGGACTGGACAGAACAACTTATTCAAAGTATGAAACCGCCCAAAGAAAGCCCGAACTTGATGTTATTATGAAACTTGCGGCACTTTACAATGTGTCTGTTGATGATTTTTTGAAAGATTTTTTTGCAGAGAAAACCGATAAAGTAACTCCGTTTGTTACGGTAAGCGCTCCGCCGTCAAACAAAAGTGAAGAGATTTTTTCACTTAATGATGATGAAAAGCAACTTTTGCTTTTATACCGTGACTGTATCCGTAAAAAAGAAGTGATTGAAAAAGTGCGTGAAATATGGTTGGCAGATGCCGATATAAAATCCACATAAACTGATAGTTTGCAGATTTATGCCCCCTGTCTTTACGGCAGGGGGCTGATTTTTATTCTTCTGCTGCAGGGGGATCAATTTTACCTGTTACGTTTCTGATATTTTCGCGTGCAGTCTGAACTTCGTTAAGGCTGAGTGCAATTGCATCGTTAGCAGTTTTCATGATATCTTCAATGAAATCGCCTGCGGCAATTCTGATTTCAGCAGACCATTTGTTAGCCTTGTCAATTGCTTCATCTGAACGCATTCTTGCATCTTCGATTGTTCTTTCTGCCTGCTCTGTTGCAGCGTTAACAATATTTTCAGCCTGAGCCTTTGCACCGGCAATTGTTGAAGCGGCTTCTTCCTGAGCGGATTTTGAGATTGATTCCGCTGCGGCTTTTGCCTGAACAACAATTTCACTGCTGTCAACCATAGCGGCTGCTTCAAGTTGAGCGTTTGCTCTGATTATTTTAGCATCCTCATTGGCGGTGTTTACAATTTGCTTTGCCTGTGCTTCAGCCTCAGCAACTTTATTTTTTGAATATTCTTCTGTTTTAAGAACAAGTGCTCTGACCTTGTCTTCAGCAGTGGAGATAAGTGCTCTTGACTTTTCCTGAGCACCTGTAACAGCGTTTACTGCTTCATCTTTTGCCTTGATAAGGATGTTGTTTCTGTCAGCAACGATTGCTCTTGCCTGTGTAATTTCGTTCGGCAGATTGAGTCTTATGTCCTCAATTGCTGTTCTGATTGCATTTGCATCAACGCCGATTTTGCTTGACAGGGGAACTTTTGAACCTGCCTCAATAATATCTTCAATCTGATCAAGTAAATTTTCAATATTCATTTTACAATCTTGTTCCTTTCTTTTATTCTTCTGATAATATCTTCACATACCTCTGAGGGGACAAATTCGCTTATATCTCCGCCGAATTCACACACCTGCTTTACAACGCTTGATGAAAGATACATGTTTTCAGCATTAGCGGTGAGGAAAACGGTTTCAAGTTCCGGATTCAGTTTTTTATTTGTAAGAGCCTGCTGGAATTCATATTCAAAGTCCGAAACCGCTCTTAAGCCTTTGACAACCGCACAAGCGCCTTTTTCTTTTGCATATTCCGCAAGCAGACCGCTGTTTGTTTCAACCTCAACATTATCAATGTCGGTCAGGCTGCGTTTGAGCATTTCAACTCTTTCGTCAACGGTGAAATAACCTGCTGGTTTATGGTAGTTAATCATAACAACTACGATTACTTTGTCAAACAACTTTGCGGCGCGGTGGATAATGTCAACATGGCCTATCGTGACCGGATCGAAACTGCCGGGGCAGATTGCCGTTTTCATTAATTATCCTTCCTTCCGGTAAACGGTTACAGCCGTTTTGCTGTATTTATAGTCCTTGGTTCTGACAAGACCGTTGTATTCATCCTCAAGTTCTTCTTTGAACGGATGCTCGCATATAACTGCACCGCCCTCGGCAATGCAATCGCCGATTTTTGCAAGCGCTTTTTGAAGAAGCCCTTTTTCATAGGGAGGGTCGAGAAAAGCAATGTCAAAAACCCTGTCCGTCATTGAAAGAAATGCGATTGAATCGGTCTGCGCAACTGTTGCGAGCGAGTCAAGTTTTGTCTTAACAAGGTTTTCTTTGATAATTTTTATTGCATTTTTGTCTGCATCAACAAAAACTGCGTTTTTGGCACCTCTGCTGAGTGCTTCAATACCGAGTTGACCTGAACCTGCAAACAAATCGAGAATGCGTCTGTCTTCGATTTCAAACTGGAAAGCGCTGAAAATCGCTTCCTTAACCTTATCGGTTGTGGGACGCACATCGTTGCCTTCAAGGGTTCTGAGGGTAGTTCCTCTTGCTGTGCCGGTTATAACTCTCATTTAAATTCCTCCGAAATACTCTTTGGCAGAGTATTATCAATCTATTATCGCATTAAATATAAACGAATGTCAAGATAAAAAGTAAATAAAAGGCAAAAAATTTGTAAAATTAATCTTCGATATCAGTATTTTTACCGTGAAATGCCTCAAAAACCGCTTTTGCCGCATTTTTATTCATACCCTTGACAGAAGCAAGGTCATCTATGCTCGCCTCTGAAACGGCTTTGACTGTTTTGAAATGCTTCAACAATGCTTTGCAGCGGCTTTCTCCTATGCCCTCAATTGAAGTGAGTGTTGATGAAAGGGCGGATTTCTTCCGTCTGCTGCGGTGATATTCAACGGAATATCGGTGAACCTCTTCCTGTATGGTGGAAACAAGAGTGAAAGCGGCACGCTTTGATGTGAGCGAAAGTTCGTCACCCGAAAGGGCGATTGCGCGGGTTTTGTGGTGAGAATCCTTGACCATGCCGAAAAGAGGAATGTCAAGATTATATTTTTCAAGAATAGGTTTAACCGCATTGACTTGACCGCTGCCGCCGTCAAGCAGAATCAAATCGGGTAATCTGCCAAAGCCTTCACCGCTTTCTTTTTCTTCAAAGTAGCGAAGAATTCTGCGTTCAATGACTTCCGCCATTGATGCATAGTCATCCTGACCGGTAAAGCCTTTGATTTTGAATCTGCGGTAAGATTTTTTATAAGGCATGCCGTCTTTAAACACAACCATGCCTGCAACGTTTTCACTGCCTGCAGTGTGGGAAATATCGTATGATTCTATGAATTTGGGCGGCGTTTTAAGTCCGAGAAGAGTTCCGAGTTCATCAAGTGCGGCAGTGGATTTGCCGGTTTTACCTAAGTAGAGGGCAAGTTTCTGTGCGGCGTTTGAGCGGCACATTTCAACCAGCGAATGCTGCTCGCCTCTTTGGGGAGTTACAATGCTGACTTTTCGTTTTGCAAGCGAAGAGAGCCATTCACAGAGAACCTCATTGCCGTTAACTTCGCCGTCAATTGCGATTCTGCGCGGAACAAAATCCCTCATTGAATAATAACTTCGGATCAGTTCATGCCTTGCTTCAGGCATATCTTCAGGCGTGTCAATAATGAAATGTTCGCTGTCATACAGTCTTGAATCTTTAAAACGCAAAACAGAAAGACATGCTTTTGTATCGGAGCAAACGGTTGCAAAAACATCCTGCTCCTCGACAGAAGCGGCAACAACCTTTTGCTTTTCGGTAACTTTTTTGATTGCATTTATTTTGTCACGGATTTTTGCAGCCTTTTCAAACTCAAGATTTTCGGCAGCCTGAGTCATTTTTTCAGTTAATGTATCTATCGCTTTGCCGGAGTCATTTATAATGAAGTCGATTGCGTCGTCAACTGCCTGTGCGTGCGCCTCGGCAGTCATTTTACCTGCGCACGGAGCGGCACACTGACCGATGAAATGGTTAAGGCAAGGTCTGCTTTTTTTATAATCTCTCGGAAAAACCTTTGAACACTGGGGAAGCATGAAGATTTTTTTTGCAGTGTCAATGGCGTTTGTGATGCCGTAGGAGTTGGTATAAGGGCCGATGTATTCCGCACCGTCATCAAGGCGCTGCTTGACGGCAGTGAAGTTTTTCCAGCCGTTGTTTGTGATTTTGATATAGTGATATCCTTTGTCATCTTTCAAGAGGATATTATATTTTGGGCTGTGCTGTTTGATAAGCGAACATTCGAGGATGAGTGCTTCAAATTCGCTGTCGCAGAGAATGTAGTCAAAATCCTCAACGTTTTCAACCATTTTGCGCACCTTTATCCAAAGGTTGTTTTGCGAGCCGAAGTAAGAACTCACCCTGTTTTTGAGTGCCTTTGCTTTGCCTACATAAATGATTTCACCTTTTTTATTCTTCATGAGATAGACCCCTGGGGTAAGGGGCAGGCTCATTGATTTTTTGCGCAGATAGGGTAAGCGTTCGTTCATGGGGTCACCTCCAATTAAAGTATAAGAGTATATATATATTATATCCTTATATATTAATTTCTGCAAGAGAAAAGTATTTCAAGAAAATGCTTGACAAGACTGTTTAATTCTGTTAAAATATAAAACCGCTGTGAAAGAAACAGCAGGATTAAAACAAATTTTATTCCTTGCCACGGATGCACCGTGGCCAAAGACCAGAAGGAGGTGCTTTAAGAATGTCAGCAAACATCAGCTATGAGACAATGATGGTTTTTTCAGTTGCCAAAGGCGAAGAAGCTGTTCAGCCTCTCATGGAGAAATTCAAGGCTATGATCGAAGCAAACGGCACTCTTGAGAGCGTTGATGAATGGGGCAAGCGCAAACTCGCTTACCTTATCAACGACGAGGCAGAGGGTTACTACGTTCTCTTCAATTATCAGGCTGCTCCCGAATTTCCCGCAGAACTTGACCGTGTTGTTAAAATTACAGACGGCGTGCTTCGTTCACTCATTGTCAAGAAAAACTAAGGAGGTCGCAAAATGTTAAATAATGCCGTAATTATGGGCAGACTTGTTGCAGACCCCGAGCTTCGCACTACAGGAAGCGGAATTTCCGTATCATCGTTCACAGTAGCCGTTGACAGACGTTTCAACCGCCAGGGTGAAGAACGTCAGGCAGATTTCATTGACATCATTGCATGGCGCCAGACAGCGGAGTTTGTATGCAAATACTTCCGCAAAGGCTCAATGATAGCAGTTCAGGGCTACATCCAGACCAGAATGTATGAGGATAAGAGCGGCAACAAGAGAAAGGCTGTTGAGATTGTAGCAGATAACGTAAGTTTCTGCGGCTCAAAGGCAGAAAGCGGCACAGGCTCTTACACAACAAGAGATGCCGGTTATGCAGCAGCACAGCCCGCACCCTCATATTCAACTGCAGATGAGGGCGATTTCAAAGAAATTCCTGAAGACGATCTCCCGTTCTGAGATCGCAAAAACTGAAACTGAAAAGGAGGTTTAATCCATGGCTTACGATAGAAGCGAAAGAAGACCCAACAAAAAGGGCCGCAGAAAGGTTTGTGCTTTCTGTGTTGATAAAGTTGAATGCATCGATTACAAGGATGTAAACAAACTCAACAAGTTCACTTCAGACAGAGCAAAGATCCTTCCCCGCCGTGTTACCGGCACTTGCGCTAAGCATCAGCGTGAACTGACAACCGCTATCAAGCGTGCTCGTCAGATTGCTCTTCTTCCCTATACAAGTGACTGATTGTAAATAATTAATGCCGTACCTTCGGGTACGGCATTTTTTTGACAAACTGAAAGACCGTACTATAAGTACGGCCTTTTTGTTTTTGTAATTAGTTTTTAAGGCTCTGCATGGGGGCAGGGATTCTGCCGCCTCTGTTTATGAATTTTGCGGGGGAATAGGTTGAGAGTGGCATAACGGGTCCGCTGCCGAGAAGTCCGCCGAAACTGAGTTCTTCTCCAACCGCTTTGCCGATTGCAGGGATAACTCTGACTGCGGTTGTTTTTGAGTTAACCATGCCGATTGCGGCTTCGTCTGCGATAATTGCGGAAATAACTTCTGCAGGAGTGTCACCGGGAATGTTAATCATATCAAGACCTACCGAACATACAGCGGTCATTGCTTCAAGTTTGTTAAGGCTGAGCGCACCGCATCTTGCAGCGTGAATCATGCCGGCATCTTCGGTAACCGGAATGAATGCACCTGAAAGTCCGCCAACATGCGACGATGCCATTACACCGCCTTTCTTGACTGCATCATTAAGAAGGGCAAGCGCAGCGGTAGTGCCGTGGCAGCCGCAGCATTCAAGGCCCATTTCTTCAAGAATGTATGCAACGGAGTCACCGATTGCAGGCGTGGGAGCAAGTGAAAGGTCAACAATGCCGAAAGGCACGCCGAGCCTGCGTGATGCTTCACTGGCAACAAGTTGACCCATACGGGTGATTTTGAATGCGGTTTTCTTAATAAGGTCGGCAACTGCAGTGAGGTCGCAATCGCCTGCCTTTGCAAGTGCCGCTCTTACAACACCCGGGCCTGATACGCCGACATTTATAACACAATCGGGCTCGCCAGCGCCGTGGAATGCGCCTGCCATGAACGGGTTATCCTCGGGAGCATTGCAGAAAACAACAAGTTTTGCAGGGCCTATGCAATCTCTGTCAGCAGTGAGTTCGGCACTCTTCCTGACAACTTTACCCATCATTGCAACAGCATCCATGTTGATACCGGCTTTGGTTGAACCGATGTTTACCGATGAGCAGATGTGTTCCGTTACACTAAGTGCCTCGGGTATTGCTTCAATAAGTTCCTTGTCGCCGGGTCCGAAGCCTTTCTGAACAAGGGCGGAGAAACCGCCGAGGAAGTTGACTCCGCAGGCAACTGCTGCCTTCTCAAGCGTTTTTGCGAGTTTAACTGCATCCTTATCGTCACATGCGGCAAGAATCATTGCTGCGGGTGTAACCGAAATTCTTTTGTTAATTATGGGAATACCGAATTCCTTTTCGATTTGCTCGCCTGTTTTTACAAGATCTTTTGCATAGCGTGTGATTTTGTCATAAACACGCTGACACATGGTGTCAACATCGCTGTGACAGCAGTCGAGAAGAGAAATACCCATGGTTATTGTTCGGACGTCAAGGTGTTCGTCCTGAATCATTGTTATTGTTTCAAGAATATCTCTTGCGTTAAGCATTGTGCGTCACCTCATATTGTGTGCATGGCATTGAAGATATCTTCGTGCATTGCATGTATGGAAAGTCCCATTTCACCGCCGATTTTGCTGAGCATATCGGAAAATTCTGTGAAAGGAATATCAGATTTTGAAATATCAACCATCATTATCATTGCGAACATATCCTGAAGAATTGACTGTGTAACTTCAAGAACGTTTATGTTATGGTTGCAGCATTCTGTTGAGATTTTAGCAAGGATACCGACCATATCTTTGCCGATAACTGTTATAACTGCTCTCATATGAGTGACCTCCGTTTATTTTATGTTGAGAATTTCAATAATATTTTTGACTATATAGTCAGCGGCGGATTCAACATTTTCTTTTTGTGTAAAAAGGCAGCCGTAGGTGCCTGCGTTTTTACCTGAAAGAACATCAATTTCCCTGTCGCCTATCATAATTGTTTCGCTTTTATCAAGGTTATATGTGCTGCAAATCCACTCAACCGCATCGGGAGCGGGTTTTGACGGGAAATTCATTGAAGAATCTACAAAAGCGGTGAAGAACTTTGCCATACCGTGTTCTTCAAGGTAATGTTGAGAGGTTTCTTTGCCTCTGTGGGTATATAAAAAGTGTTTTTTGCCGCTGTTGAAAAGAGTTTCAAGCGTTTTATATGTGTTTTCAAAAGGTAATGCGATGGGGCGGAGATTATAATTGTGTTCATGCTGACGGAAAACTGCTTTTTCTTCTTCACTGACATCGTAATGCTCAAAGGCAGTGGCAAAAGTGATTTCAAGCAATGCCTTTGCTTCGTCATAATCTGCTTCTTTGCCGAATTCGCCAAGTGCCTTAAGAAATGCTGAAGTTATGTGAGGGTAACTGTCAAACAGCATACCGTCAAAATCCCAGATATAATTCTGCATATCAGCCCTCGTATCCGTTGGGATTCTGTGACTGCCAGCGCCATGAATCCTCGCACATTTCGTCAATTCCTCTTGTTGCAACCCAACCGAGTTCTTCCTTAGCCTTTGAGGGATCGGAATAGCATGTTGCGATATCGCCGGGTCTGCGGGGAGCGATGACATAATTTATGGGCTTGCCGCAGGCTTTTTCAAATGCTTTTACAACATCAAGCACGCTGTAGCCGTTACCTGTGCCGAGATTATAGGTGTAGCAGCCTTTTTCACCGAGAACTTTTTCAACTGCTTTGATGTGGCCGAGAGCAAGGTCAACAACATGGATGTAATCGCGTACGCCCGTGCCGTCAGGAGTGGGATAATCGTTGCCGTTAACATTGAGGTGGTCAAGTTTACCGATGGCAACCTGCGTGATATAGGGTACAAGGTTGTTGGGGATGCCGTTGGGATCTTCGCCGATTCTGCCGCTCTTGTGTGCGCCGATGGGGTTGAAATAGCGCAAAAGGCAGGCGCTCCATTCGCTGTCAGCAGCGCAGGTGTCTTTAAGAACTCTTTCAATATAGAGTTTGGTTGTGCCGTAAGGGTTGGTTGTTTTACCCTCAGGCATATCTTCTTTGAGGGGAGAGGGATTTTCGCTGCCGTAAACTGTTGCGGATGAACTGAATACAATTTTTTTGCATCCTGCTGCAGCCATTGCTTCGCAGAGAATAATTGTTCCGCCGATGTTGTTATCGTAATATTTAAGAGGTTCGCTGATGCTTTCAGGTACGCATTTAAGACCTGCGAAGTGAATAACAGCGTCTATTTTGTTTTCTGCAAAGATTTTATCAAGACCTTCGCGGTCGCGGATATCGCATTCATAGAACTTAACATCCTTGCCTGTAATTTCTTTTATGCGTTTTACACTTTCACTCTTGCTGTTGCAGAGATTATCAAGTATAATGGTATCATAACCTGCATTGAGAAGTTCAACGCATGTGTGTGAGCCGATGAATCCGGCACCGCCTGTAACAAGAATTGACATTGCAACATTCCTCCAGTATAATTTTGATACACATTCTAATTATAATTGTATTTTATTTAAAAATCAACGGAAGTCTAAACAATATTTTCGTAAAAGGTTGTGTTTTTTTGTTAAGTTATGAGAATTTGAAGAAAGATGATGAAATAATCAGTTATATCAAAGCCGCCAACGATGTTCTCGGAGTTATCGGCTACACGGAGCACGGCCTTGCTCATGTTGTAAAAACAGGCACGGATGCAAGCCGTATTCTTGAAACGCTCGGTTACGGCGAAAGGGAATGCGAACTTGCAAAAATTGCAGGGTTACTCCATGATATCGGCAACGCTGTTAACAGAAGCGGACATGCTCAAAGCGGTGCATACCTTGCTTTTGAATTGCTCAGGGCAAGGAACTTTCCGCCCGAGGAAGTTATCGCTGTTACAACCGCAATCGGGCACCATGACGAAAAAACCGCTGCGCCCGTAACTCCGCTTGCCGCCGCTCTTATTATTGCAGATAAAAGTGATGTACGAACATCAAGAGTGCGCAATAAAAATACGGTTTTTACCGATATTCATGACAGGGTCAACTATGCTGTTTTTGACTCGGATATATTTGTCAGCAAGGAAGACAAACTGATAAAACTGACTCTTAAAATTGATACTCTTGTATGCCCTGTTATGGAATATTTTGAAATATTTCTTGAAAGAATGGTGCTTTGTAAAAAATCCGCAGCATTCCTTGGGTGCGATTTTGAATTGATAATTAATGATACGAGGTTGCTGTGATGTATAATCTGACAGATGTAGGAACAATAAAAGAAATTCTCACAAGGCACGGTTTCCATTTTTCAAAAGCCCTTGGTCAGAATTTTATAATCAACCCGTCGGTATGCCCGAGAATGGCAGAGGAAAGCGGAATTGACGAGAACTGCGGGGTTATTGAAATCGGTGCAGGCATAGGTGTTCTTACTGCAGAACTTGCAAAGAGAGCAAAGAAGGTTGTCTGCGTTGAACTTGATACAAAACTTCTGCCTATTCTTGATGAAACGCTTGCAGATTTTGATAACATAGAAATTATCAATCAGGATGTTCTCAAAACAGACCTTGCCGCTCTCATAAAAGAAAAATTTGACGGTATGCCCGTTTATGTTTGCGCAAACCTGCCTTATTACATAACTTCCCCCGTCATCATGGCCTTGCTTGAAAGCAGGCTTCCGATTGAGGCGGTTACCGTTATGGTGCAAAAGGAAGCGGCGCAGAGGCTATGTGCTAAGGTTGGCAGCAGGCTTTCGGGTGCGGTTACGGTTGCGGTTGACTATTATGCAAAGGCGCAGAAACTTTTTGATGTTTCGGCAGGTTCGTTCATGCCTGCACCGAAAGTTGACAGTTGTGTTATCCGTATGGATATCCGCAAAGAGCCTGAAATTGAGGTTTCGGATGAAACGCTGTTCTTTAAAATGGTTCATGCAGCGTTCGGTCAGCGCAGAAAAACTGCAGCCAATTCAATCAGTGCAGGCTCCGGTATACCGAAAGATGTTGTCATAAAGGCTATTGAAGAATGCGGTTTTCATCCTGCCGTGAGAGCAGAGGGCTTAACCATGCAGGAATTGGCGCTTCTGAGTGAAAAAATAGGAGATTTGCTGAAAATCCGTTGATTTTTCTTGACAAAAAATTTGCTATAGGTTAATATCAAAGAGTAAATAAAAGCAATGATAGAGGTGCGAAAACCAAGAGTAACTCATTTCTCAACGGGTATTCGGAACGAGTGAAAGGGGTTTTTGCCGAAGTTTATGCCTTGCCCGAAAAGGCATTTGCTGGGCTGATGCAGAATATGCAGCAGACTGTCACGGTTTTGTGGAGCGCTATCTGAAAATATCTTTGATATAATTTTTGGATTTATGCTTCGATATGCAACCGTGTGTATCGAGGCTTTTTTATTTCATTATTTTATGGAGGTAGAAAAATGACACGCAAAAGAAAATTTTTGGCACTCATTATGGCGATTGCTGTAATCGGTTCTCTCTTCTGCACGTTTGGTTTTGCAGTTGAAGAAGCAACCGCTGCTGAAGTTGCTGCAAATGTTGTTTCGGTTGACATTGACGGCGAAATTACGGAATATGACCTTAATGACGGCGACAGTGCGCACGCATATGTTGATTCCTATGCAGACAATCTTACCAACGACCCCGATTTCAAAACAAACATAGCATCAGCAATTGCTAAGGTTCGTGAGAGCATAAGTAAATATGCGACATTCTGGGCACTTGTTCCTCCCGTTGTTGCAATTCTTCTGGCTCTTATTACAAAAGAGGTTTATTCATCTCTTATCATCGGTATTATTGCCGGCGGCTTTATTTATGCAGGTGGCAATTTTGAAGCCGCAGTAAACCACATTCTGTTTGATGGCTTTGTATCAAGCCTTTCAGACAGTTATAACATGGGTATCATCGTGTTCCTTGTTCTTCTCGGAGCACTCGTTTCAATGATGAACAAGGCTGGTGGCTCGGCTGCGTTCGGCAGATGGGCTTCAAAACACATCAAGTCAAGAGTCGGCGCTCAACTTGCAACCATTCTTCTTGGATGCCTTATCTTTATCGATGACTATTTCAACTGCCTTACAGTCGGCTCGGTTATGAGACCTGTTTGTGATGAAAAGAAAGTTTCAAGGGCAAAACTTGCTTATCTTATTGATGCTACAGCAGCGCCTGTCTGCATTATTGCTCCCATTTCATCATGGGCAGCGGCAGTTGCAGGTTTTGCAAAGGGTGCAGGCGCAGAAAGCGGTATCAGCCTTTTCATCAGTGCAATCCCTTATAATTTCTACGCTCTTTTCACCATCCTCATGATGGTTGCTATTGCGCTTATGAAGTTTGATTACGGCCCGATGAAACTTCACGAAAAGAATGCTCTTGAAAAAGGCGATCTTTTTACAACAGGCGATCGTGTATCAAGTGAAGATGTTGAGGCTAACCCCAAGGGCAAGGTTATTGACCTTATCATACCCGTTATCGTACTTATCATTGCTTGCGTATTCGGTATGATTTATTCAGGCGGATTCTTCAGCGGTGAAAACTTTATTGATGCGTTCTCAAATTCCGATGCTTCGGTTGGTCTTGTAATCGGTTCGGCAATCGCTTTTGTGTTCACTGTTGCATATCTTCTTATCAGAAGAGTTATTAGTTTCAAGGATGCTATGGGTTCACTTCCCGATGGTTTCAAGGCAATGGTTCCTGCGATCCTTATTCTTACATGTGCATGGACTCTTAAGGCTATGACAGACAGCCTTGGCGCTAAGATCTTTATTTCACAACTTGTTGAGGGCAGTGCAGGAGCATTTAAGATGCTTCTTCCCGCAATTATCTTCCTTATTGCTATTGGTCTTTCGTTTGCAACAGGTACATCATGGGGTACTTTCGGTATTCTTATTCCCATTGTTCTCAGCGTATTCCCCACAAGCGATCCTCTTATGATTGTTTCAATCTCCGCTTGTATGGCAGGCGCTGTTTGCGGCGACCACTGCTCACCCATTTCCGACACAACAATTATGGCATCGGCAGGCGCACAGAGCAACCATATCAACCACGTTTCAACCCAGTTGCCTTATGCAATGACAGTTGCTGTTATCTCATTCATAACCTATATAATAGCAGGTTTTGTTCAGAACGCGTTCATCGTTCTTCCCATCGGTGCTGCAATTACAATCGGTACTCTCTTTGTTCTTAAGGCTCTTACAAAATCAAAGACATAAAAATTGCAAATCAATAACATAAAAACTCCGCCTGACGCTGTTAAATGTGTCAGGCGGAGTTTTTGTATAAAACAAACTGGTTGTTGTGAAAACAACCTAATATACAACTGTAAATTTGTGCAAAAGGTAGAAAAATGAAAAAAGCAAAAAAAAATTCGGCATATTTTGACTTTTTTGTCATATATATAGTGAGTTTATTTGCATAAAAAACTAAAATGGTTAAAGTTGTGCAACAAAAAACCACTTAATGTATGTGGGCTGCTGCTTAGAACGCAAATCAAAAAGGAGGATAACGGTTATGAACAAAATAGGTGTTGGAGTTGCAGTTTTTCTTGCCTTTTTAATGGCTTATTGTATTGTTAAAATGATAAGGGCAGATAAATTTAAGTTATATGATTTTATATTTACTGTTGCGTTTGGTATTTTGTCAATTATTATTACTCCAGGTATTTATAAGGTGCTTGGACTTGATGATAGTGAAGGTGGTGAAATAACCACACAAGTTACAACAACACAAACAGATATTGATTATATTACCACTTTACCGATTGAAATTACAATTTCGACAACAGAGCCAACTACCGAAGAAACAACTAAACCTGTTGTTTCTTTCCGTGATAATAAATTTGAGCAAACTTTTACATATTCTGAACAAGAGTATGTATATGAGTTTGTTGCTCCTGTTACGGGAAAATACCGTTTTGATTTTGAAACGAGTGATTATGAATGCAACTACAGAGTTTATTTATATGACAGCAAGAACCAGGAGTTGTTCAGTTCAATTTTCAGCAGCAAAGGCGAAACACGGGAACTAAATGAAGGGCAGACATATAAATTAGTTGTAATGCAATACCATGGTTTCCCCACGTTTACAATAAAAGTTGGAGTACCATCAAATAAAATGTTAATAGATTTACAAGACGAAAGGAAGTAAGTGTTATGAAAAAATTAATTGCATTTTTATTGGCGTTGATGGTTGCGTTTTTATGTGGCGGCTGCGATGATTCAACAGATTATGAAGGAACAGATGCTCCCAATACGGAAGAAACCTCAAGCGAGGAATATGAAACCGACTCCGACGGCACAGGAGAAGTGGTTAGTTTAGGCCCATCAATTGATGTGACAGAGCCGGCAACAACTGAATTTTATGAAAAAATAGCAGATAATCCGTTTAAGGTTGAACTTGAATATTATGATGATCAGCACATTCTTTATTATGTAGCACCGGTAAAGGGAACATACCGTTTTGATTTAGGTATTTCGGACGTGACTTACAAATACGAAATTGAAATTCGCGATCATCAAAACAGAATGCTTAAGAAAGAATATTCAGACTGCTACACAAACGGAATAAATGTTGATTTTGAAAAAGATAATCGGTATACAATATATATCCGCCAAAAACAGGGTTTCCCTGTTTGCACAATTAAAATTGGAATTCCCAACGATGTTGAAACCGTAGAGGGTAATAAAATAGTAAAAAAAATCGATTTTATCGGTCAAACGGACTATTATGAATATACAGCGCCTATCAGCGGTAATTACTGGTTTCAGTTTGATACAAACAATGTTGAATACAACTATAAAGTTGAAATTCACAGCAGTATAAATGAAAGGATTATGGATGAGGCATACAATAACTACGGCAACGGAAAAAATGTATATCTGAACAAGGGTGAAACATATACAATTAAGGTCTATTATTATAACGGATTGCCGGAATATGACATAACAATTTTCAGGCCGGATCCGGAATACTTTGTTGAAGGTGATGTATTTTCGGGCTCTGTTTATTTCCCCGGGCAAAGTAATACATATTATTATACTGCAGGCTGGACAGGTGAGCATACAGTTTCTATGGTAACATCAAATCATTCGGCAAGTTGCAATACTATATTGAAAACCGAGAAAAATGATACTGTATTGAACGAAAGCGGAGAGTTTGAAAAAACTGTCTATATGAACAGCGGTGAAACATATACCTTTATTATAAATCAAAGAGAAAGTTTTCTCGATTATACTGTATATATCAGGTGAGTCAAAGTCAATACAGACTGTAACTAAACAGCCCCAAATTGTGCAGACAGCACAATTTGGGGCTGTTTAGAAAATTTGAACAAGAAATTATTTATTACTGCTGTTTGTTGGCTGCGTTTGAGGGGCTCAGTCTGTTTAAGAATATGTTGGAAATAATTGCGAGAACCAGCATAAGAACAGTTACGGCGATAGGTGAATCAATGCCGTAGAAAGGTGCGCAAACAAGTTCAAAAAGAACATCAAAAATTTCTGTTGCGCCAAGTGCGTTGGTCATTAATGTGATAACGGCAACTGCAAGGCCTGCGGTTGAATAAATGCTGACTATTCTTATCCAGAGGGATTCGCCGAGTTTGAAAGCAACCGCAACCGAAGCAATTACAAGCACAGCGTAGCCCGAGGCGGCAAGTATTTCAGCCGCATTTGGTATTGTTTCAAGAATTTCGGGCACGAGTTTAACGAGTTTCCATAAATAGGGTGCTCCGAGAAGGAGACCGCAGATAACATAAAAAGTAAGTTTAATATTTTTTTTATCCATTTTCAACAGCCTTTCTGATTGCTTTTGCAAGTTGGTCCGGACATGATGTGCTTTTGAAGCCGCAGCGTATACCTTCAAGTTTTGCTATAACATCCTCTGCATTCATGCCTTCAACAATTGAACTGATTCCTTTAAGGTTACCGTCACATCCGCCGTGAAAACGCACATTTTTAACCTTGCCGTTTTCAATTTCAAAATCAATTGTGCGTGAGCAGGTGCCGCTTGTTTTGTATTGATAATTCATAGCATACTCTCCTTTTTTCACATTTTACACTATTTTAATTGCTTTTTCAAGCAGAGTTGCCATATTTTTCAAACCGTTCATATTACAAGAGAATATACAGAAGCGAAAACACTAAAGGAAAATCACATTTTTCTGCCATAAGCAAAACAACAAGAGGAAAAATCAGCGAATAATCTGAATCGGCATTCATTTTTTGTTTTCACCGCCCATAAATTGCGTAAGAGTCGGCAAAAGTTCAAAAAGTTTCATCATTTGCATTGCTTCATCAGCCTTTCTTCTCCTTCTTTCGCTCAGAAGCGGTTTAAGTGCTTCAATAAGACGGGTGCGGTCATCTTTTTTATTCATTGCGCCCATAAGAGAACTTATTTTTGCCATCATCTGAGCGTTGCCGAGAATATCGGAAAAATTGGGCATCGACGCATTTTTTTCTTCTTTTTCCTGAGAAGAAAAAAGATTCTCTGCAGCCGCTCTGAGGTTTTCCATATCTTCGTCAGAAAGACTTGATAAAATATCGTTTATGCTGTCCATTTTCCGCCACCCGCCTGCATTTATTTTTTAAACTGTCGCATAAGCCGTTGAGCCTGCTCACTGCTCAGCAGTTCTTCAAGGGCCTTTTTATCGCTCAGGACTTTTTTGATTTCTCCCATTTTATCGGCAGGCAGTTTATTTTGAACTGCTCCGAGCAAATCCTCGGGATTTTTGTTTTCCGATGCCTTTGCAAGGCGCATAATTTCTTCAAAAGATAAATTACTCATTGCAATCACCGCCTTTTCATTTTATAATATATGTCAGAATAAGATTTTGCAGAACGGAGGATTTAATGAGAATTCTTGTTTTTTCGGATTCGCACGGTTCTACTTACTGTATGCGAGAGGCTTTGCTTGTACACAGTGAAGCGGATATGATAATCCATCTTGGTGACGGGGAAAGGGATTTAAGCAGGCTTGAAGATTTACTGGCAGGCAAAAAGATTGTTCAGGTTTGCGGTAACTGTGATTTTTGTTCAATGCTTCCGACAAACGAGATAACAGATGTTTCGGGAGTAAGAATTTTTTGCTCACACGGTCATACGGAACTTGTAAAGCACGGTACTCAGGCATTTGTTAAAAAGGCAAAGTCGCTCGGCGCTCGCATTGCATTATATGGGCACACTCATCAATCTGTTACTGATTATGACGACGGACTGCACATAATGAATCCCGGCAGCATAAGAGCAGGGGAATACGGCGCTGTTGATATTACTCCGTCGGGAATAATGCTTTTGCAGATGAAAGTGTAATATCAGCCGTCTGAATAACATATAATTTTTCAGGCGGTGATAAAATGTTTGTATATTCAGTTAAAACTTCAAAGGCAAAAATTGCGGCACTTATAATTGCGATTGTTGCGGTTATAATTGCCATTGCCATGATAATGACGGGCGAAAAGGAGCCTGCGGCAAATGATTCGGCAGTGAATTATAAGGCGGAAAATTCATCTGAGAGAGCGGCGTTTGTTTCGCAGTTCGGTTGGAAAATTTCGGAAGACCCTGCTGAGATCAGCGAAGTTATAATTCCCGAAGATTTTGATGCAGGATATGTTGAGTATGCGGCAATGAACAAGGCGCAGGGGCTTGACCTTGAACCTTACAAAGGTGTGCGTGCAAAACGCTGGACTTATGATGTGTTGAATTATCCGGGTCTTGAAAACATGAGAGGAACTGTGCAAATTAATATCCTCATTTATGACGGCAGAGTTATCGGCGGAGATGTTTGCTCGCTTGAACAGGGCGGCTTTATACACGGTTTTACTTTCCCTGAACCTGCAGTTCCGCAGACAACATCAGAACCCATGAGCGCGCAAATTGTTACAAGTGCCGTTCAAAATTAAACAAAACCGATTTTTGACTATTGATTTTTTAATGCTTTGTGTTACAATGTATTATGAGTTGTAACATTCGTGCAACAAAACGGACTATTTATGACACATATTATACAGGGAAAAATAAAAGGAGGGTAAAAGGTGCAGAAAGATACAAAAAAATTAATTTATGAAACCTTTGTGCAGTTGCTTGAAAAAAAGCCTTTTGACAGGATAACGGTTAAGGATATAGTTGAAGCATGTGAAATTAACCGCAATACCTTCTATTATTATTACAGCGATATATATGATGTTCTTGAAGAAATTTTTATGAAAGAACTTAATGAACTTTTAGGTGCGCATAAAGAAGGAAAATCCTGGGCGGAATCTTTTATTAAAATTGCATATGTAGCCTATAGCCATAAAAAAATCATTAATAACATATGTGCATCGCGAAGTTATGAATACCTTGAAAACTATATGTATAAAGTCTGTAACAATGTTATGATTGAATTGGTACAGGATATGGCGCAGGGCATGGATGTTCCCGAAAGCGACATTGAATTTATTGCTTCATTCTATGAATATGCGTTTGTAGGCGTTATTTCTGAATGGTTCAGAACGGGAATGAGAGAGGAACCGCTTGAACTTGCCTCGCGTTTTGCGTTGGTTGTAGGTAATATGAAGTATTCACTCAGAAAAAGTGAAAAGAATCAAAGACTGAGAAAAGAAAATGAAGATTAAGTTTGAGGATAAACATATCATTGTCTGCTTTAAGCCTGCAGGAATTATTAGTCAGAGCACAGAAGGTACGGATATGATTTCTGTACTTAACAAGCATTTTGAGCAAAATTGCGAAGAGGCGCAGGCATACCCTGTTCATCGGTTGGACAAGGAAACTGCAGGGCTTATGGTTTATGCAAAAAACTCAAAGGCGGCGGCAAATCTTTCAAAACAGGCAGAACAGAATAAAATCAAAAAGCATTATTATGCTGTTTTGAACGGCGTTCCTTCTGAAAAGAGCGGCGTATTAACGGACTTGCTTTTCAGAGATAAGCAAAAAAATAAAACATATGTTGTTAACCGCATGAGAAAGGGCGTGCGTAATGCATCGCTTGAATATACGGTTGCGGATGAAAAAAGCGGAATATCGCTTGTTGATATCCTGCTTCACACGGGAAGAACTCATCAGATAAGGGTTCAGTTTGCAAGCAGAAAAATGCCGCTTTACGGTGACGGAAGATATGGCGGCGGAAGCGGAAAACTCGCACTTTTTGCACATACGCTTGAATTTGAGCATCCTGTCAGCGGAGAAAAGATGATTTTTTCGGAAAAGCCCGATACAACAGAATATCCGTGGAGTGAATTTGAGTTTTAAAAGGCAACTGAATGTTGCCTTTTATTTTTTGCAAGAGAAAACGGCACAGTTCCGAAGAACTGCGCCGTTAATTGCTTTATAAGGATTAGTCAGCCTTGGGAGCGTAGAGATCCTTAAGACGAAGGAGATGCTCATATCTCTCAACTGATGTCTTCTCAGCAAGAGCAAAGAGTTCTTCTGCTCTTTCGGGGAATGAACGTGTGAGTGATGAGTAACGAGCCTCGTTGAGAAGGAATTCTCTGTAACTGCCTGTTGCGGGCTTGCTGTCGATTGTGAAGGGATTCTTGCCGTCTGCCTTGAGTGCGGGGTTGTAACGGAACATGTTCCAGTAACCGCAGTCAACAGCCTTCTTCATTTCAGCCTGGCAGTTAACCATGCCGCCCTTAATTGAGTGCATTTCGCAAGGTGCGTATGCAATGATGATTGAGGGACCGTTGTATGCTTCTGCTTCAGCGATAGCCTTGATTGTCTGGTTCTGGTCAGCACCCATAGCAATCTGAGCAACGTAAACATAGCCGTAACTCATAGCGATTTCAGCAAGGCTCTTCTTAGCGATGCCCTTACCTGCTGCTGCGAACTGTGCA
>SVPH01000053.1 GCA_015065965.1 Oscillospiraceae bacterium
TTGAAACGGCAGCCAATGCAAGATTGTTGTATTCGGTTGGTAAGCCGTATTCGATTGCCAACTGTTTGTTCTTACCTCTGGTTTTGTATGTACCTTTGATAAGTTTTTCATCTAAAGGTTTGTGAACTATTGTGCCATCGGGAAGCTTCTTCGTGCAATACACTTCCCAACGCAAACGGATTTCGTCTGCAAGTTTTTCTGCATATCCTTCTTCTGTGTTGATTTTATTCAGATAATAGTCATAACATCTTTTGGCATTCTCTGCCCTGATGTGATGATAGTCAATAGAATTGGAAAGTTCGATCGGCTGAAAAACTTTTTCTTTTTCGCCGACATTAAAATATTCGCTGATGAAAACTTCATCTTCAGGGAGAATTCTCTGAAGTGAATCCTTGCCGCCCTTTCCGCCTTTGACAAAAACGCAAAGGTATCCCGACTCATCCGTGACAAGATCCCGACCCTCAAGTTTGGCAATCTCGGATGCTCTTATACCCACAACCCTCTGAAATGCTACAGAGCGTTCATAACGAGGATTATCGATGTTGTTGTCTGCACGAATTTTCTTTCCGTTATCCGAACGGGATTTTGTATACTCGGCAGTATGGCGGATAGGCTTCGCAATCAAATCCATCGGAACATTATAGAATCCGCACACCGCTGCAAGATAGCTGTGTATGGTGGATGCACTGTACTTACCTTGCAGATAATCCGAGTAATCCTGAATGTGCATAAAACATTCGTCGTGTGTTTTGCAGTTGTGATGTTTACGGCAATACTTGATATATGCATCAAGCCATTTGCGATAGTTTTTCTGAGTACCAAAGCTTTTTGTTGACAAAAAAGCTTCTGTTTCATCACGCAGCTGTCTTGTGATGCTTTTGCCTCTGACTTTGTTTTGCTTTGACATGGCAACATTCCTTTCGTTTGTATTGAAACTTTTTTCTGTTGGTGTTTCTGCCAACCCGTTTGTTAAATCAATGGCGATGTCTCAATTTCCATACAGAAAATATATCCTGCCGCCGAGAAAAGGCCGGTTAAACAGGTTGCCGTCCTGTTCACACCAAAGCTTCTGAGCAAGAAATTCTTTCTCTTTTCGCTCAAAAAAATCTTGTTAGGTGGTTATCACGTAAAAATCACGATATTTTCGTGATAACCCCTAACTGAACAGACCGATAAAAAGCGGTCTGTTGTGACGCTGCGTTGTTTATTGCTTTTGTTTATTAACTCATCTTTTCAACAACAAACAAACGCCGCATCACACCTCATCAGCATAAAAAATTCGGCTGATGACAAGGGGTTGCGATTTTGCTTTTCGGGCATCATCCTTTCAAAAAAATTGTCTGCAGTATAACATCAACAAATTTATCTCCGTTCATCTGTTAATGCGCACGCTGCGGTTTAAATGCTTGCTTTTTTACGTATTGTGGAGAAAATACGACCGAATAGGCTCGAAAATTTCATCGGCCAATCGGTTTTAACTCCTATTGCCATTCTACAGTGAAAGTATGTCAGCCGAACAAGGGTCACAACATGCAAAACGACAAAAGCCCCGAAACCGTTGATACATAACGGATTCAGGACTTTTCAGCCGTTTTATTTAAAATTGTCTTGCTAACAGAAGTACACAAAATTTAATGTTTTTCTTGAGAATTATCAAAATTAATGGTATAATTCATTTGAAAGACATTTTAAACGGGCAGGTGACGGTTATTAACAAAGAAAAAGATATAGAAAATCTTATGCTTTACAATGGAAATATTGCCACAACAGAAATGCTGCGAAAAATCGGAATAAAAGATTATGAAATAAGCAGGCTGACCAATAATTGTATTAAGCGTGTTGGCAGAGGTATTTATAAATGTTTTTTTACGAATGATGAGGAAATAAATAATTTGGACTATATTTTAGCGGTTGTTCCGAAGGCGATATTCTGTATGAAAACAGCATTGAGGTTTTATAAATACATACAAGAAGTTGAGTATGAAATTGCCGTTCCGAGAAGTCTTGCACCTTCAAAAAGGAGCGTACCGAACACAGATGTCAGGTATTATTATATTAAGGATAAATTTCACGAAATCGGTAAAACAATGGTAATGCTCGGCAACAGAATACCGATTTATGACCGTGAAAGAACAATTTTTGACTGTTTCAAGCGTCACACAGAATTCAGCTATGAAGAACTCAAAAGCATTACAGAAAAATATCTTGCTGATCCTGAAAAGAATCTTGAAAAGCTTAATGAATATGTTGATCTGATGAGTCTCTCTGTTGCTGCAAGAAAAAAGATGAAGGCGATGGGTTTACCGATACGAAGAATATCGCCGCAAAAGAAATAAAAACAAATTCAGCAGGCAACATCCGTTTTGGTTGTTGCCTGCTGTTCTTTTTTTACTGTTGTTTACATTTAATGATGGCTTCGGTAACATCTGTCAAAACAAGCTCACCGTTTTGATTGTATGCCTTAATGGTGATTTCCACAAGGCCGTTCTTTGCGTTTCTCCTTACAAGATTTGTAACCTCTGCCTTGCCGGTCAGAACGTCATCGGCATATACAGGTTTTATCCACTCGATTTTTGTTGATTTTCCTGCGAGCAACTCTGTGCCGAAGAAATCAACTTCCAGATACTTTGCCCAAACAGACATAAAAGACATTACGCCGGGTGCGATTATTTTTCCGAAAGGAGTTGTTTTTGCATATTCCTCATCCGTATGAAGCGGTAGGTTGTCATATGTCAATGCAAACTCAAGCATCTTTTCTTTTTCAATAACAGCAGGTGCAATATCCACCGTCATATTCAGCTTTATGTCTTCAAAATACATATGCTTTCACCTTAAACTTTCAACAAACTGCTTTGCCGCTCTGGCGGAGCGCGAGCCTTTTTCAAGTGCAAACCGTTCTGCCGCAAGGTCAAACTCATCTGTATTATACTTTATACCTTTTTTATTTGCAAGCCTGTGAACGATATCAAGATATGTTTCTTTGTTCGGTTTATTGAAGGTAATATGAATTCCGAATCTGTCCGAGAGGGAGATAATTTCCTGAACGGTATCGTTGAAATGCACATCGTCGCCCTCACGGTTACTGAATTTTTCTTTGACAAGATGGCGGCGGTTGCTCGTTGCATAAATCAAAACATTCTTCGACTTTGCAGAAACCGAGCCTTCAAGAACAGCTTTTAATGCGCTGAAATTATCGTCATCCTTTTGAAAAGATAAGTCATCAATAAACAGAATGAATTTCAGCGGATTATCCGACAGCTCATCAAGAATTGACGGTATATCGTGAAGCTGCTCTTTACGCACTTCGATTATCCGCAAGCCCTCTTTGTGAAGCTCATTGACAACGGCTTTTACCGTCGAGGATTTGCCCGTTCCGGCATCGCCCGTCAGAAGAATATTAGCCGCCGCTCTGCCTTCAAGCAGAGCTTTTGTGTTATCAAGAATAGTTTTCTTTTCACGCTCGTATCCGATAAGGTCGGAAAGTGCTGTTTCATCGGGATGCAGAACGGGAACTATCTTTCCGTCGTCAATGCGGAACATATGATTCTTTGCATAAATACCGTAGCCGTATTTACCGATATTCCTTGTCCGCTTTGCGTAATCGTTTGCCAGATCAACCTTTTCAGCTTTGAACACGGGAAGAAATCCGTTCCATTCAATCGCACTCTGAATCTCTGCAGGGGTTAAATCCGCAACCGATTGCAGAATTTCAATCTCTGCATCAACGCATTTTTTCATCGTGGGTGAGCCTGCTTTTCCGTTGCCGATGATTTTAACATAAGCATTTTCATTGTTTCCGACAACGGTGTATACATGCCTTGCAAGGCTGACCTTGTTATTTTCATATAAAGCGGAAACAAAGTCGGAATAAAGGCTGATTTTTTCGGCGGTTTCCGCATTTTCAACAGATTTCAGATATTTCATCAGCCTGCTTATAACCGAATCTGAAAGCAAGGCTCTGAAAATGCAGAGGGAATTCAGTTTTAAATATATCTCATTTAATTTTTCATTCTTCATTTCAGAATCGCACCCTCCGCTCCGCTTGAAACAAGTGCAGCGTATCTTTTGAGATAACCCGAAAGCTCTTTTTTCTTGGGAACAAAGTTTTTCATTCGTTCTTCAAGGATTTTTTCATCAACCTTGAGTTCAAGCTTGTTTTCGGGGATGTTGATGCTGATGATGTCGCCCTCTTCGACAACGCCTATCATACCGCCGCTTGCAGCTTCAGGTGAAACGTGACCGATGCAGGCGCCTCTTGTTGCGCCGCTGAATCTGCCGTCAGTTATGAGCGCAACGCTGTTTCCGAGTCCCATTCCCATAATAGCGGAGGTGGGATTGAGCATTTCACGCATTCCGGGTCCGCCTTTTGGGCCCTCGTAGCGGATAACAACAACATCACCCGATTTGATTTTGCCTGCATTGATTGTCGCTTGCGCATCCTCTTCGCAGTCAAAAACTCTTGCAGGACCCTCGTGAACAAGCATTTCGGGAAGAACGGCGGAACGCTTGACAACGCTGCCGTCGGGAGCAAGGTTACCCCGAAGAACAGCAATTCCGCCCGTTTCGCTGTAGGGATTTTCAACTGGTCTTATTACATCATGGTTGAGATTTATACATCCTTCTATGTTTTCGCCAACGGTTTTACCCGTTACGGTGATACAATCGAGGTTCAGAAGATTTTTCTTTGAAAGCTCGTTCATAACGGCATAAACGCCGCCTGCTTCGTCAAGCTCTTCCATATAAGTTCTGCCTGCG
>SVPH01000054.1 GCA_015065965.1 Oscillospiraceae bacterium
CGTGGCCGATGCCTACATTTGCATCGGGGAGCATTGATTTGATTTCTGCCGCTTTCTTTTCTATATCTTCAACCCGGTTATACAGATAATATACCTGACCTCCGCGGCGCAGTTCCTGCTCCATTGCCTGAACGAGTACGGGCATATTATGTTCGATAACGTATGTCTGAACGGGCTGTCTGTCCTGCGGTGCTTCCTCAAGAACAGACATATCCCTGATTCCCGTCATTGCCATGTTAAGGGTTCTCGGAATAGGAGTTGCTGTCAGCGTGAGAACATCAACGGCAGGAAAGAGTGATTTAAGTTTTTCTTTTTGCGCAACGCCGAAACGTTGCTCTTCATCAACAATTATAAGACCCAGATCCCTGAACTGAACATCTTTTGAGATAATTCTGTGAGTGCCTACAACAACATCAACCGAGCCTCTGCGCAGACCATTGAGGGTTTTCTCAATTTCTTTTCTTGTGCAGAAACGCGAGAGCATGCCTGCCTCAATGGGGAAGCCTTCAAAACGTTTGAGAATTGTCTGATAGTGCTGAAGCGCAAGGATGGTTGTGGGTACCATAATGGCGCACTGTTTGCCGTCGGCAATGCACTTGAATACGGCGCGCAGAGCAACCTCTGTTTTGCCGAAACCAACATCGCCGCAAAGCAGTCTGTCCATGGGATAAGAGCGTTCCATATCCTTTTTTATTTCATGAATGCATCGCAACTGGTCGTCTGTTTCAACAAATTCAAAACGGCGTTCAAAGTCGTTCTGCATATCAATATCGGGTGAGAATGCGTGCCCCTGAACTTTTATGCGTTTGGAATAGAGTTCAATAAGTTCCTTAGCCATATCCTTGACGGCACTTTTGACTTTGGAACGGGTTTTCTGCCAGTCTTTGCCGCCGAGTTTGCTGAGTTTAAGCGGCTTTTCATCGCTTGCAGGACCTATGTATTTTGAAACCTGATCAAGTTGGGTAACGGGTACATAGAGATTATCGCCCTTGTCGTAACGGATTTTAATATAATCCTTGGTGTTTCCCGAGGCTTCAAGTGTCTGTATACCTTCAAAAATACCAATGCCGTGGGTAGCGTGAACAACATATTCTCCCCTGTGAAGTTCATCAAGATTGTTAAAGGCATTTTTGCCCCTTTTGGTTGAAGCAACACGGTTTTTGGTTACCGTTCTGCTGCGGTAGGTGATAAGAGTGAATTTAGCCGCAGGATACTCTATGCCGTATGAAAGACCGCCAGGCATAACGCACACGGTTTTTTGCGGTATTTCTGCAGGCGGAACAGGGCAGTAAAGAGCGGGAATACCTTCGTTTTCCAAATCCTCAACAAGTGTTTTTGCCGCTTTGTCCGTACCGGCAAGAACGGCGCAGGCGTGACCGAGTTTGCGGCGGATTGCTTCAAGGTCATCAAGAATTGTTGCAAAAGTACCGTTCCACGGAGCGATTTGCTTGGCAGTGAAAGTAATGAGTTCTTTTACAGGTGTGTCAAAACTGCCTCTGGGAAGGTTATCAAGATAAACTGCACCGAGTTTTTCGTAGTAATCAAAAAGTTCAAAAGGCTGAATACAGTATTTGTCAAGGCCTTTACAGAGTACACCGTCTTGAAAAAGACCTTTTACGGTTTCAGTCATCAGTTGACATGATGCGCTGAACTTATCTTTAACGGAGAAACTTTCACACACAAAGAGCATGCAGTTGCCTGCATAGTCAAATATGCTTGCACTCTGAGGATAAATCAGAGGCATGTATTTATCGAGTGATGAAAGACGAACGCCGCTGCGTATACTTTCTAAATCTTCATTGAGATATTTAAGGGCATCACCTTTGATTTTTTTATCGGCAATGTGTTTTTCAATAAGAGCAATGAGCATTTCATCGGTGCAGAGAATTTCTCTTGCGGGAGTAATGCGAATTTCCTCAGCCATATCTTCTCTGCGCTGAGTTTCGGGATCAAAAAAAGCAATGCTGTCAACGGCATCTCCCCAGAATTCAACCCTGCACGGCTGCTTTGAATCGGGCGGAAAGAAATCGAGTATGCCGCCTCTGAGCGCAAACTGACCGGGTCCGTCAACCTGTTCGCTGCGAGTGTAGCCGCAGCGGATAAGGCTCAGCAGGAGTTCGTCAACCTCATATTCTTCACCTACGGATACCGAAAAACTGTTGTTCATCAGCATTGCAGGGGGAACGGTGAGTTGTGTTGCTGCCTCAGCAGAGAGAACAACCGCATCAAAATCGCCTGAGAGCATTTTATCAAGCACTTTAAGGCGTGCGTGTTCGTATTCTCTTGAAACGGTTTCAAGAGAACGGAAAGAAAAATCTCTTGCAGGGTAGAGCAATGCGTTTATGCCGAAGCCTTCCATATCCTGTCTCAGCCTTGTTGCCTGTGCCTCGTCGGGCGCAATGACAACCGCTTTTTTCAGCAGGCACATGCACATTGATGCGATAACATGCGCCTTGTGGATATGCGAAAGCCCCGTCACGCCCGATGGCAGACGGGTTTTACGGATTGCATTTGCAAGTGAAATGAATTCGGGTATTCTTTTGGCAACATCGGTGTAGCAGTTCATATTTTTACGCCTTTTTCTTTTAGTGCGGATTTGAGAATTTCAATATCGCCGTGGGAATAGCAGTGGCCGTCCATGCCTGTTGCAATTGCGCCGTCAATATTTTTTTGAACATCATCTATAAAGAAACATTCTTCAGGATTCAGAGAGAATTTTTCATAAAGAGCAAGATAAATTTCTTTTTCCGGTTTAAGCAGTTTGTAATCGGCGGAAATCAGAACACCGTCAAAATATGAAAGAGCAGGAATGCCGCTTCTTCTTTCATGGAAATCGGAAGATGCGTTTGAAAGAAGATATATTCCGTAGCCGCTTTTTTTAAGTTGTTTAACCAGTTCACACATGCGCTCAAACGGCGGCATATAAGGGTAAAAATTATCAACCATTCCGCAAACTGTTTCATATACATCGGCAGGAATGCTGCTTTTCTTTTGCTCCATGATATCGGCAGGGAAAATAACACCACGGTCTTTATCATTCCATACAGGGTTTCTGAAAATTTCTTTAAGTAAAATATCGGCGGTTTCTTTATCGAAAAGTGAATAAAGCGTTTTTTCGGGGTTGTAATCGATCAATACTCCGCCCATATCAAAAATAATATTCTTTATCATAAAAAAATCTCCCTTGCTTTAACTCAATAAATAATAACACTTTGCGCGTTTTGCAGTCAAGCAAAAAATGTCACACTGTATCTTTTAACATATATTTTTTAAAAAATATAAATATATTGTTGAAATCATATAAAATCTATGTTATTATAAGGTGTAATTTTGGATTTCTTCCAATAAGGAGAGTGTTAAAAATGAAAAACGGAATAAAAAGAGTAATTTCTCTTATTCTGTGCGCAACAATGTTGCTTTCAGTAGGTGCTGTAGGTGCATCTGCTGCGAAAAAGACCGATTGTGACGGTGACTGCGATAAATCACCCGTAGTTATCCTCCCCGGTATTAACCATTCACCCACATATCTTCACAACGAAAACGGCGAAAAGTACCTTGATGCTGACGGTAATGAGGTCGGCGGAACTCTGCTTATTCTTGAGTTAAGCAAACTTTGGGGAACTCTTCCCGCTCTTGTTATAAGCCTTCTTGCAACAATCATGCTTCAGCACGATATCGGTCTTGAAAAGGCTGCATATAAGGCTGCAAGCGCTGCTTTCTGGGTTCAGAAATGTGATAATAACGGCAACCATGTTGAGAACCTTCAGACTCAGAGATGGAATCATCCCATTTCGGAGATGAATGAAGATGATAAAGACTGGCTTTACAGAATGATTCCTCTTCAGAATGTTGAGAAAGAATACGGCGGCGACCACATCTATCTTTACACATTCAACCTTGTAGGCGACCCCATGAAGTCTGCTGACGAACTTGATGAATACATTCAGATGGTTAAAGAGCAGACAGGTCACGATAAGGTTACTCTTCTCCCTGTCAGCCTTGGTGGTACAATTCTCACTGCTTATCTTGATGCTTACGGCCACAAAGATGTTGATCAGATCATCAATGTTGTTGCCTGCCTCAACGGTACTGATATAGTTGCCGATATGATGGACAGAAAATGGAACCTTTCCGATGAGTTTTTCTATCACGAGTTCATTCCTCCCATTCTTGGCGATGATGCAACTCTTGGCTACCTTATCAACTGCGTTCTTCATATTCTGCCCCGTTCGGGCGTTGATGCAATCCTTACGGGTGCAATCAGCGGTATCCTCGATACAATTATGATAAACTGCCCGCAGATCTGGGCAATGATTCCTTCATACAGATATGATGCTCTTGCAGAGAGATATCTTAACAATGACCCTGCTAAGAAGCAACTCAAGGAAAAGACAGACCGCTTCCAGCAGGCAAGGCTTAACCTTGAAAAGAACATCCTTGCCGCTGTTGCAGACGGTGTAGAAGTTAATACAATTGCAGCAGCAAACCTTGATTTCGGCGAGCAGGACTACACATTCTTCGGCATCGTAGCCTCTGCTTCAGATTACAACTCAGACGGTATCATCAACCTTGCTTCAACAACAATCGGAGCAACCGGTGCTCCCG
>SVPH01000026.1 GCA_015065965.1 Oscillospiraceae bacterium
CATTTCTTTAAAGAAGCGCTTGCCGTTATGTGCAATAATTCGCGTTACGGCGGCAATGTTTTTGCAGGATGGACAAGCGTAAGCAACCGTAAAGGCAAGGGCGACGAATGGGCGCTGACTGATGAAGAACTTGAAACGGTTGTTTATCAAACAGGTGAGGATTCAAGCATTTTCGGCCTTGATTTTCCTTATTCAAAGCCTGAACATATCAAATTTGATATTGCGCGTATAAAGAGCCTTGATATAAGCGAAGAATGCAAAGAAAAAATTCTCGGCAAAACGCTGGAAAGAGTTTTAAAGTAAATATATTAATGTTTAACGGTGCGGCTGTTGCTGCACCGTTTTTTTATCTTAGAAAATTCTTAATATTTTTAATAGAATCTTAATGCAACAATATTTGGAAAATCAGCCACTTTTATTATGAGAGTGATAAGAAAATTTTAAGAAAAACATAATAAAATCTTAGAGGTTTGTGAGTTGAATATTAATATTTTTTTTATTACCATTTAATTAGGGAATATTGTTATTTGCCTAAAAAACTAAGGAGGACAAAAAATGGAAAGGAAATTTAAAAGAATTCTGTCGGCTATTATGTGTGCAGTTATGCTGCTTGCAGTAATTCCCACAGGTGCGTTTGCAGCGGAAAGAAATGCTGTTGACAGTGGCTTTTGCGGTGCAGACGGAGAAAATCTTACATGGACGCTCTATGATGACGGTGAACTTGTTATCAGCGGCGAAGGTGATATGGCAAATTATCACTATTTCTATATTGATCCGCCGTGGGAAGAGTATTTTCCGCAGATTAAAGTAATTACCGTTGAGGAGGGTGTCACAAGCATAGGTTACTATGCATTTGTTGTTGCAACAACTTTGTATTACAGAGTTAATCTGCCCAAGAGTATTAAATCAATTGCAGGTCCAACGGTTGATACCGATTTGGACGGGCATTGCCTTGCTGTGTGTTATGCAGGGTCTGAAGAAGACTGGGCTGAGGTTGAACACAGGCACTATGATATAGGTGTGAAGTATGAGGGTGACGGCACATGGTTTGAAGAGGCTTATACGGGTTCGTGCTACGGTGAAGACTTAACAAAAGCAATTGTTGATTGCTGCATAAAGATGTATTTCAACGGAGAAGAGCCGCCGATTTTTTGTGAAGTTTTCTGCTTTCAGGCAGGTGACAGATGGCCCGATGATGAAGTTGATGTATATGTTCATTTCTATTTAGGCGAAACAGAAGCCGAAAAAGTTCTTATATACGGAAGATTCGGCGACAGGGACGAATTTTTTATCGGCGAGAGAGAGGTTGGTAAAACAACGAAAGCAACCGTAACAATACCGCCTGCCGACTACGGAGAGTTTTATGTAAGAGCAGAACTTGTTGATGCTGCCGGGAAAATTGTTGCAGCATCAGAGGATTATTTGCTTGAAAACGATGCAATTCCCGAACCTGAGGTTGATCCTACGGAAGGCATGACTTTCTTTGAAAAAATAAAATATACATTTAACCTTTTTGTTGCTGAGATTGCATGGGGAATATATGTAATGAACATTTTGTTTTATCTTATTGGAATGTCGTTTTAACAATTTGATGCTGTTAAGAGAGGAGAGAAAACATGAATTTTAACATATCAAAAGAAAAATTGCTTGAAGGCATAAACATAATGAATTCATTCGGCACAAGGCTTACGGGTTCAAAGGGCCACAACGATTTTGTTTCTTATTTGAAAAAGGAGATAAAGGATATGGGGATTGATGTTTATTCAGACCGCTACTCCTTTGACCGCTGGGAAGCAAAAGAATCTTCAATAGTTATTCATACAGATAACGGATATGAAGTCATTGAGGTTTCATCGGAATGGCCGTATTCGGGCGAAACACCAAAAGAAGGAATCACTGCAGAAATCGTAGAGGTTAAAGAAAAACACATAGGTTTTGCAGGCGTAAAAAATAAAATTGCTTTGGTTAAGGTGCACGATTTGGGTCAGATACCAACGGGCGTTGCTTTTAATCAGCGTAATTCATTTCCAAGAGATTTAAGCCTGCCTGCTTATTACAAAGGTCCTGTTGCAACATCATTTGTAAATTTCCCTCTGTTTTCTGTTGCGAAGAAAATGGGCGCAAAAGCGATAATCTGCATCTGGCAAGGCATGAGCAGCGAAATGGTAAAGGGTCAGTATCTTTCATTTATTCAATCTTATCTCAATATTCCTTGTTTATGGGTAAGTGAAAAAGAAGGCGAAAAGTTGCTTCGTGCAGCCCGTAATAAGCAAAAAGCAACGCTCACTTTGCTTGCCGAAAAAGAGAAAAACGCCAAAACAGAAAGTTTTTATTCCGTTATAGAAGGTAAAAACAGCAAAGAAGCAATTATTATCAACACGCATACCGACGGCACAAACTGTGTTGAAGAAAACGGTCCGATTGCAATGCTTGAAATAATGAAATATTTTAAAGATAAGCAACCTGACAGAACACTCATCTTTGTTTTTGTTACGGGACATTTCAGGCTTCATGAATTCAAGCAGAATGATATTCAGGCATCTTCAAAGTGGCTGAAAAATCACCGTGATATGTGGGACGGCAAAAAAGGTCACATTAAAGCCGTTGCAGGCGTGAGCGTTGAGCATCTCGGATGTACGGAATGGAAAGATGTTGACGGCGTGTATCAGAAAACAGACGATATAGATGTTGAACTCGTTTATACAGGAAACAAGAAAATGGATGAAATATATTATGACTCAATCAAAGGAAGAGAAAATATCAGAACAATAACTTTGCGAGGACATAATATTCTTCATTTCGGCGAGGGTCAGCCTTTAAGAAACGTAGGCATACCTGAAATTGCGCTTGTTACCGCACCCGATTATCTTACAGTTGTGAGCGAAAGTCATGAAATGGAAAAATTCAATTTGGATTTGATGCATGAACAAACGCTGACATTCATTGAAATCATACAGAAAATAGATGCAACACCTTCTGACCAACTCGGCAAGCCCGAACCGTATACTTTCGGATTAGGCAGAATAAAAAACAAGAATAAATAATTGAAAGGAAAGTGAAATATATGATGACCTTATCGGTTCTTGCTCTTATAGTAAACAGTCCCTGGTATTTTGCGGAAGATATCGAAAGGCTGACAGGATATTATCCGGAGTGGATTGTTGATGTTTTCGGTGGAATGTATTCATACATACTTGAAGCAATTGAAAACTTTGGAAGTCTTATAATGAGATTGTTTTGATTTGTTTTACTGAAAGGAGAATTTTTATGTTTTTTGGACCGTTTTTACCTATCGTACCGCTTATGCTTCTTTTGGAGTATCTCCCCGAATCAATCGGCGGACCGATTCAGGAGTTTGTTACCGACAGTTGGTATCAGATGCTTGAAGCAATAAGCGAATTAATGGGAGTAGCATTTTAAAATAGATTATTGGGAGGACAAAATGAAAAGATTTAAAAGATTTACGGCAATTATACTTTGCGCAATTCTTGCATTCACCGCAATTCCTATGAGTGCGTTTGCAACCGGTGAACCATATGTCGAAATTAAATTTGCAAATGGAGAAAATTCAAAAATAACCTTTGATGAAACAAAAGAAGTTTATATTGAATATGATGCAGGTGAATATGAGGATTATGAAATAGACTGGCAGATATCAACTGCACATCGTTTGAAAACCAAATATATAACCGATGAGCAGACGGGACATATAACAAGAGCAAAAATAAAAGGTACATGTTTAGGCGGTTATTCAATTACAGTAAAAATACTTGATAAAAACGGCAATGAAATAGCATCGGCAAAAGAGTATTTTTCAGTTGTGGAATCAGAAAACAAAAGTCTCAAAGAAAAATTACACATATTTTTTATAAATGCCAATTTTGTTACATTCTTCACAACATTCTTTTTGATTGTTCCCATTGTTTTCGGTCCTATAATTACACCAATAAGTCTTTTGGTTAATGCCATAACCGAATGGTTAGGTAAATAAATTAAACCACGGAAAGCAAAATCTGCTTTCCGTGGTTGTTTATCAGTCTCTTGTGTTCATTGAGTTCCTGTAGACAATAAATCTGCAGTAGAGATATTCCGTAACAAGGTTAACAGCCATTGTGCCTGCTTCAATGAGATATTCGTTGATTCCCAGTGCAGTGAGTTCGTGAGTCCACCATGTTGAAAGGGGAGCAAACACACAATAGAAAAGCGCAACTTTAAACATTGCAACGGGAATGTTTGCGGCTGATTTGAAGGTGAACTTTCTGTTGAATGTGAAGTTCCACAGCACGGAGAGAGCAAGCGATATGATGTAACTTACGGTATTGTTCAGCCCTGCAACCTCAAAAAGCAGAGTGAACGAAACAAGTTGAATAATGCCTGCCGAGGCAGAGAAAAGTGCAAATTTAATAATCTGAAGAATATTTTGCTTTTTTGTCATTTTGTTATCGTTACTCATTTTAAGTTCTCCTTTGCTTTAAGATAAAGTGACGCAACTCGGCATGCTCTGTTGTATGCTTCGGCAATATATGTTTCAATCGGCATTGCGCCGTATTTATCGTTTTCATGCCTGTTCGGTTTGCTTTGAGTGGTAAGTTCAAAGGTCAGATTGCCGTTGAAACCGCATTTTACAAGCCTTTGTGCAACCTCGTTCCAATCGTGAATACCGTCAAACGGTAACAGATGAAGGTCGTCAATATATGTTATTTTACCCGTAAAATCGCGGATGCCGAGGTTATCGTTAAGATGTGTGCATATGAGCCTGTCGCCATAGAGTTCAGTAAGGTTTTTGCCGTAGTTATAGCACAGTTCATGCCCCGAATCCCAGCAGAAACCTGCCGATTTTTCACTCTTCAGAGCATTCATAAGAGCATCAAGATATTCAAAACCCTCTGTATTTTCAAGGGCAAGTTTAATGCCGAGTTCGCCTGCGCGCTTTGCAAGCACTCCGTAGCGTTCAATGCCGAGCGATGTGGGAATATACGGTTCATCAAAGCCGATGAAAGTATGAACAACCATAGCAGGTATTTCGTACCTTGCACAGAGTTCGGTATAATCAAGAAGTTCGTGCAGCGCAATATCGCCAAGTTCGCCCTCTGACCACATGTCATCGGATTTGTTAAACGGAGCATGAAGATATTCAACAAACATATTTTCCTGTTTGCCGATTGAAACGAGTTTTGCAACATCTTCGTTTCTGCCGCTGTCATCAATGGCGAATCCTTCAAAGCCTGCTGCCTTGAAAAGTTTTATTTGTTCTGCTGAGGGTATTCCTAAACTGCAGATCGTTGCCAGCGCAAGTTTTTGATTATACATATTTATCACCGATTTAATGTTAAAACAAAAGCAGGCAGTTGTCAAGACGGTTAAATTATGATAATATGTTTTCAGAGGTGATATTTATGGGTATAGTTATAGGAATAGGCGGCGGAAGATATAGCGATAATGAAGTTCTGCCCATTTTTGAACACATTGTTTCGCTTTGTAAAAAGAAGAATCCTTCAGTTCTTTTTGTGCCGACGGCAGGTTTTGACGATATTAACGGCGATGAGCATATTTTCAGGCTTTTTATCGGGCTTGGATGCAGCGTTTCTGCTTTGCTTCTTACCGACAAATCGCTCACAAAGGCAGAGATAGAAGATAAAATTCTTTCAAGCGATATTGTATATGCAGGCGGCGGTAATCTCAAATTTCTTATGGATACATGGAAAGAAACCGGCGCAGACGAAATTTTCAGAAAAGCCTATGAAAAAGGAGTAATACTGTCGGGCTACAGTTCGGGTTCTATGTGCTGGTTTGCCGAGGGATATGATGATTGCGGCGATGACAACGCATTTATGTTTGTTGACGGTATAGGCTTGCTGCCTTATTGCAACTGTCCTCACTTTGAAAGTGATTATTGGCAGAGTTTTACTCAGGCTGTAAAGGGAAGAGAACTCTCGGGAATTGCGGTTGATAACGGTGCGGCGATTGTTTATAACAACGGAGAATACTATACCTTGCAGGGTAATGACGGCGGTGAGGTTTATTATCTTGACAAAGAAAAATCTCACGAAAAAATGCTTTTTGCAAGTTTGAAATAAACATATTATAATGTATATAATATATTACATTATATAAAACACAGTCCGAGCGGCTGTGTTTTTTTGTTATCATAATTCAGGGTTGTGCATATACTGTTACGAAAGGAGAATAAATCCGGTAAAATATGCTAATAATACATCTGCAGGCATTTTATTCCTGTGATATCACACGGCGTTAAATGCCTGCTTTTATTGTATTTTCTGAAAATGTAACCGTTTTTTACAGTTTTGTAACCATTTGTAACTTTTTCTGTTTTTCACAAAAGAAATACCAAAAAATGACAAAAAGAAACAAAAACGTGTCGATTTACTCAGGTTTAAAAGGTAAAAAAACGGAAACGGTTTGTGCAAACTTCACAAAAAATTATTCTCAAAAAATTTGACAAATCAAACTTTTGTCAATATAATGACACACGTTGCAAAGGGAAATCGAGGTTTGACCCCCAAAAAGGCTTTACCAAAAAACTACTAATGCGCAAAATAAGGAGAGAATTATGATTACAAATTCATCATCCGTAAACAACGAGAAACGCAGCAAGGGCTTCAGAATTCTGTCAGCAGTTGTCGCAGTTCTGTTTGTTTGTTCGGTGACTATTACGGCGTTTGCTGCGCAAAGCAACCCTGAAGTTACCGTAGTTGACGGAGAAAAATCGGTAAGCATATCTGCCGAGTCAGGCAGCCCCCGAGAAATTGTTCAGCAGGCAGGATTTGTCCTCAGTGCCAACGATACTCTTGACCTTTCGGGTTATACACAGCAGGAAGGCGGAACAATCGTTATTGAAAGAGCCAGAATCATCAGAGTTGCAGACAACGGTCTCATTTCATACTTTGTCGGTTATGGCGAAACAGTCAGCGATGTTTTTCAAAAACAAGGTATTGAACTTGGTGAGTTGGATTTAATCGGTGTGAACGCAATGAGCAATATTTATGACGGTATGAGAATCTCTATTAAGAGAGCATTTACCGTTACAATTAATATTGACGGCGAAATAAAGAAGGCTTATATTGCTGAGGGTACTGTTGCAGATGCCATTGCAGATGCAGGTATCAAAATTGACAGTGATGATATTGTCAGCCCTTCTCTTGATACGGAACTTACAGGTTTTGCTGAGGTAACAATCACAACTGTTGAATATAAGACAACCAGCGAAGAACAGGTTGTTGAGTATGAAACTGAGATTATCAAAAGCAAAGACATGTATGTTGACGAATCGGAAATCGTAACTCCCGGTGTTAACGGAAAAAAACTTGTTTATTACAGCGAAAAATATGTTGGCGGAACTCTTGAGGAAACGGAAGTTTCAAGAGAAGAAACAGTAAAAGAACCCGTTAATGAAATCAAAAAAATCGGAACAAAATCAAGAGAAACTCTTGCCGCATATAAAAATACCGGTTCACCGATTTCAGAACTTTCAGTTCCGGCTGACCTTGAACTCGATGAAAACGGAATTCCTGTAAATTATACAAAATGTGTTGATGCAAAAGCAACCGCTTATACGGGTGATCCTGCTACCGCTTCAGGAAGAAAGCCTATGCCCGGCCACATTGCGGTTGACCCTAAAGAATATCCTTACGGAACAGAACTTTATATTGTTTCGGCAGACGGAAGTTATGTTTACGGATACTGTGTTGCTGCTGATACAGGCGGATTTGTTTCAATGGGTAACACAGATGTTGACCTTTATCTTGACAACGAAGATATGTGTTATGATTGGGGCAACAGAAATATTAAAATTTATGTTCTTAACTAAGCGTTCAGGATGGCTTGGCTTAGCGGCGAAAAGCAGGGCATGCAACACCTTGCTTTTCGCTTTTATGTTTTATGGGAACTTTTGCAAATTTTTTATCCAAGTAATACAAAAATTTATTTTGTCTATCGTCAATTTGAACAAAACAAAAATTTTTGTTTGCCTTTGGTTTGGCCGACAAGCCGAATTATTAGTCTGAGGGGCAAAACTGTGTTTAAAATTGTTGACGAAGCAAAGTTTTATGGTATAATATGTAGTGTGTTAACAAGAAATTTACAGTTTGGGAGATATAGATATGTTTGTTAAAGATGTTACAGTTCAGAATCAGGTTGGCCTTCACGCTCGTCCTGCAACTTTCTTCATCCAGAAGGCAAATGAATTCAAGTCATCAATCTGGGTTGAAAAGGAAGAACGCAGAGTAAACGCAAAGAGCCTTCTTGGTGTTCTTTCACTCGGCATCATGGGCGGCACAGATATCCGCATTATCGCCGGCGGTCCCGATGAAGAGCAGGCAGTTACAGAACTTGTAAAACTTGTTGAATCAGGTTTTGCAGAGTAATTTAAGAATTAAAAATCAAACCGACCTTAAGGCTCATGCCTTTTGGTCGGTTTTTATTGTTATATCGCATTTGGATTTTATATTAAATTCTTCAAAATATTTATTTTCAAGAGGTATCCACTTGTTTTTGAAGATTTCAAGAGCATCTGCACCGTTGCGCGCTAAAATGCACTTAATTTGAGTGTCATAGTCTGTTTCAAGAAATATCTTTAAATCGTATATATCGGGGATTTCAGGATGCAGGGAATATGAACCTTCAACTATAATGTTTTTATCGGGCAGGATAATTTCGGATTCGGTGAATTCGCCTGTACGGCAACTGTAAATATTGAATTTAAAAGGTTGAGCGCTTTCAAGTCCGGCGGCAACTTCATTGCAAAAGCGTTCATAGTGCACATTCCCGCCTGCTTGAGATAGCCTTTTTTCTGTTCTCATGTCGGGTGGTAAAAAGAAATCATCCATGTGTATAATTTGTGCGTTGAACCTCTCTGCAAGTTCGCATGCAAGCGTCGTTTTACCTGAAGCGCAGTGACCGTCAACAGCGATAACAATTCTGCGTTTGCATGATAAGATGTATTTTATTGTTTTTATCAGTTTTTCCATTTTACCACCAATATTCAAGCCCCGACGGCATTCGTCGGGGCTTTGTAGTTTTTATTCTGCTGTTTTGCCTTCGCCGGCCTGATCGTTAAATTCTTTAACTTCAGCAGCGATTGCTTTACGTCTTTCGCGAAGTTCTATGTACATTCTGTCTCTCTTTTCACCGCTGAGGTCATAGAAGAACTTGGGAACTATGCTGAGTATGCCTGTAACAACGGGAAGGAATGTGCACATCCAGAAAAGAGCATGACGAGCCTTGGGAGTCTGGTTGCCGTGCGTTGCATTTACGTTATAACCAAACAAACCAAGCAAAAGTGGCTGGATTGTGTTCTTGACAGTATTAACAACCTTGCTGACAATGTCCTTGGCAACACCGGTCATACCCTCTGATCTGAAGCCGTTCTTCCACTCGCCGTAGTCGATGGCTTCGTTACGCATTTCGTTGGGGATAACGCTTCTGAGACCCCAGAAGAACATCCAGATGGTTTCACGTATCATAAATGCAGGAATCATAACTGCAAGGTTTTCATAGCCTTTCTTGCCCTTAAAGTTAATCAATTCGCCGGCAGCAAACACACCGAGCATAAGAACACTGTCGACGTGCGAACTTGCAATCCACAGAGCCTTTGTCGAGAATTTGGAGCGTGCCCAGGGAACATATGAATATGAAATGGGTGAAACAACCGCACCGGGAATACCAACGATTGTTGACATTGATGCAAGGTTAAGAACCTCGATGTAATAAAGGTTTGTGCCTAAGCCAACGCTGAATGAACCGAGGATTTCTGAAAGAGTAATAAGAAGCAGCGGCTTATTGGTAAGAACTGATTTGATACCGCTTGTGATAGCGGGACGGTCAACCGTCTGCATAACTCTTTCTTTTGCAACAAAGGCATAAACAAGAGCAAAGAGACCGGAAGCAAGGGCAGTAATAACGCCGCCGATAACAAACATTGAGTTGTAGCCAAGTTCATATGCGTTCAGATCTGTAAGCATAAGTTCTTTGTTCGAACTGCTGTTGATATACATATCAATAAGCAGACCCATTAAAATTTCAGGGGCTTTTTCAACGAAGCCAGAAAGCAGGTTTGCCGAGGAGATAAGACGGGTTCTGTCAACAATGTTGGGCGTGATAGTCGCCGTCATACCCGTTCTGACAATTGTAATAAGCGAGCCTGCAAGGTTGTTGAATATCTGCAGGATAAGATATGGTATAAACCTTGACATTGCGGAGCCGATGCCCTGCGTGCCGAACACAAGCGGAAGACTCCAATAGATAAGTGAAATAAGAACGCCGGGGATTGCGTAAACAACAAGCCAGGGCTTGAACTTGCCCCAACGGGTTCTTGTTCTGTCAACGATAGCGGCAAGGAAAAGGTCATTGATAATATCCCATATGCCGATAATACCGTTAGTGAGTGACTGAAGTTTAAGGTCAATTTTGAGGATGTTTGTTCTGAAAACATCGTCATACTTGCCTATGTTGAAACTTTGGGCTATGTCATCAAGTATGTATGCAAAGGTTTCTTTGGAGCCGACATATCGCCTGTCTTTAGGGACGGCGCTTGGTGCCTTCTCTTCAACAACCTTGGCGGTTGATTCAGATGCCATGTAATCTCTCCCTATCTTTTAATTAAAATATATAAAGTATATTAACACAGTTAGAATGGATTTTCAATACCGTAATATTTTTTTATGAAATCCATACAATAAACACCGTCTTTTTTTGGTAAATAAGACGATTAAAAAAGCGACAGGAAATCCTGCCGCTTTTAAAGAATATGACGTGATTAAACTTTGAAGTTGACTGCTGTATCGCCTTTTTCGTCGGTGCCGAATTCATAATCCTTGCCGGGAAGAATTGCGTTGAGGATGATGCCTGTAAGTGCGCCGACAGCAAGACCTGAAAGGCTGATTGTAACCGAACCGACGGGTATCTGAATTGCTCCTGCGTAGTTGATGCCGATTGAAAGAACAAGGATAAGAGCGGCAATGATAACGTTTCTTGTGTTTTCAAAGTTAACTTTATTTTCAACAACATTACGGACACCGACTGCGGAAATCATACCGTAAAGAACAAGCGATGCGCCGCCGATAGTTGCTGTAGGCATAAGGCTTACAAGAGCGGCAAACTTGGGAGAAAATGAAACAAGAACTGCAAGAACAGCAGCAATTCTTACAACTTTGGGATCATAAACCTTTGAGAGTGAAAGAACACCGGTGTTTTCGCCGTAGGTTGTGTTTGCAGGGGCGCCGAAAAGGGATGCAATGCTGGTTGCAAGGCCGTCGCCGAGAAGTGTTCTGTGAAGACCGGGATCGGCGATGTAGTTCTTTTTACATGTTGAACCGATTGCGGAAATATCGCCTATGTGTTCAACCATTGTTGCAAGTGAAATGGGCATAATTGTTATAACGCTGGAAACAAGAAGATTTTTATCAAAATCACCTGCGAGTAAACCGAAAACGGTATCTTTCATCTGGAAAGGCAGACCAATCCATGCTGCAGACTTAAATGCTTCAAGTTTGGCAGGGTCAAAAACTTCCATTGCGCCTGTAAGATGAAGAACGGCGGCGATTGCCGATGAACCGAGTACACCGAGCATAATGGGTATAATCTTTATCATGCCTTTTCCGAAAATGTTGCTGATAATGATAATTGCAATTGCAATAACGGCGATGAGCCAGTTTGCTGAGCAGTTACCGATTGCACTGGAGGAAAGAGTAAGTCCGATTGCAATAATGATGGGTCCGGTAACGATGGGCGGGAAGAATTTCATTACTTTCTTAACACCGAAAGCCTTTATAAGAGCCGCAAGTACGAGGTAGAGAAGACCTGCACATGCTACGCCGAAACATGCATAAGGGAGAAGAGAGTAGTCATGGAGTGCATTACCTGCTTCGTCGGTTCCGATTGCAGTAACGGCTGCATATCCACCGATAAAAGCAAAGGAGGAGCCAAGGAAAGCAGGCACTTTACCTTTGGAAAGGAAATGGAACAGTAATGTGCCGAGACCCGCAAAAAGAAGAGTTGCCGAAACGCTCAAACCTGTAAGTGCGGGGACAAGTACGGTTGCACCGAACATTGCAAACATATGCTGAATGCCGAGCAGAGCCATTCGGGGATAGCCGAGTTGTTTGGCATCATAGATGCCGTCGCCAAGATCAAATTTTTTCTTTGACATGTTTAAACCTCCTGTGTTTTGTCTTGATTTAAGAGTAACATAATATGAACAATTTGTAAATGGTTTTAAATTAAAATATCCCGAAACTGACAAAATATGACTGTTTCGGGATGATGTTTTTATATCGCTTCAAAAATTATTAATTCCGATGACATAGCCGACGGAATTGAAACGGGAATACCGACGGCAAGCAATTCGTGTCCCTTTCCGGTGTAACTTGCGCCGCTGTTATCAAGCGTGATTTTGTATGTTTTACCTGCATTTATGCCTTTGGGAATAACCGAAAGAGCATTTGATTTTGAGTCAGGCATGGTGAATACAGTGATTGCGCCCTTGCTGCAGTCAGGAGCGGAAATCTCAAGAATATAAAATTCATCTTTTAGCAAGCCCGTTTCGGGAGTATGATGATATATTTTTGCTTCAGGAAGGAAAGGACGGATAAAATTTTTGTAAAGTTCAACGCTGTGACGTACGAACTCTGCCTGAATTGTGTTTTCGGATGCGGCAGCAGGAGCAATAACATTGAGTGACATATGAGTGAGCATGGTGTTTCTCATCTGCATATCAATTGTGCCGTGTTCGTGGCAGCCCATTCCTGCAAAGAGTCTGTCAACTCTTTCGGGAGGCAGTGCCATTGTCATGCCGTTGGTAACATTCAGTGAATGCGGAGCCTTCTGACAGTCAGATACCCATGTGTGATTGAAGTTTTTCATCATGCCAAGGTCAGTGCGTCCGCCGCCGCCTGCACAGTTTTCAAAAATCACATTCGGAAAACGTTGTTTGAGATTTTTGTACATGTTGTAGACTGCATAATGGTGGCGGATTGAAAGGCATTCCGGTGTGCCTGTGCCCGTATCACGCATTGTAAAGTAATCACGGAAAGAAACATTGTGGTCAACGCGCAGGAGGTCGAGTTTATATTCTTCGATTATTCTTGCAAGTTCATTCTCCGCCCATTTTGCCGCTTCGGGATTACTCATGTCAAGCAGATTTTTGCTTTGAATGCCGAGAATTGTTTTTGCACGCCATTCGGGATGTCTGTTGAAAACATCGGTTTTGTTACCTAATGTTTCAATATCAACCCACAGACCGAATTTTATGCCGATTGAGTGGCAGTAATCTGATATTTCAGATATGCCGTTGGGATATCTGTCAGGGTCGGGGATATTGAACCCGTTATAATCACCCCACTCCGTTTCCTTTTCGGGCGGACATTCCCAACCTGCATCCACAATAAAGATTTCTCCTCCAACATCGGCGAGGCGTTTTGCAAAAATCTTTGATGTTTCAACTGTCATATCATGTTCTGCGCCCATTCCAGCGCCGACAAGGCATTCTTTGGGAGAGGCTTCCGGCATGTTGAGTACGGATTTGCGTATATGTGCGTGCATTTCATTAACGGCATCGTCAAGACCGCCTGCAATAACACCAATATGAACTTCGGGGGAAATGAAGGTTGATTTGGGCTGAATAACGGTTATGGGCTTGTGAGCCGTTATTTCTGCTTTGAATGCAAGCGTACTTTCACTATTTTCATAATATGTTTTGTTGTCAACAGAAAAACTGCAACCGCCGCTCCAGCCTATTTGCGAGAAATAGATTACACCTGTCAGATTATTGCGTATAAAAAAGAGGGGATGGCGAAAACGGTCTCTGCCAAAACGGCAGTTTACGGTGAGCATTTCGGGCGCAAGGTCGTGCCATGCAAATTCGCCCTCTCTGCCCCATTGGTCATTATCAAAGTAGCCGACGGAATAGATTTTGTTTATATCGTTGTGTGTTGTATAGTGTCTGCGATTGGTTTTCTCAACACCGCCTCCGAAAACAACAAGTCTGCTGAGATTCATGCAACATTCTGAAAGATTTTCAATTTCAATATAGCGGCTGAACATCTGCGTGCCGTCAAGAACAGTATGTATTTTCAGTTTTACAGGTTTGATTTCACTTTCAAGGGTTATGATTGATTCTATCTTGCTTTCATTCTTTACGGTTTCAAAATCGTTTAATTTGAGGCTGTAATCAATGCTTTGACCGTCAATTTCAATATTAAAAGAAGATGGCTCATGAAAATCAACGGGGTTTAACCTTGACGGAAAGTTTGTCAGAACATTGAGAGGATAGCCTGCTGCGTTATATCCCGATGAAACAAGAACTCCGCCGAAGAATGTTTCTTCATAGACGGCAAGACCGCTTCTGTAACAAAAAACGGGATTTTCACCGGGTTGATAGTATACATCAAAAAAATTTTTGCTCATAATATCACTCGTTTCGGTTGATGTTAAGTCCATTTTAATTATCAGGGCATATTTTGTCAACAAAAAACTCCTTTGCCGCAGCAAAGGAGTTTGTGCTTTTACCAATTATACATCTGTTCGGGATTTCTGAAGATATCTTCAAGCCTTTTAATAAAAGGAACAAGGTCGCCGAAGTCGACTGCTCTGTGGTCAAAAACAAGGTCGATGGGCATTTCCTGACCGACAACGATTATGTCATTACCGTTTTCATCCTGCTTAACAACAGGCTTTTTGATTGCTGAGCCGATGCATACAACAAAAATCTGGGGAGGAATGATTGAAAGAAGGGCAGCGTGGCCAGGGATTCCTCTTGTGATTGAGCCGATGTTTGAAATTGTTACAGTACCCTGTTTGATATCGTTTGCAGTGAGTCTGTCAGTTTCAGGGATTGCATAATAATCTTTCTTAGCCTTGCCTGAAAGAGTCTTAATCTTATGCTTGCCTGTTTTTGCACCAACAAGGCGGAGAATAGCCTGCTTGATTTTGCCTTTTTTGAGTTTCTCGATTGTGTCATTAAATGAAACGGAGAACATAACCTCTGTAAGATCTGTGTTACCGATTCTTCTGCCGACATCCGCTATGTACTCGGTCAGTTCAACAAGGCTTTTGTTGCCGATATCGTGAAGATTAATTGTCATCATTTCGCCGTTGGGAAGAATCCATGTCATACCTGCGTGGATTTCGTCCCATTCGATGATTTCACCTCTTACGAGTTTGCGGTCAAACTTGATATGCGCATTAAGTTGAGGCGCAGCCTTGAATGCTTCTGTAAGTGCTTTGAGCATTATTGTGTTAACCGTGATTTTAACAGGGAATTTGCCGGATTCGTTAAGTTCCTTAACCACTTCAAGAAATCTTGAAACTTCGGGTTCGTAGATATAAGAAATATGGGGGATGGTTTCCCAACTTTCGGTGGTCATGTTTGCAACGATTTTGCGCTGAATACCGAAATGTGTAACTTTAGTTGCTTTCATGGGGGATATTCCTCCTAAAATTTAATACACAACAATTTTACCATAATTCGCCTTGTTTATATTTCCAGATAGGAAAAAAGAAGAATTTTATGAGCGTATAATGTTGTGTCATGACTGTTTACAAAAATAATCCTTTATGCTAAAATATAAAGTTAGAAAAATTGAAATAACTAATCAGAAAGGTTATATATATGAAAAAACTTCTGAAATATTTGAAGGGAAGCCGAACCTTGTGTGTGCTTGCACCGCTGTTCAAAATGTTTGAAGCCATACTTGAACTTTTTGTGCCGATTGTGGTTGCAAAAATCATTGATACCGGTATCGTATCAGGCGACAAAACATATATTTTGAAGATGTGTGCTTTGCTTGTGCTTCTCGGCGCTGTCGGTCTTGCTTTTTCATTAACTGCGCAGTTTTTTGCAGCAAAGGCATCGGTCAGTTTTGTAAAAAGGCTTAAACATGCGGTTTTTGCCCATATCGGCAGATTCTCCTATGAAAAACTCGATTCTTTGGGAACATCAACGCTCATTACCCGTATGACTGGTGATATGGACAGCGTTCAGAATGGTTTGAATTTGACTCTGCGTCTGCTTCTACGCTCGCCGTTTGTGGTTATCGGTGCAATGATTATGGCGTTTACTGTTGATTCAAAGGCGGCTGTTACTTTTGCGGTGGTTATTCCGTTGCTTTCGGTTGTTGTATTCGGAATAATGTTTTTCTGTATTCCTCTTTACAAAAAAGTAAGGATTGCTCTTGACAGGGTGCTCAGCACCGCAAGGGAAAGTCTTACGGGAGCAAGAGTTTTAAGAGCGTTTTGCAAAGAAGATGAACAGATTGAAGAGTTTAAAGAACGCAACGATTCTCTCACGGCAATTCAGGAATACACAGGCAGGATTTCTGCCATGCTTAACCCTCTGACATGTGTTATCATCAACATTGGTATAGCCGTGCTTATTTATAATGGAGCAATCCGCGTTGAGGCGGGTTTGATTACTCAGGGTGCGGTTGTTGCACTGTATAACTATATGTCGCAGATTCTTGTTGAACTTGTTAAATTTGCAAGCCTTATTATCAGCATTACAAAATCCGTTGCGTGCGCAGGCAGAATAAGCGCGGTGCTTGATATTCCGGCTGAAATTGATGACGGAAACGCAAAAATTGATGATAAATCAGAAAATATTGTTGAGTTTCGCAATGTATCATTTTCTTATGCAGGAGCGGGTGAAAATTCGCTTGATAATATTACTTTCACCGTTAAAAAAGGTGAAACCGTGGGAATAATCGGCTCTACGGGTTCCGGCAAAACAACACTTGTAAACCTTATCCCTGCATTCTATAAAGCAACATCGGGTAAAGTGCTTGTTGGCGGCGAAGATGTCAATGACCTTTCACTTGAAAACTTGCGTTCAAGAGTTGCTGTTGTTCCGCAGAAATCAGTGCTTTTTAAAGGAACAATCCGAGAAAACATGCTTTGGGGCAAGGAGAATGCAACGGACGAAGAGATAATGAATGCACTTGAAGTTGCTCAGGCAGCAGAATTTGTTTTGCAGAAAGACGGAGTCCTTGATGCACCCGTTGAGCAGGGCGGCAGAAATTTTTCGGGCGGTCAGCGTCAAAGGCTTGCCGTTGCAAGAGCGGTTATCAAAAAAGCCGACATTCTTATTCTTGATGACAGTTCAAGCGCGCTTGATTATGCAACGGATGCGGCTATGCGCAAGGCGATTGCCCAACAGCTGGGTGAAGCGGCAGTGTTCATTGTTTCTCAACGCACATCGTCGATTATGCATGCGGATAAAATTATTGTTCTTGATGACGGTATAGCCGAAATCGGAACCCATGAACAACTCCTTAAAAATAACGCTGTTTACAGAGAAATCCATCTCTCGCAGTTTGATGAGGAGGAGAGCGCATGAAAAAGAAAGTGAACAAAGGCACTGTAAAAAAGATTCTGTTTTATGTAGGCAGATATAAAATTCATCTGATTTTCTCAATTATCCTTGCGGCTGTCAGCGTTGCGCTCAGCCTTTATATCCCCGTGCTTGCAGGCAAGGCGATTGATACGGTTGCAGGCGCAGGCAGGGTTGATTTCGGCGCACTCATGCCGTATCTTTACAGAATCGGCATAATGGCATTGCTTACTGCGGCGGCACAATGGATAATGAATACTCTCAATAACCGAATTACTTTCAGAGTTGTAAGGGATATCAGAAACGCTGCCATGGAGCGGATTCAGATTCTGCCGCTCAGTTACATTGATTCTAAACCGTCGGGTGATACCGTTAGCAGAATTATTTCCGATGCCGACCAGTTTGCGGACGGCCTTCTCATGGGCTTTACCCAACTTTTTACGGGAGTTGTAACAATTGCAGGCACACTCGGATTTATGCTTTCAATTAACTGGAAGATAACCCTTGTTGTGGTTATACTTACACCGCTTTCGCTTTTTGTTGCAAGATTTATTGCAAAACGCACTCATTCTATGTTCAAAATGCAGGCACAGACAAGAGGCGAGCAGACTGCTTATGTTGAGGAAAATGTAGGCAACAAAAAGATAGTAACTGCCTTTTCAAGAGAAGAAAAGTCGCTTGAAGAGTTTGATGAAATTAACGAACGCTATGAAAAATATTCGCTTAAAGCAATTTTCTTTTCATCTCTTACGAATCCGTGCACAAGGTTTGTCAACAGCATGGTTTATGCGGCTGTAGGTCTTGCAGGCGCATTTGCCGTTGTGAACGGCACAATAACTGTCGGCGAACTATCGTGTTTCCTCAGTTATGCAAACCAATACACAAAGCCGTTCAACGAAATATCAGGTGTTATTGCAGAACTTCAGAATGCGCTTGCATGCGCAGAAAGGCTTTTTGAACTTGTTGAGCAGCAGCCGCAGACACCCGATTTGCCCGATGCGGCAGTGCTTACGGATGTTGACGGCAATGTAAAACTTGAAAATGTTGCTTTCTCATATTCAAAAGACAGGGAACTTATAAAAAATCTCAATCTTTTTGCAGAGAGCGGCAGCAGGGTTGCCATAGTAGGTCCTACGGGATGCGGCAAAACAACGCTTGTTAATCTGCTTATGCGCTTTTATGATGTCGATGAAGGTGAAATCAGCATTGACGGAGTTGACATTAACGCTGCAACAAGAGAGAGTCTGCGCAAGAGTTACGGCATGGTGCTTCAGGATACATGGCTTAAGGACGGTACGGTCAGGGATAATATTACTATGGGCAGACCCGAAGCAACTGATGAAGAAATAATTGCCGCCGCAAAAGCATCACATGCCCACAGTTTTATTAAGCGTTTGCCTAAAGGATATGATACGGTTATTTCCGATGAAGCATCAGGTCTTTCACAGGGACAGAAGCAGTTGCTGTGTATTACAAGGGTTATGCTTTGTTTGCCGCCCATGTTGATTCTTGATGAGGCAACATCGTCAATTGATACCCGAACCGAAATAAGAATTCAGAAGGCGTTTGCAACAATGATGCAGGGAAGAACAAGTTTTATTGTTGCCCACAGGCTTTCAACTATCAAGAATGCGGATGTTATCCTTGTTATGAAAGACGGAAAAATTGTTGAGCAAGGCAACCACGGTGAACTTATGGCAAAAGGCGGATTTTACAGTGAACTTTATAACAGCCGCATGGATGCGGCAATATAAACTGAAAGGGCGGTTTTTAACTGCCCTTTTATCTATATAAAATAAACTGTTGACAAAACCGCTTTACTAAGGTAATATAATAATACATTAAAAGCCGAAATACGGCTGAAAAGGAGTAAAAAATATGAAAAGAGTAATAGCATTAATTCTTGCACTTGTTCTTGCAACTGCAGCAATGTTCACCCTCGGCGCATGCGGCAAAGACGCTGAGTCAGATGCTGCATACATCACCGATAAGGGCGAAATGATTATCGGTATCACAATTTTTGCACCCATGAACTATTATGACACAGACGGCACAACTCTTATCGGCTTTGAAACAGAGTTTGCAAAGGCTGTTTGTGAGAAACTTGCAATTACACCCAAGTTCCAGATTATCAACTGGACCGCAAAGGAAACAGAACTCAATGCAAAGAACATTGACTGTATCTGGAACGGTATGACAATTGACGCTGACAGACTTGAAAGCATGTCAATTTCAACTCCCTATATGCAGAACAAGCAGGTTCTTGTTGTTAAGGCTGAAAACGCAGGTCTTACAACCGTTGACGGTCTTAAGATTGCTGCTGAAGGCGGTTCCGCAGGCGCAAATGTAATTGAAAACGATGCTTATTTCCAGAATGCAGAGTTCATTGAAGTTGAAGATATGGCTGCCGCTCTCATGGAAGTTGCTGCCGGCACATCAGACGGTTGCGTTATCGACTATGTTACAAGCCTCGGCTCAATCGGCGCCGGCACAGACTATGACAACCTCGTTGTTGTTGAAAACGCAAAGTTTGAACTCGGTAATGACGAGCAGTACGGTATCGCATTCCGTAAGGGCAGTGATATGACTGAAAAGGTAAATGCTGCTATTTCAGAACTTGTTGCTGACGGCACACTTGCATCAATCGCTGCAGATTATAAACTTGCAGACCAACTTATTGCGAAATAATTTAGAAATTACAGGTTGAATTCAAATGACAGAAATTTTGCTTAATGCCGCGCAGGGCGGCTTTATGAACAGCGAGTTCATGGAAGTAACGCTCTCGCTTTTGACAGGTCTTTGGGAAAACACAAAGTTGTTTGCCGCAACGCTCCTGTTTGCGCTTCCGCTCGGACTTGTTATTACACTCGGTTCAATGTCGAAGTTCCTGCCTCTCAGATGGCTAACAAGAACCTTTGTCTGGATTATCAGAGGTACTCCTCTTATGCTCCAACTTTTTGTTGTTTTCTATGTGCCCGGTCTTGTTTTTAATGTACCAATGCAGGACAGAATGATGGCGGCGCTGATTGCGTTTGTTATCAACTATTCCGCATATTTTTCGGAGATTTACCGCGGCGGCATTGAGAGCATACCTGTTGGGCAGTATGAGGCGTGTCAGGTTCTCGGTATGAGTAAAAGCCAAACATTTTTCAAGGTTATCCTTATGCAGGTTGTAAAGCGCGTTGTTCCGCCCATGAGTAACGAAATCATAACACTTGTTAAAGATACTTCTCTTGCAAGAGTTATTGCTGTTTCGGAAATCCTTATGGCGGCAGAGCGTTTTTCAAGAAAAGGTGTTATTTGGCCGTTGTTCTATACGGCTGTGTATTTCCTTGTTTTCTGCGGCGGACTTACGCTTCTGTTTGGCTATATCGAGAAAAAACTCGATTACTACAAAGGTTAAGGTGCGGCTATGGCAATACTTGAAGTCAAAAATCTTAAAAAGAGTTTCGGCAGCGTTGATGTACTTAAAGGCATTGATTTTGAACTTGAAGAGGGCAAGGTGCTTTCGATTATCGGTGCATCCGGCAGCGGTAAAACAACACTTCTGCGCTGCATAACATCACTAAATGATGCCGATACAGGCAAAATTACCGTTAACGGTAATGTCGTATTTGACAGCGAAAACGAACATAAACTTTCTAAAGAGGAAATTAACAGAAACCGCCTTGCTGTCGGTCTTGTTTTCCAGTCATTTAATCTTTTTCCTCAGTACACTGTGTTGAGGAATGTAACTCTTGCGCCTGAACTTCAGGCAAAAAAGAGAGATGATTGGAAGAAGAATAAAAAGCAGATTATTGAGCAAATCAATGCCAACGCAAAAGAACTTCTTGCAAAAGTCGGTCTTTCCGAAAAACTTGATGCGTATCCCTGTGAACTTTCAGGCGGTCAGCAGCAGAGAGTTTCAATTGCGAGAGCGCTTGCCATGAACCCTGAAATTCTTTTCTTTGATGAACCTACATCTGCTCTTGACCCCGAACTCACCGGCGAAATTCTCAAGGTAATCAGAGACCTTGCGGCAGAGAAGATGACAATGGTTATTGTTACTCACGAAATGGCATTTGCAAGGGATGTTTCGGATTATGTTATCTATATGGACGGCGGTGTTATCGTTGAACAGGGTAAATCCGAAGATGTTATCAACAATCCTCAGCAGGAAAGAACAAAGCATTTCCTGAGCCGTTTTCAGGAAAATTAAAGTTAATTACACTCCGAAAGGCAGTTGCTTTTCGGAGTGTTTTACATTATAATGGAAGTCAGAGGTGATAGCATGAAAATTATGATTGCTTCCGATATCCACGGTTCGGAATTTTACTGTAAAAAATTGATTGATGCATACAAAGCAGAGGGTGCGGAGAGGCTTGTTATTCTGGGTGATATCCTTTATCATGGTCCGAGAAACGATTTGCCCGAAGGTTATGCGCCCAAAAAAGTTATTGACCTTCTCAATGCAATAAAAAATGATTTGCTTTGTGTAAGAGGCAACTGCGATACGGAGGTTGACCAGATGGTGCTGGACTTCCCGATTCTTGCGGATTATGCAATTCTTACAGCAGGCAGCCGCCTTGTTTATGCTACCCACGGTCATAATTTCAATGAGAGTAATTTGCCTCCGCTTAAAAAAGGCGATATTCTTCTCCACGGTCATACTCATGTTCCCAAATGTGTAGAACATGAAAATTATGTTTATCTTAACCCCGGTTCGGTTTCAATTCCTAAAGAAAATTCATGGCACGGATACATGATTCTTGAAAACAGCAATTTCACATGGAAAAACCTTGCCGGCGAAACCATGATGAATTACTAAGGAGGAATAAAAATGGAAGTTCTGAATGTAAGACGGCTTACTCCGAATGTAAAAGCCATGCTTGTGCTCTCGTTTGCAATAATGAGCGGCTTTATGTGGCGTGTACGCGGCTCTCACGGTTACGGCTCAATGTGGGGTATGTTTGCCGTCGGTGTTATGCTCGTACTCTTTATTTTCGCGTTTTTCGGTAACCGCAAAAAAATGAGCCTTGAAGCAATGCCGATTGCCGTTATTCTGCTCGGTATAACAAACGGCGGCTGGGGAACGCTCAATTCACAAATGGGCGGTTACCTTACAAGTTCCGTTCCTTTTACGGGGCAGGAAACCGACGCTGTTGTTTCAATCAGCCCCTATTCGGGCATGGCAATAATGCTCCTGCTCGGCTTTGGCTGGATGCCTCTTTTTGCAATGTATATAGGTTCGCTTTTTTCAAAAAAGCAGTATAAAATCTGGCACTATGCGGTGTTGATTGCTGTATTCTATGCGGTGGTTTACATATTCCAATTTTTTGTTGCACATTATATTCTGCCCTTTATTAATTCGCAAGCGGTTGAAATGTTCAAGCAGGGTCTTGCGGATAAAGGCATCGAAATGTCGCCGATGATGGCATATATCAAGAATCTCGGCTCAGAAGCATGGTTCAAGAAAATTCCTTTCGGCAGAAATTATTTTGCGAGTATAAGGGTTATTTCCTATGCTGTTGCGGCACTTGTTCTCTCTGTTTCTGTACTTATAGCAAAGCGCGATAAAGTGACAGCGTTTATTTCTTTTGCTATCAATGCAATCTGTGCCGTTTCAATTACCCTTGCAGATGTTGTTATGGTTATTGACTCGGATGCAGGCTTTTTTGCAAATATAAATGCACCTCGATTCCTTGAACACGGAAGTTGGTCGTTGTGGGAGTATCTTACGGGCTTTCTTCTCGGCTTTGGTATCATGCTTATGCTTGTCTGTCTGCCTAAAAGCATTACGGGCGGAGAGGGCGATTTTGATTATACGCTGCCTTTTAAAAACAGAAAACTTTATGCGGCTTACAGTGCAATAATGACTCTTTTATGCACTTTTGTTGTAACGGTTGCAAGACCTGCAGGCATGAGAATTGCAGAGTTGGTGATATATAAAGGATGGCATGATGACGAAGATTTGCTTACAGTTATTTTCACTGCTGTTCTTTGTGTTATAGGTATAATTCCCTGCGCTGTAATTGCAAAGAAGAATATAATTACCAAAGAAATGCCCAATCTTCTTAACATCAGAACAGAGGATTTCTGCCTGAAGGCGGTGCCTGTCTACTTTGCAATAACCGCAGCGCTTTACTTTATTTTCAGCGATTCGGGTATTTTTTACTGCATTCCTTTTGCGGAAATAACAAGCCCCGCATCATTCTTTGAAATGATACGGAGCGGCAGAATACTTATTGTGACGTTGATGCTTTTAAGTTTTGTTCTGTTCAATATAATTTATTTTGCTGTTGCCAAAAAGGCGGTCAAGAAAAAATAATTCTTCTTATTTCTTCCGTGTTGCGGGCGATATAGGTTGCTCCTGCATTTTGCAGTTCTTCCTCACTGCCGTAGCCGAAAGTTACACCGATGCTTTCAACCCCTGCACCGTTTGCGCCGTCAATGTCAAAGTATCGGTCGCCGATCATTAATGCGCGGTTTTTACTGACGCCGAAATGATTTACCGCTTTTTCAACAAGAACGGTCTTGCCTTCGGGTGCTTTATCGCTTTCAGGTGCGGCAACAAAATCTATCATATTGTTTAAATTAAGAAAATCAATAATTCTGATAACAAACTTTTCGGGCTTTGAACTTGCTATTGCAACTTTAATGCCCGAATTTTTTAGTTCTTTTAAGAGGTTTTTTATTCCGTCATAAACCTCAAGTTTATAAATTCCGTTTTCACTGTATTTTTTACGGTATTTTTCAACAGCCTGCATGCTTTGCTCGTCGTTCATGCCGAGTTCCCGTTTGAACGATTCAAAAATAGGCGGACCGATAAATGTCCGAAGTCTGTCATGAGGCAGCGGATTGTATCCCATTGCTTCAATTGCATAACTTACAGAACTGAAAATGCCTTCGCCTGTATCGGCAATAGTACCGTCAAAATCAAAAAATACGGCATCAAATTTTGTTACCATTTCTTCACTCTCCAATGCTGTGATTATATCACAGACAAAATGCGTGTTCAACGATTATTTTTCATTTACTTTTTTATTTTTTTATGATATACTCTATATATTATAGGCAAATTTTGAAAAATCATCCCGAAAGGACTGAAAATAAATGGAATATAATTTTGCAAAGGGAGTAGCATCTCTTAAACCTTCGATTATCAGAGAAATTCTGAAAAGTTCCGGCAATACTATTCCTCTTGCCGCAGGAAATCCTGCACCTGATGCTTTCCCTGTTGACGATATAAAGAAAATTCTGACCGATATTTTTGATACTGATCCCATTCTTGCTTTGCAGTATGGTGTCAGTGAAGGTTACGGTCCGCTTGTTGCAAAACTTACCGAACTTGCAAAAACACGCTACGGCGTAGGTAATGACAGCGATGCACTTATCGTAGTCAGCGGTGCTCAGCAGGTTATGAGCCTTACAAGCCAGTGCTTCATAAACTACGGCGACTGTGTTATCTGTGAAGAACCTTCATTTATCGGTTCACTCAATTGCTTCAGAAGTTACGGCGCAAAACTCAGCGGCGTGCCTGTTGACAGTGACGGCATCAATATTGCCGCCCTTGAAGAAAAACTTAAAACAGAAGAAAATGTAAAATTCATTTATACTATTCCCAACTTCCAAAATCCAGCAGGCGTAACCATGTCGCTTGAAAAGAGGAAGGCTGTTTATGAACTTGCAAAGAAATACGGTGTTATGATTCTTGAGGATAATCCTTACGGCGACCTTCGTGTTGCAGGCGAGGATGTTCCGGCAATCAAGAGTTTTGATGAAGACGGTATTGTTATTTATGCAGGTTCATTCTCAAAGGTTGTTGCTCCCGGCATAAGAGTCGGTTTTGCTCTTGCAAACAAAGAGGTTATTGCAAAACTCACCGTTGCAAAGCAGACTCAGGATGTTCATACTCCGCTTATGTCACAACTCGTTGTTTATAAGTGGCTTACAGAATATGATTTTGAAAGCCATATCAATAAAATCAGAGAAATCTATAAGCGTAAACTCAACCTTCTTTGTGATTGCGTTGACAAAGAACTTTCAGATTTCCTCACATATCACAGACCTGAAGGCGGACTTTTTGTCTGGGCAAAACTCAATGAGGGCATTGATATGCTCGATTTCTGCCGCAAAGCAAGCGCAGCAGGAGTATCGGTTGTTCCCGGTAATGCGTTTATGGTTGACGGCGATAAAAAGTGCGATTATATCAGAATGAACTTCTCAACACCTTCCGATGAAGATATCGTTAAGGGTGTTAAGATTCTCGGCGAGGTTGCTCGCTCACTTTAATCAGGAAAGGTAAATTACTATGGAAAATACAACACCCGAGCGCAAGCCTATAGTGCTCAGCATGATTCAGCCTACATCAATCCCGACTTTGGGCAACTATCTCGGAGCACTCAAAAACTGGAAAGCGATGAGCGAGGATTATAACTGCCTTTATGCGGTTGCAGACCTCCATGCGCTTACAATTCATCCCGAACCGGCAAAACTCCGTCAGCAGATTCTTGAAATGTATGCGATTATGCTTGCAGTAGGTCTTGACCCCGAAAAGAATATTGTTTTTATACAAAGTCAGGTTGCCGCTCATGCTGAACTTGCATGGATTCTTGATTGTTACACTCAGTTCGGTGAAGCATCAAGAATGACTCAGTTCAAGGAGAAATCCCAGAAGCATGCAGATAACGTTAACGTCGGTCTGTTTGCATACCCTGTACTTATGGCGGCTGATATTTTGCTTTATCAGGCAAACTATGTTCCCATCGGTGCTGACCAGAAACAGCATCTTGAAATTGCAAGGGATATCGCAAACCGTTTCAATACTCTCAGAGGTAATACTTTTACCCTTCCCGAGCCGTTTATCGGCAAGGTAGGTGCAAGGGTTATGAGTCTTCAAGATCCCACTCAGAAGATGTCAAAGAGTGACCCCAATCCCAAGGCATCCGTATCGCTGCTTGATACTCCCGAGGCTATCCTTAAAAAGTTCAAGTCTGCCGTTACAGACAGCGAAGCATGTGTCAGATATGCAGACGGTAAAGACGGTATCAACAACCTCATGGCAATCTATTCATGCTGCACCGGTCTTGATTATGCGGCAATTGAAAAAGAATTTGAGGGCAAGGGCTACGGCGACTTTAAAGTTGCGGTTGCGGAAGCGGTTATTGAAGAACTCAGACCTGTTCAGGAAGAATATAAGCGTCTTATTGCAGATAAGCAGTATCTTCTTGATACAGCAAACGCAGGAGCAGAGAAAGCGGCACGCATTGCTAACCGTACACTGACAAAAGCCAAGAAAAAAGTCGGACTTTTGCTCGGTTAAGTGACGAAAATCAAAAGATTTTTGTTGAATACGCCAAATTTGCATAAATATTCAAAATGCTCTTGATTTTTTGAATATTCGATGTATAATTAATGCATAAACAAAACATAAAGAACGGAGAATTATCATGAAAGAAATCAAAAAAGTTGTTCTTGCCTACTCAGGCGGTCTTGATACATCAATCATCATCCCTTGGCTTAAAGAAAACTACAACAACTGCGAGGTTATCGCTGTTTCAGGTGACGTAGGTCAGGGTACAGAACTTGACGGTCTTGAAGAAAAGGCTATCAAAACAGGTGCATCAAAACTCTATATCGAGAATCTTCAGGATGAGTTTGTAAGCGATTATATTTTCCCCACTCTTAAGGCCGGCGCTGTTTATGAGAAGGAATATCTTCTCGGCACATCATTTGCACGTCCCATCATTGCTAAGAGAATTGTTGAAATCGCTAAGGCAGAGGGCGCAGATGCTATCTGCCACGGCTGCACAGGTAAGGGTAATGACCAGGTAAGATTCGAACTTACAATCAAGGCTTTTGCTCCTGAAATGGAAATTATCGCTCCCTGGAGAATTTGGGACATCAAATCCCGTGAAGAAGAAATCGAGTATGCAGAGGCACACAACATTCCTCTTAAGATTAACCGTGAAACAAACTATTCAAAGGATAAGAACCTCTGGCATCTTTCACACGAAGGTCTTGACCTTGAAGACCCTGCAAATGAGCCTCAGTATAACAAGCCCGGCTTCCTTGAAATGGGCGTTTCACCTGAAATGGCTCCCGATGAACCCACATATGTTACAATCCATTTTGAAAAGGGTGTTCCCACTGCAGTTAACGGTAAGGAAATGGGCGGCGTTGAACTTATTAAATACCTCAACGAAGTTGGCGGCAAGAACGGCATAGGTCTTAACGATATCGTTGAAAACCGTCTTGTTGGCATGAAATCAAGAGGTGTATACGAGAACCCCGCAGGTTCAATCCTTTTCAAGGCTCACGATGTTCTTGAAACAATCACTCTTGACAGAGATACTCAGCACTATAAAGAAATCGTTGCTCATAAGTTTGCAGAACTTGTTTACTTCGGTCAGTGGTTTACTCCTCTTCGTGAGGCTCTTTCAGCATTCGTTGATAAGACTCAAGAAACAGTTACAGGCGATGTTAAACTTAAACTCTATAAGGGCAATATGATTAACGCAGGCGTAACTTCACCCTATACTCTTTACAGCGAAGATTTTGCAACATTTGATGCAGACGAAGTTTATGATCAGAAGGATTCAGCAGGATTCATCAATCTCTTCGGTCTTCCCATCAAGGTTAAGGCAATTCTTGAGGCTGAAAGAAATAAATAATCTTCTCAGAATTGCGAAATACTGCGTTGCAGTGATTTGAAATATCCTTTTATTCCTGTATCGCCGCACCTTGTCTTTCACAATTCTGCTCGATTATCAAACTAAAAAATAACAGAGCCGTCACATGGCGGCTCTTTTTCCCATATCAGGAGGTTTTAATATGAAACTCTGGGCAGGCCGTTTCTCAAAGGAAGCGGATAAAAAAACCAATGATTTCAATTCATCAATAGCCACCGATTCCAGAATGTATTATCAGGATATTGAGGGCAGTATTGCTCACGCAACAATGCTTGCAGCAAAGGGCATAATTTCGCAGGATGACGGTGCACTCATATGCTCTGAACTTGCAAAAATCAGACAGGAAATTTCAAGCGGTGAACTTCTCGTTGACCCCAATGCAGAGGATATACATACCTTTATTGAGCAGACTCTTACCGAGCGCATAGGCGATGCAGGTAAGCGCCTTCACACAGGCAGAAGCCGTAACGATCAGGTTGCACTTGATGTAAGGCTTTATCTGCGTGAACAGTGCGAAGAAACCCTTGTTCTTGTAAAAAAACTTATCGACGCACTTGAAGAAAAGGGTGATGAATATGCTGATGCAATTATGCCCGGCTACACTCATCTTCAGAGAGCGCAGCCAATAACATTCAAGGCACATCTTACCGCATATACCGAAATGCTTAAACGTGACCTTGGCAGAATAGAGGATGCAAAAAAGAGAATGAATTCTTCCCCTCTCGGCAGTGGTGCACTTGCAGGCACAACTTATCCCATTGACCGCTCAATGACTGCCGAATTCCTTGGATTCGATTCATATACAAAGAGCACCCTCGACGGCGTTTCTGACAGAGATTTCTGCATTGAACTTGCAAGCGCACTTTCAATCTGCATGGTGCACCTTTCAAGGCTTTGTGAGGAAATTATCCTTTGGTGCTCATGGGAATTCAAATTTGTTGAACTTGATGATGCTTTCTCAACAGGTTCAAGCATTATGCCTCAAAAGAAGAATCCCGATATCGCTGAACTTGTCAGAGGCAAGAGCGGCAGAGTTTTTGGCGATTTAATGACACTTCTTACCGTTATGAAAGGTTTGCCTTTGGCATATAACAAAGATATGCAGGAGGATAAAGACGCAATTTTTGATGCGTTTGATACAGTTAAGATTTGCCTTGATACACTTGTTCCTATGATTGCTACAATGAAGGCTATACCTGAGAATATGAGAAAGGCTGCGGCAGGAGGATTTATCAATGCAACCGATTGCGCCGATTATCTTGTATCAAAGGGTCTTCCTTTCAGAGATGCTTACAAAGCAACTGGTGAATTAGTTGCGCTTTGCATAAGGGAGAACAAAACACTTGAAACTCTTGCTCTTGAAGAGTATAAAGGTATTTGTGACCTTTTTGACAATGGCGTTTATGATGCCATTAAACTTGAAAACTGCGTAAGACGCAGAGGTATGTAAAAGAAAAGCCCGTTGGTTCAAAACCAACGGGTTTTATGTTATCTGTTATTCTTCAACATAATCGTGGAAAACAACTTTTACTGCTTCCTTGGGGAAATCAAAGCGGCAATCTTCAACAACATCGCCTTCGCTTACATCTTTAAGCAGTGCCTGAAGGAAACTCTTTCTTACAATTGTTCCTTCTGCGTCATAAGCGGTGTAACCGATTCTCATGTTATCTTTTCTTGAACCTATGCCCATCATTTCAAGTGAAGCGTAACCGCTTACTTCAAAAGCGGAGAATTCGTCATATTCAAGTTCAACATCGGTAATTTTTGCAACGGAATTGCCGTAAACATTGTAACTGCAAATTACGAAGTCAATATTATTGATAGTTTCAAGATACTGAACGGGAACTTTTTCGCCTTCTTCTGCGTTAACAGGAGGAGCAACTGTTTCACCGTAAGGATTAGCATAAGAATAGTTTGTTACTGCAGTTGTTGCAGGTTCATCGGGAATGTTTGAGCATCCGAAGAAGCAAAGAGCAACAGTGATTAAAACAAGAAAAATGCTGATGGTTGATTTCATAAAATCAATTCCTTTCTTTATGAATGATAATATAATATCATATATTTTTTGCTTTTTCAACCTTATTGATAATTTCAGCAACGGTTGCTGCTATTTTTTCTGCCGTTTCAGGGCCAAGAGAATTGGTTTCCTCATAATGTCTGCGTTTGTGAATATCATGACCGTTTTCAAAATAAGGTGTTTCTGAATGCAGAAGATAATCATTCGGCGGCAGAACATATCCGAGTTCATCATTTGCAAGGCCGATGATCATAACATCATCGCCGACGATTTCCTGAAGCGGAACGGGATTGATTTCCGCGCCGTATCCCGTGGCAGATTCTTCTGCACTGAGATATCCGCCGTAAACAAGTTCAGGAAAAATTTCGCATGGGAGCATGAGTATTTTCAGCGAATCAATTTCCAAATAACTTATTTCGGATTTCATCGCAAAACCTGAGCCGTCGGGAAATCTGTATTCGTTGGCTTCAAGAATGCCTGCTTTGGCAGCAACAAGCAGAATGGTGTTTTCTGCTTTGAAATATACTTCCTGCCTTATTGTGCCGATTTTTGGCTTGAGTTCGGTTTCATTTTTAATTGAGAGCGCATAGTCGGCAAGTTTTTTGCCGATATTGGCGGTAGACTCGGCAAAATCGCTGCCGTTATCACGGATTTCCTTTTCGTTTGGAATATCCATGCTTATCATGCCGCCTATTGCTCCGACACAATAAAGTGTTTCTGCACCTGTTTCCTGCATGATTTTTTCGCGCAGATAATGAGGAAAATCGGCGCTTACGCGTTCGTTACAGCCCTGAAGTGATTCGGAATGCGATGCAAAATTTATTATGTAGGTTTGCTGAGAGCCGTCATCTGGTTCGAATCTCAGGCGAGTCAGAGTTTTTGAATAAACTATCGGAGTGCGTATATCTTCCTGCATATCAGGAACTTCTGTTTTACCAAGGTAAAGTCTGCCGAGTTTTCTGGCAGCGTATGCTGATTTGACTGCTTTTACGGTTTGCGAAAAAACAAGTTCCATATACTTCGGATCTTTTCCGCTGAGCGGAAGAGGTCCCCATATGCCCATTGTGTCAATTCCTGCATGAGAATGAGTGCTTACAATATTTATGCTGCGGCAGCCTGTAAGCATTGCGAAATCGTGCAGACGCTCTCTCAGACGGTTAACATCCTTGTTAAGCATGCCGACATTATCAATTGAAACAAGAACTATACCGCCCTTGCCCGAAAGGTCATCCAGCCACACGGCGTGAGTATGAGGCGGGTCAAGAACGCCTTTTGCCGGTTTGTTTTCGCCGTAACCCGCAATGTAATATTTCTTTTTGTTAATATCATCAGGCAGAATGGATTCCTTAGAAAAGCCGAGAACAAAGCGCTCGCTTTTTGCTTTGGGCGGAACTGTAAAAACAGCATTTTCAACGGGGAGTGCTTTCTTTTTTTCAGTGATATGTTTTGATTGAGTGCGCAAGAGAAAATCAATGGTCTTATAGACCGCTGTCATGGGCTTCATATTAATCACTCCAATCAAATTTGGTCAGTTTACCTTTTAGAAGAAGGTCAGGAAAATTCCACTGCCTGAGTACCTCGTAAACACCTATTGCAGCAGAATTCGAAAGATTAAGGCTTCTTGCCGCGCTGTTGTTAATCATTGGCAAGCGAACGCATCTTTCCTGATTTTTCAGCAGCAGTTCTTCCGGAAGACCTGCTGTTTCTTTGCCGAAAACGAGATATGTGTTATCGGGATATTCAATTTCCGAATAAATTTTTGTTGCTTTTGTGGAAAAATAAAAGAAGTTTCCGTCTTTATTTTTCTCAAAAAAATCGTCAAGATTTTCATAATATGTAATATCAAGCAGGTGCCAATAGTCAAGACCTGCTCTTTTGAGTTTTGCATTATCTACCTTGAAACCCATCGGTTCAACAAGATGCAGCCTTGCTCCCGTTGCAGCGCAGGTTCGGGCAATGTTACCTGTGTTCTGAGGAATCTGCGGTTCAACAAGAACAATGTTTAAAACTGGCATTTTATAACTTCCTTAAAAATTATTGGCATTGTTTATATAACCTCCAAAGGACAAAATATTATTGATAATATTTGATTGGAGGGAAAATAATGTTAATGTCATCAAAAAATATGTCTATAGTAAAGGGAATGGGCATTGGTCTTGCTGTCGGCACAGCCGCCGCTGTTGCAGGCAGTAAAATGATGAGCCGCAGCAGCAAAAGAGCCTGCCGCAAGAGCGCCGCAAAATGCATGAAAACCGTTGAAAACATGATTAGCGGTATTTCATCAATGACAAAATAAATCAACTGTTATAGTTGCTCATTGCGCGGTCAGTATCGTCTTTTACCATAAGTTCAACCGCAGCGCAGGCATTGTCAGCCGCTTCTCTGAGTTGGGGAATTTCATCTTTTTTAAAGTTTGAAAGAACCCAGTCTGCAAGTTCATAGTCAGGGTGAGGTTTTTCACCTACACCGAGTTTGACTCTGGGAAAATTATCGGAATTAAGGTGATATATAATGCTCTTTATTCCGTTGTGTCCGCCTGCACTGCCTTTTCTTCTTATGCGAAGTTTGCCGCACGGCAGAGAAATATCGTCAAAGATAACGATGATTTTTTCGGGCGGAATTTTGTAGAATGCAGCGGCCTGCCTTACGGCTTCTCCGCTGTTATTCATAAAAGTCTGCGGCTTCATAAGCAGGCATCTGTGACCGCCGAGGTCAACAGCGGCGGTCACGGATTTAAACTGTATTTTATTAATTTTGATGTTGTTTTTATCTGCCAGCAAATCTGCAAACAGAAAACCCGCGTTATGTCGGGTAAGTTCATATTGCTTGCCGGGGTTGCCTAAACCGACGATAAGATATTCGGGCGGACCGGCAGGCGATTTGTTTTTTGAAAAGAACCCCATACTGTGTATTTCCTTATTCTTCAATAAAACCGAGTTTAGCAACCTGCGTTTCTTCAACGCTTTCTGTGCCGTCATCATATTCGGTGGGTGTTTTTGTATAAATTACTTTAACGTTGAAATCTTCTGCAAGCGCCTTGGCTTCATCGGTTGTAAGGTCGCCGTTATCGCAGAAAACGGAGAAAGTTGCAGGTCCGTATCCGCCGGGAGCAATTGCAAGTTCACCGCCTACGGATGTTGAAAGATAAACACCGTTTTTGCCGTTGTTTTCAACTTCAAAACCGTAAACAGTTATGCTTTCGGAACTGTCGTTATAAATAGTGATAAGTTGCTCATATGTGAGCCATTCTTCGGGGCATTCATAGAACTCGGCAGCCTTTTCTTCGCCCATTTCATATTCGTTGGCGAGGTTATCCTGATATCTTTCGGGGTGCTGAGCGGTTCTTTCAAGAAGAGCGGGGCTGTCAACAAAATCCTCTCTGACTGCTCTTACTGAGAATTCGTCAGAATTATTGTCGGCAAAGAAAATAAAATATGAGCCTATGCCTGCTGCGGCAACAAGCGCAACAATGATAATTGCGATAATAACTTTTTTCATGGCTATTCCTCCAAAGTCTGTTATATAAAGCATTATGACAGATTTTAAGCAAAATTACAATATCAATAATTATTTTTTGCAAATAATTTACATCCTGTTAAAACAAAATCTCCGCACGTTAATGTACGGAGATTTTTTACGGTTATTCTTTGGAGGATTTATTTTCAATAAAATCAAAAGATTCATTTTCATAAACGCAGGTGTATTTGTTTCCTGCTGTCAGTTTGCCTTCAAGCATTTCTTCGGATAGTTTATCTTCAATTCTTTGCTGAATTGCTCTTCTGAGCGGTCTTGCACCGTAAACAGGGTCGAATCCTGCCTTGCCGATTGCCTCAACCGCTTCGTCAGAAAACTCAAGTTCGATATCCAGTTCACCAACTCTTTTGGAGAGAGCAGAGAGCATTCTCTTGGCAATTTCGTTGATATCTTCTTTACCGAGTTGATGGAAGACGATGATATCGTCAACCCTGTTGATGAACTCGGGTCTGAAAACATTTTTCAGTTCACCCATAACTGCTTCACGGATACGTTTTTCACTCATTGTTTCAGATTCAGTGGGAGCAAATCCGAGTGTACCTGTGCCGCTTTGAGCAATGAGTTTTGCGCCGACATTTGATGTCATTATAATAATACAGTTTTTGAAATCAACGCGTCTGCCCTGTGAATCGGTGAGAATGCCGTCTTCAAGAATCTGGAGGAGCATATTGAACACATCAGGATGAGCCTTCTCTATTTCATCAAAGAGAACTACCGAGTATGGTCTGCGGCGTACTTTTTCCGTAAGTTGGCCGCCCTCGTCATATCCGACATATCCCGGAGGAGAGCCGACAAGCCTTGAAACTGTGTGTTTTTCCATATACTCTGACATATCAAGTCTTATCATGGCGTTTTCATCGCCGAACATTGATGTTGCCAAGGTTTTGCAAAGTTCAGTTTTACCAACACCTGTAGGACCAAGGAAAATGAATGAGCCGGTAGGTCTTTTGGGGTCTTTAAGACCTGCTCTGCCGCGTCTGATTGCTCTTGCAACTGCGCTGACAGCCTCGTTCTGACCGACAATTCTTTTGTGAAGTTCTTCTTCCATATGGAGCAATCGCTGGCTTTCCTCTTGAGTGAGTTGAACAACGGGGATTCCTGTCCACTGAGAAACGATTGCGGCAATCTCCTGTTCACTGACTTCGCCTGTTGAACGGTTGCTTTTTTCCTGCCAGAGTTTTCTTTCGTTTTCAAGATCCTGTGCAATTTTGTTTTTTTCATCTCTTATTGCGGCTGCGTGTTCAAAATCCTGAGAATTTACGGCGGATTCCATTTCCTCACCGAGAGTCTTTAATTTGTTTTCAAGTGCTTTTAAATCGGGCGGTGCTGTAAAAGCTTTTAACCTTACACGAGATGCCGCTTCGTCAACAAGGTCAATCGCTTTATCGGGCAAATATCTGTCGCCGATATATCTTGATGACATCTTGACCG
>SVPH01000027.1 GCA_015065965.1 Oscillospiraceae bacterium
GACATGCCGTACCCTGACAAGCCATGATAAGATACTTGCCGATGGGTGTAAGTCTGAACTGAGAATAAAAGGTTGCAACACCCATAACATCTGCAGGAGTTACGCCTACTTTTTCTGCTATACAGTACATAACATCCTTTGGCAGATATCCATAGATATTCTGCGCTTTCTGAAGAATCGTGATAAGATTGCTCGGTGAGCCGCCGTATTCGCTGAGCACATCATTGAGCAGCGAAAGGTCGCTTTTGAGACCGTTGCAATTACAATTGCACATAACATTTCTCCTCCTGCGTTCATTTTATAAAATAAACAAACCATATGTAATATAACATAAAAAAAGATATGATGCAATATAATTTATAAGGTAAAATTATCAAAATATAACATAAAAGCCTCGGCATAACACCGAGGCTCTGTTTTTTACCATATTACATTTACTGTCAAACCGTCAACAGTATAAGACATATCATTTCTGTAGTGATTTTCAACCGCTTCGCAGAATGCGCTGAGCATTTCTTCGTCTTTCATCTCAATTGTAAAATCAAGAGTAAGATTTTTGGCAGGGTAAAGCCTGTCACTGATTTGGAAGCCCGTAATCCACCAATGCTCATGTTCAGGGCGTTCAAAAAGCAAGTCGTCGCCGTGATAAAGTTTCATCGACATATCTGCCATCTGCTCATCATTGGCGCAGTTGTAATAAGTGCCGATTGAACCGGGTTCACGGGTATAAATACCTACCTCTGCACCGTTGCTGACAAGGTAGTTACCCTTCCATATCTGCACCATCCACTCCAGACCGTCATAATCAAACTTGATTCTTCTTGTGTTATAGAAGAAAAACGGGGTTGTATAGCAAAACAGGTCATATAAAAACGTAAAGCCGAAATTTCTCATCCATACATTGACCTGAGCGTAAAGAAGCAACTCTTCATAATTGAAATTATATCCGGTTGCAACAATTCCGCCGCCGTCTTTGCCGTAAACTTCATTTGTTTCGGTATTCACGGCAACACCTGTAGCAATTTTTTCTTCCGTGCCGTCCTGAAGAATGATTTTAAGATATATTTCATAGCAATTTTCTTCTTCAAGAGGCTCGCAATATGCCTGACATTCTTCAATTACGCTGAAATACATGCCAAGGAAATAATAAATGCATGCCACAACCCAGTTTCCCTGAGCATCCTGCTCATATCTGAGTTCATAGAATTTGTTTCTCAGTTCGGTTGTGTCAATGCGGAATGTTTCCGTTACGAATTCAGCATACTGCTTTGTTTCCGGAAACCTGCTGACCAGCATAAGGATATCAAAACCGCTCTCGTTTGCAACATCAGTGCATATTTCGGTAAGAAGAGCATCCGCAGTAAAATTGAAATGCTCCTGTTCAATAAAACCTCTGCCTGTTATGAAACGGAACACAGTGTTAATCGCTTTAACAATTCCAAGGAACTGCTTTGTGGTCATTGCAGGGAAACCTTCATCGTCAAGAATTTCACGGTATTCGTCAAAATTCTGCGGTGCAGATGTTTCAGCCTTTGCCGAAGGCATACAGATTGAAAATCCGATTGCAAAGGCAAGCACCAACGCTGTAATTTTTTTGATTGCTTTCATTTGTCCTCCCGTTAAATATGTTCTCTGACATTTTTATCATAATGTCCGGTATCCTGAAAACCGTTTTCCGTGCGTAGGCATTCGCCCCACTTGCGTGCGATTTCCTCATAGGAATCATTATAAATATCAACTCTTTGGAAACCGTCCTTGCTTCCTCTCAGACACCAGTCGGAACTCCACATTCCGTGACCTGTTGCTTTGTAGGTCCAGAGGAACCAACTGTAGTTTGCCTTGTCAAGAGTATTGAAGCAGTTCTCCCATGTTGTTTTCTGATGAGGATAAAACTCGCCCATCATCATGGGAACATCGGCATAAATAAACTTTGTAAACCATGCAAAAAGGTTAAAAACAAAGTTTGAATTATTATAAAAATGAACCTGATAAACAACGTTGTCCCAGCCCTTTGTCCATGCCATGGGCAGAGCAATCGCTGTCCATATAGCCTCCATCGTGAGGATTCTGTCTTCATCAACGGCACGGACAGTATCATAAAGACGGGTATATATCATCTCGTTGTTTTTTCTTCTTTCAATTTCGTCCGCATCAACATCGCACATCGGCTCATTGAGAAGATCAAACATAGCAACAGCAGGATTGCCCTTAAAGCGCATCGCAATCTCTGCCCAGAGTTCATCGGTGAGTTCACGGTATCTTTCACCCTGCTCGGTATCGGCATAAAGACCGCATGAACCTTTCTTGCCGTTATGGGGAGCATCGCTCTGATATCCAACCGCTCCGTGCATATCAAGCACAACATAAATTTCTCTTTCAGAGCATTCTTCAACAACCCATTCAAGGCGTGAAAAATCCCAATTGCCGTTTTCGTCAAGAATTTTTCTGCCTTTGTCATCATAATAGAAGTTTCTGAACCAGAACGGAACACGCACGCAGTTAAAACCCATTGACTTAATTTCATCAAGGTCATACTCCGTAATCCAGTTGTCCATATAGATATCCATGAGTTCGTATGCCGTTTTTTCGTCAAAACGGTCAGTAAGCACTTCAAGTATGGTGTAATGGTCAAGGTCATCCTCATAAGGACAAAGCCAACCTTCCCATATCATCCACGCACCCAAATTCACACCTTTAAGTTGGATTCTTTCGCCGTTCTGATTAACAATATTCCGACCGTCTGTTGTAAGATAATCCTCTGCGGTAAAACCCGTTACGGAATTGTCTTTGGTTTCGTTTGCTGCGAAAGCAACAGATGCAAATGAAAACACTGTTGCAAATATAAGAATGACCGAAACCGCTTTCATGAGTACCGATTTCATTGCGATTCTCCTTTTTATGCGTTTTGAACCACAATAAGTTTAATGGAATTTTATGTTTTTGTCAACACAATTATACATTTCATTAACATTCCTTTAACATACTTTCGCATTGACTCTGCCTTATAATTACTGTATAATAACGGTAAAGACCGACAAAATCATAAAATTGACTGACAGGTGAGAACTAATGAAAGCAAAAATTACTCTTGCAAAAGAATTCAGAATAGGCGAAATAGACAAACGCATTTACGGCTCATTTATCGAGCATCTCGGCAGAGCGGTTTACGGCGGAATCTATGAACCCGGTCACCCTACAGCCGATGAAAACGGCTTCAGAAAAGACGTTATTGACCTTGTAAAAAAACTTAATGTCCCTGTTGTTCGCTACCCCGGCGGCAACTTTGTATCCGGCTATAACTGGGAAGACGGTGTCGGCCCCGTTGAAAACAGACCCAAGCGCCTTGACCTTGCATGGGGAACAACGGAACCCAACACATTCGGTACAAACGAATTTATAAAGTGGTGTGAAAAAGCAAATGCCGAATGCATGATGGCAGTAAACCTCGGCACAAGAGGCCCTGACGAAGCAAGAAACCTTGTTGAATACTGCAACCATACATCGGGTTCATATTGGTCAGACCTGAGAAGATCTCACGGCTATGAAAAGCCCCATAATATTAAACTTTGGTGCCTCGGTAATGAAATGGACGGCGGCTGGCAAATGGGCGCAAAAACCGCCGTTGAATACGGCAGAGCAGCCCTCGAAGCATCAAAAATGATGAAATGGACAAGCCCCGGCATTGAAACCGTGCTTTGCGGCTCATCAAGCAGGAACTCACCCACATTCGGAACATGGGAAGTTGAAAGCCTTGATATAGCCTATGACAGCATTGACTATGTTTCTCTCCACCAGTATTACGGCAACTGGGAGGATGATGCGCCTACTTTCCTTGCAAGAACACTTGAATTTGATGACTTTATTTATTCGGTAATCTGCGCCTGCGACTATGTTAAGGCAAAGAAACGCTCAAAGAAAACAATCAACCTTTCATTTGACGAATGGAATGTCTGGTATCACTCAAACAATGTTCCGTTTGAAAGATGGAGCGTTGCACCGCCCAGACTTGAAGATATCTATAACTTTGAAGATGCTCTTCTCGTCGGCTCGCTGCTTATCACCCTGCTTCGCCACTGCGACAGAATAAAAATCGCCTGCCTCGCTCAACTCGTCAATGTTATTGCACCCATCTTTACAAAGACAGGCGGCGGAGTGTTTGAACAGACTACATATTTCCCCTTTATGCATCTTTCAAACTACGGCAGAGGCAGCGCACTGCTTCCTTTGATCGACTGTCCCAAATATGACTGCAAGGCATTCACCGATGTTCCTTATATTGAAAGCATCGCAACATATGACGAAGAAAATGAAGAAATGGCAATTTTCTGCGTAAACAAAAGCCTTGACGAAAGCGTTGTTCTTGATGTTAACCTTATGGATTTTGCAGGTTACAAACCCTGCGAGTTTATCTCAATGGACGGTTATGACAAGAAAGACGAAAACACCTTTGACGCCGTTAAAGTAAAGCCGCATAACAACCCTGTCCCCTTGCTTGACGGTTCAAACCTTGAAGTTGAACTTAAGCCCTTCAGTTGGAATGTTATCAGGCTCAAAAAATAATTAAAATAAAAATCACCGCAGCCTATGGATTATATAATCCATGGTTACGGTGATTTTTTTATATCTGTTTGTTTGTCAGTTTTGCCGTCTGGCGCTGAGCCATGACAAGTTTTGCATAAATGCCGTCCTGCATAAGCAGTTCTCTGTGAGTGCCGCTCTCTGCTATCCTGCCTTTTTCAATAACAATAAGTCTGTTCGCATTGCGTAAAGTTGCAAGCCTGTGGGCAATGGCAAATGTTGTTCTGCCCTTAACCAGCCTTGCAAGTGCCTCCTGAATGGCACTTTCCGTTTCAGGGTCAAGCGCACTTGTAGCCTCATCAAGAATAAGGATTTCAGGGTTACGCAAAACCGCTCTGGCAATTGAAATTCTCTGCCGTTCACCGCCCGAAAGATTGTGGCCGTCCTCGCCGACAACCGTGTTGTAACCGTCAGGCAACTTCATAATAAATTCGTGAGCGTTTGCGGCTTTTGCGGCGGCAATAACCTCGCCTGCCTCAGCATTGGAACGTGCGTAAGCGATATTATCGTAAACAGTACCGGCAAAAAGGAATGTTTCCTGAAATACAACGCCGATTTTCTCACGGTATTCACTCTGACTCATGTTTTTTATATTCTCTCCGCCGATGGTTATGCTGCCCTCATCAACATCATAAAGGCGCATTATGAGGTTTATCAGCGTTGATTTGCCTGCGCCCGAGTGACCGACAAGACCTATCATTTCACCTTGTTTAACGGTAAAACTTACATCTTTGAGCACTGGTTCATATGCTTTGTAACCGAAGCGGACATTATCAAAAACGATATCGCCGTTAAGTTTTGCAGGGACAGAATTTTCAGCATCCTCACTGATTTGTTTCTCATCAAGAATTTCATAAATCTTGATAAGGCTTGTTGCAACCTCTCCCAACCTTCTCGGCAAAGTTGAAACCCAGCGCAGCGGTTGATAAATATAAGCAAGGAACAGCGTGAATTCAAGCAGTTCACCAAGGGATATTGTTCCCTCAAGCACCATTCTTCCGCCAAAATAGAGAACAAAGAATTCGCCTATTCCCATAAAAAACGAAAGGAACGGGAATACCCTTGCCCAGAGTTGCTCGTTACTTTTGGATATTTCTGCAAGTCTGCGGCAAAGTGCATCAAACTTTTTGATTTCCCTCTCTTCGCTGCCGAAAGTTTTAACAACCCTGATTCCCCTTACTATATCATGGAGAACGGAGTTTGAGCGTGAATCGCATCTCCACTGCTTTTCATAACGCAGATGAATGAATTTCCAGAATCCGCGGATTGCAAGTATTACTGCAGGCACGGGAACAAACACAAGGAATGTGAGCAGCGGACTGATGCTGATAAGAATTATCAGGATTGCCGTAAACATTATAAGTTGCTCAACTGCATACATACCTTGTTCGGTAACAAAACGTTTAACTACCTCGGTATCTCTTGTAACACGCTTCATAAGGTCGCCCGCCGTCTTTTTGGACATTGACGAAAGAGAAAGGCGCTGCACCTTATCATACATCATTATGCGCAGTTCGTTTGACATTGCGGAACTGACTTTGTTTGTTCTGCGCTGACTGAAAATTTTAAGCACCTGACCCAGAACCTGCGTTAAACCGATAAGCACAACAATTGTCAGAACACCTTTAACCGCCGCATCGCCCGTTACAGCAGGGTTATTGAAATAATCATCAACAAGTTTCGCATTGAGAACCGGCAAAAGCGCTGTTGATGCCGTTGCAAGAGTAAGCAGAATACCTGCCAGAGCAAGCGACGGCATATAACTTTTAAGCATGCCGACGGTGCGCCTGAAAAGATAACTTTTTTCAACGCAGAAAAGGCACACATCCATACCTTTAATAAAATGTCTGCCGCACTTCTGGCAAACCCTGAAATCCTCACGGGAAATTTCAGTTTCTTCTCCGGTTTTTATATAATGGTTTACAACCTTACAGAATTCGCCGATTTCGTTGACGCATGACATTGAGAATCTGCAAACGGGAATACTGCCTGCCATTTGGGAGTTTTCTTTTTCCGTAACAAGTTCAAGCATACCGCAGCCTACATATGTACGCTGCACGAGTTCTTCAACACCGTCAAGATTGCGGCAGAAAACGGTTTCTCCGTCAATAACGGCTCTTATTTCGCCGCCTTCAAATATCAGTTCTCCCCTGCACAGTTCGCTTTTCTGCGTCAGGTCGAAAACCGCTTTTGTTTGCATAATTATCACCTCTTTCCAAAAATGAAGAGATTAATACAGATAAGGTTCGAGTTTACGGCGGCTCTTTGACGGAATTGCCTCAAAATCAAGTATTCTGAAGCGGTTACCGTCAATATCAATAAGGTCAATCGCTTTACCGTGCTGACGGATACTTTTTGAAATATCCCTGACCGCAAAAGACTTTTTAAAATCGCCTATCATAACATCGAAGTAAAAATGTCCCATTTTTTCTTTGATTCCTTCAATTTTGGTGATTACGGGGCAGTAGTAGCGCTGATCAAGTTCTTCATTCATCAAAGCCTGCTGCTCTGACGGGAAATCCGCCATATGCTCAACTATACCAAGTTCGTTTTTTTCTATATCCGAAATGCAGATATAATCCGACGGAAAATTTAGGGGAAGTGATCGGGTAAGTATTACCCTTTTATACTCTTTGCCTTTGATTTCTGCAGCAAGAAAACCGTTTTCGTTCTTTGAAAAAACGCAGTTCTCAGGGCTGACATATTCCGTTCTGAGCGTTTCGGGTGAAATAGTATTAGCATTATTTATGTTCATGTTCGTCCTCCTCAGGCATTTCTCCGCCTATTCCCACGCCAATGCCGATAGTTTTAAGCGCTTCGGACTGGATTTTATATTGCTTATAGAATTCGCCTTTCTGTTTAATAAGATCTGAAAATGTACCGTATTCAATGATTTTGCCGTCATCAATAACCGCAAGATAATCTGCATCCCTCAAAGTGGAAAGGCGGTGGGCAATTGCAATAGTTGTTCTGCCCTCTTTAAGTTGAGTGAGCGAATACTGAATATTGCGCTCTGTTTCGGTATCCATGGCAGCAGTTGCCTCATCAAGAATAAGAATTTTAGGATTCTGAATAATCGTTCTTGCGATTGAAATACGCTGCCTTTCACCACCCGAAAGTTTTTGACCGCCTGCGCCGACCCTTGTTTCGTATGCATCAGGCAATTTCATGATAAAATCATGGGCAGATGCTGCTTTTGCCGCCGCAATAACCTCATCCATTGTTGCGTCGGGTTTTGCATAACGGATATTATCGGCAATCGAACCGATAAAGAGGTAAATATCCTGAGATACCAGACCGATATTACGGCGAAGTTCAGCAAGTTTTAAATCACGCACATCAATGCCGTCGATTTTAACGCAGCCTTCTTTTGCATCGTAAAGCCTCGCAATAAGGTTGGCAATGGTTGTTTTGCCTGCACCTGTTTTGCCGACTATGCCAAGCATATCGCCTGCTTTGACATTAAGGCTGAGTTTTTTTATAACGGGTCTTGCAGGCTCATATTCAAATTCAAGTTCGTTAATCTCAATATCGCCCTTAAGATCATCAAAACTTACGGCATTTTCTTTCTCTGTTATATCCGGCTGTGCATCGCACACTTCAAAAACACGCTGTGCTGAATCGGCGCACCTTGCCCACCAATTTGAAACCCATGAGAGAAAGTCAAACGGGCCTCTGAGCATTTCAAGGTAAACAATGTAACTGAGAAGTGTGCCTGTTGAAAGTTCACCCTTTGCAACCATAACACCGCCTGCGCCAAGAACAACGGTTGAAAGCCCAAGAACAAAAATTTCAAGAATCGGGAAAAGAGTTGCTTCCGTAAGCGAAAGTTTGAGTTCCGCCTTCATATGCTCTCCGCTGAGTTTTTCAAAGCGGTCATATTCATCATTTTCCTTTGAGAATGCCTTGATAACACGCTGACCGTTGATGTTGTCGCTGACCATAGCGGAAACCTTTGCGTTATAAAGCCATGCTCTGTGATGAAGAGAACGGAAAAGTTTATCGCCCAGCACAAGGAAAACAATTAATATAGGCATTGCCGCCAATGTTATAAGCGAAAGTTTCCAACTCATCACAAACATTATAACTACTACACCGATAACGGTTGCAATATCAATAACAAGTGCAGGCAAGCCGTCAACAAAGAACCAATAAATGTTATTTGCATCGCGGATAACACGCTCCATGAGAGAACCTGTCTGCTTTGATGAATAGAAATTGACGGAAAGTCTTTGCATAGCATTGAATATTTTAACCTTTATGTCATAGATAACATCAGGCATTATTCCGCCCGTTATATATTGCTGAGTAACGGTAAGAATTGTGTTAAGGAATCTTATGCCGAATATTGAAAGCACAAGAACACCAAGTGCCTTGATAAGTTCGGCAACGGCAAGCCCATCGGGGTTTGCAAGCACATCGTCAAAAAGTGCGCGGGTGCTTATCTGCGGAATAAAAACCGTAACGGCTGAACCGAGAAGCATTATTGCAATAATTGCGACAATCTGCGGAATATAGCCGCCGAAAAATTTGAAAAGACGGATTGCCGTTGAAGATTTTTTGTTGCATTTAGGGCAAAAATCCTTACCCTGTGGGCACGGTTTGCCGCATTTTTTGCATTTCTTCTCTTCGGGTTCGGCTGAAGCAGGTATCTCTGCTTCGCCTGTATTCTTGTAAGAATTAAACGCTCTTATCAAATTTTCAATCTGAGCGATTTTACCTATTGAAAAACGCACAAGGCTTATCTGCTCACCGTCTTTTTTCAATATAAGCCTGCCCGTTGAAACATATCGCTCCGCTTCAAGGGAGTCAATATCTTCCATAGGTATGCTTTGAATCTCGCTCACCGTATATTTAGGCTCGGGTATGCGCTTTCCGCTTTTACGCTTTGTTTTTACGATTTCTTCATCGCCCAAAGCGATGTAAAAACCTTTATCGTCAAAACTGAGCCACGCAGAGCAGTAGCATGCATCATTATCCATATCACCCGTGCAGCAGTAAATCAGATTTTCTGTTGCAAGCCCTGCTTCTTCAAGCACCCTGAGCAAAGGTTTCGGGAACTTGCCTTTTTCGGCCTTTGGGGGCTTGGAAAGTTTATCCTTTTTCTTTCCCATAGGTTCACCACCTCAAATGAAATTCTATACCATAAATCTGTAAATTAACAGTCTTGTAATACAGGAAAATTTATGCTATAATATGTATGTAAAAAGCGCAAAAAAACAGCACCTTCGCCTGCCGAAAGTGCTGTTTGTGTTTTTTATACACAAAAACTCACAGAGATATGCCGAGCGGGCACAACACTTCCGTTTTAAACAAACTGTTCATTCTCATTGTCATCGTGTCCGCCTCCTTTCTGTGATATCGTTTTATTCAGTATAACCCTATGTTATTTTGTTTGTCAAGAAATTTTTCCCTTAAAGCAAATCATCGAACAGTTTGATGTTTGACTGTTCAAGTTTAAGTTCGCCTGACTGCTCTTTTTTAATAATTTCAACAATTCTGTCATTAATCGGTGTGGGGATTCCGCATTTTCTGCCCCATTCGCAAACAACACCGTTGATTGCATCAACCTCGCAGGGTTTGCCGTTGCGGATATCCTGAAGCATTGAAGGAATTATATCCTTATGTTTTTTCATTGCAATGGGGATAAGAAATTCGCCGAGTGCACGCTTAATCGGATTTGTATAATAGAAAAGTTTTGTTATATTTTTGCCCTGAACAGGCGCAAACTCTGCCCCTGCGGCATGGCCTACATCAATACACTCCTTCATGCAGCGGATTGCAACCTTGCGTGCATACGGGTCGCCCGTAACGGCGCCGAAAGTTCCGCCGACAACAGTTCCGAGGCCGGAGAAAGTTGCATTAATAAGAAGTTTTGACCATCTTGTGCCGATAAGATTCTCTTCAAAATGAACAGGACACATCTTTTCAAGAAGTTCGGTTACCGTCTTAACCTGCGCATCGGTTATGCCGTCCATTTTACCCATATGATACGAAAGACTGTCAGGCTCGCTTGTGAGAACGCATTCACCGGGAGCAGCAAGGTTTGCACCCCATTCAACAGCGCAGCCCATAGTATGCTCTTTACCGATTATTTCGGCAATTCCCGGCTCGGGAATACCGTTCTGAAGTGTGACTATAACACCGTCATCAGTAAGAAACGGTTTTAAAAATGTTACAACTTCGGGATTATGAAGTTGCTTTGTCATAAGGAAAATAACACTGTATTTTCCGCTCATTTCATCAGGCGTGATTGCGTTTACGGGAACTGTCATTTCAACCGTACCCGTTATTTTTGCGCCTTTTTCTCTGAGTGCGGCAACATGAGCCTTATTACGGTTGACAAGTTCAACCTCTGCTCCGTTTTTTGTCATGTAAGCGCCGAGAACCGTTCCGAGTGAACCTGCGCCGTAAATTGCAACTTTTTCCATAATAAACTATCCTTTCTATTCTGCAACCCCAAAGGCTGCAACAAGTCTTTCATATTCTTCATCTGTAATGGCAACAACCGAGCCGTGGCGCGGTCTTACACCGTCAAAACTGTAATCATCGCGGCTGACCGCTTTGAAATTCTCCATATCGGTTGTCATCTGCATAAAAAATCTGCCCGTACCGTATTCATCCATTATCATTATCCATGAATCGGTACCCGTTACCTGATACATCGAACTGCCCTCAACACCCTCTTTTGAAAGGGAAACAACAACGGGCTTGTCCTCATAAGGACCTGTCAGCGATTTTGACTTGACATAAGCAATTGTCTGGTCTTCATCGTGTTTGAAATAGAGGTAATAATATCCGTTGTTTTTATTGAAAATTATATCACCGTCAATTGTCTGAATTCCTTTTCTTTCATATAGAAGTTGAGGCTTTGTAATACTTTTGAAATCATCGGTATACGCATAATACATAGCCGCAACATCGTTTTGAACGGTTGAATTAGCCCAATACACCATGTATGCGCCCTTATTTTCATCCCAAATCGCCTGAGGCGCCCAGGCACGGGTAGTATCCGCAAAATCTCCGCCAATTTCACGCATATCAATAATTGTTTCGTCAGTCCAATTCACAAGGTCGGCAGACTTCCAGGTAACAAGAGCATGGTTTGATGTCCATCCCTCTGTGCATTTCATATCCGTTCCGATTATGTAATAGCATCCGTCCTGCCCTTTGAGTATATAAGGGTCACGGACACATTTTTTGCCCTTTGTCTGAATAATAATCGGCTCATTGTTATTAAGCGGTTTAAAGTTATAGCCGTCTTTGCTGACTGCAAAATGAATCCTCTCCTGCTCAGGTTCGTTACCTACAAACTGACAGAAAAGATATTTGCCAAAACAACTTTTAACAGGCTTTGCATAATCCATACACTCACCTCTGTAGTATTTTAACATTTTAAAATCAGTTTGTAAATCAAATATACAAACTACATTAATGGTCATAATTGCCAAATTTATTTTTTGCTTTTTGTGCATAACATCAAATTTATTCTTCATCCTTGTTGTACAGACAAAATAGTGCTATAATGTGTGCGTTAATTTATATTATTAAAAGGAGAAAAAACATGAAAAAAGCACTTTCGATTATTCTTGCTTTTGTTCTCGCTTTCGGTATGCTTCTGCCCGCAAGCGCAGCAAACGAAGCAGAAACCAAACTTCAGTTCAATGATGACGGTAAATTCCGCATCATGCAGATTGCAGATATCCAGGACGGTCCTCTTCTCCTTGAAATCACAAGGAATTACATTGAAGAAATGGTTCGCTACGCAAACCCCGATCTCATCGTTCTTACAGGCGATAACATCTCGGCAGGTGCTTCATCACTTGGCATTCACGCCATTGACCTTATTCTCACAGAAATTGCCATTGACAGATTTATGTCCATTTTTGAGGAATACGGTGTTCCCGTTGCAGTTGTTTTCGGCAACCACGATGCAGAGGAACTTGTAACTAAAGAAGAACAGATGGCAATGTATAATGAATACGACTGCTGCGTTGCAATTGATGACGGCAATGCTCTCTACGGTTGCGGAACATATAACCTGCCTATTTATTCATCAACAGATGCAAACAAAATCGCATACAACCTCTGGATGATTGACTCAAACATGTATGATGAAGAAAATGACGGTTATGACCATGTTCATCAGGATCAGATTGATTGGTACATTAAGACTTCAAACGAACTCAAGGCTCAGAACGGCGGCAAAGTTGTTCCTTCAATGATGTTCCAGCACATTATCATCAATGAAATTTACGATGTTATCACAGAAGTTCCCGCAAGCGAAAAAGATAACTACGAATATGTTGAAGAATATAATGAAGATACAGGCGTAAGCAAATACTATGCCATCATGCCCAAATATCTCAAAACAGGCGAACTCAACGAAATGCCCTGCCCCGGCACAGTTGACAGCAACCAGTTTGAAGCAGTTGTTGCTCAAGGCGATGTTGTTGCCATGTTCTTCGGTCATGACCACAAAAATACATATGAAGTTAATTATCAGGGCGTTGATATTGTCAACACTCCCGGTGTAGGCTTTAACTCCTACGGTGACCACAACAGAGGCGTTCGCATTATTGATATCAAGGAAGGCACAACCGATTACGATACATCTGTTATCCGATATCAGGATTACTATGCGGGCGACAAGGCTGCTGCTGAACGTTTTGTTCTTTACGGCGGTGAATTTGAAGTTGCAGACAGAATCGCTGCTTTCTTCAAATATATATGGTTCAGCGTAACAGCCATTCTTTCATTCTGATTAATACGGCGCAGCCTTATGCTGCGCCATTTTTAAAATTATGACACTTTCTTCATCATCAAAAAACAAAATACTGGCCGCCGCAGCAGGCTTAGCAGTTAACCTTCTGCTGTTTTTTACAAAACTCTATGTAGGTCTTTCGGTTAACAGCGTTGCAATCTATACCGATGCACTCAACAGCCTTGCGGACGGTGCAATCTGTTTTACTGCAGTAATCGGATTTTATTTTATATCATCAAAAGCAAGCGAAAGATACCCTTTCGGCACAGGCAAAGCGGAAGATTTGCTCAGCCTTGTGATATCGGCAGTTATAGTTGTCACAGGCGGTGCGTTTGCCTTTATTTCTCTTGAAAGGCTTATGTACCCCGTTCCTGTATGGTTTTCATCCGTTTATGCGGTAATTATTGCAGTAACAGCCGTTGTTAAACTGTTTCTTGCTTTGTTTTTCGGCGCGGTTTCAAAAAAGAATAAATCTCAATCAATAAAGGGATTTGCCGCAGACAGCATTCTTGATTTCTTCATTACACTGTGCACTCTGATTTCATTTACGCTTTCAGAAAAAATCAGTTTTTCCCTTGACGGTATTGCAGGCATGGTTATCAGCATTGTACTTATTATACAAGGAATAAAAATGACGGTTAGTGCATGCAAAAAAATATCGGGCAAACGCGATGATGCACTTTGTGAAAACGCAAAAGCACTGCTTGAAAAAAATGAAAATATTGTTGTTGCCGATATCCAGTGCCACATTTACGGCGATGTAAAAATATTCACTGCAGATATATCAGCCAATTGTAAAACTCCAGAAGAAATCGCTGTAATTTCACAAAGACTTAACGAAAAATTAAACAGAGAGTTTTATTCAAAATTATATATTAATTGGGGAGATAAACATGAAGAATAAAAAGGGAAAGAAAGTTTTACGCGTTCTCGCCGCTGTTCTTGCAGTTATCGTTGTTTTTTCGGCTGTAACAACTGTTGTTACGGTTATCGGACTCAACGCAAATATCAACAAAGCGCGCGGTTTTGAAACTGTAGGCAGTGATATAAGAATTGAAGAAAAGGGAAACGGAGTATGGAACATATACTCGGACAAAGAACTGAAAGTTATCCAGTTTTCCGATACTCATTTCGGCGGCGGTTGGATGTCACTCAAAAAAGACTCTATGGCAATGAACGCAGTTGCCGCTATGATAAGTGCTGAAAATCCTGATTTTGTTATTTTCACGGGCGATGTTGCATACCCCGTACCGTTTCAGTCAGGCACATTCAACAACAAATCAGGCGCAAAAATCCTTGCCGAACTCATGGAAACTCTTGGCGTTTATTGGACTGTTTCCTTTGGTAACCATGATACCGAAGCCTACAGTTATTTCAGCAGGGAAGATATAACCGAATTTTACACCCGGTATCCTCATTGCCTTTTGCGCGACGGCGCTGAAGATGTTGACGGCTACGGCAATCAGGTTTTCAATGTTATCAACTCTGACGGAATGATAACCCGTTCACTTTTCACATTGGATTCCCATTCATATATTGACGGCGATATTTTCGGCATCATGTGGAAATACGACAATATTCACGAAAATCAGATTGAGTGGTATGCCAAAACAATCGAAGATAACAACAAGCACAACCAAATGAAGGTTTGGGCATCAAGCCACTCTGATTTTGGTCAGAAATACATACATCTTCTCAATGTTCCCTCTTCCGTTTTTCTGCATGTTCCCCTTTCGGAATATAAAGATGCATGGAATGAATATGTAAACAACGGTTATGCAGACACCGAAAATGTTAAATTCAACTACGGCGCAGCAGGTGAAAGCGGCAAAGTTATTTATCACGGACTCCATGAAGATAACCTCTTTGAAACCATGCTTGAACTCGGCAGCACAGACAGCGTATTCTGCGGCCATGACCATCTGAACAACTTCTCCGTTAACTACAAAGGAATTGACCTTACATACTCTTTCAGCATTGATTACCTTGCATATTCGGGCATATCAAAACTCGGCTCACAAAGAGGATGCACGGTTATCAACATTACGGAAAACGGCGATATTGCATACACCGCAGAAAACTATTATCAGGAAAAATATACTTCTCACTTTACCAAAGAAGAGGTAACAATGCAGGTGCTTGGCGAATGAAAACCGGACTTATTCTTGAAGGCGGCGCAATGAGAGGGCTATTCTCGGCAGGCGTCATAGACATTTTTATGGAAAACGGCATTGAATTTGATGCCGCAATAGGTGTTTCGGCAGGAGCGGCTTTCGGCTGCAACTATAAATCAAGGCAAATAGGCAGAGTTATCCGTTATAATAAAAGATTTGCAAAAGACTGGCGTTTTTGCAGTCTTCGCTCGCTGATAAAAACAGGCAACCTTTTCGGAGCAGAATTCTGCTATCACACCATTCCCGATGAAATAGATATATTCGACACGGAAACATATCTCGCAAACCCGATGGATTTCTATGTTGTATGCACGGATGTGGAAACCGGAAAAGCAGTATATATCAATTCCGATGAAGCGGGCGAGGATTCTCTTGAATACTTCAGGGCTTCAGCATCAATGCCGCTCGTTTCAACACCCGTTGAGATTAAAGGTAAAAAGTATCTTGACGGCGGCATTGCAGATTCTGTACCCATTCAGTATTTTGAAAGTATCGGTTATAACAAAAATGTTATAATTCTTACTCAGCCGCTTGGTTTTGTCAAAAAGCCGAGTTCTGCGGCAAAACTGATGAAATACGCTCTTAAGCAATACCCCATGATTGCAAAAACCATGGAAAACAGGCACAATGAGTACAACGAAACGCTTGCATACATAGCAGAAAAAGAAAAATCAGGCGAAGTTCTTGTTATCCGTCCTGAATCCGCTCTTGATATAGGCAGAACAGAACATGACCCCGAAAGAATGCAAAAGGTCTATGACCTCGGCAGAGCAGCCGGAGAAAAATATCTCGATAAAGTAAAAGAATTTATAAAATAAGAAATCACCCTGCGGACAAAATCCGTAGGGTGATATTGTTTGTATATGAAAATATCATTTTTTATCAGTTTCAACTGAACATCCGCTGCAGCCGCAACCGCAATTTCCGCCGCATGTGCCGCTGTCGGGGCAGCCGATGCACTTCTTTCCGCTTTTCTTTGCTTTATAAACATAGAGAGCGGCAACTCCGACAATTACAACAATTATTGCTATTATAATGATATTTTTCATGAGGAGTTCTCCTTGATTTTATTTATTCACTGTTGCAGGAGCCTTTTTGCCCTTAAGTTCATATTCCTTTTTAAGTTTGTTGTCTGCTCTGATGCAAAGATAAACAATAATAGCAGCGAATGCAAGAACAGCAATAAGACCGGGAACAAAGCCTGCGCCGAATGCACCTGTTGTAATAAGTGTACCAATCTGGTATACAAGGTAACCTACCGTAAAACCTGTGCCGAGTTGGAATGCAATTCCGCCCCAAAGCCATTTTGCGCTCTTCATTTCGCTGTTCATTGCGCCTATGGCAGCAAAGCAAGGCGGTGTATAAAGGTTAAACATAAGATAAGCGAGAGCGGCAACTTTTGTGATTGCGAATGCACTTGCAACTTCTGCACCTGCGCCTTCTATAAGTGCGAGTTCTTCCGTGTCTATAAGATTTTCAAGACCTACAAAGCAAACAGCAAGAGTACCCACAACATTTTCTTTAGCAATGAAGCCTGTAACCGCTGCTGCTGCAAGTTGCCATGAAAGAACACCGACAACGGGAACGAGAACATATGCAAAGGGTCCTGCGATTGAAGCGAGGATTGAGGTATCTGCAGATTCAGCAACCTTGAAATTCCAGTCAAATGTCTGCATAATCTGAACTACTGTGTTACAGAGAAGAATAATGGTTGCTGCTTTTACTATGTAAGCCCAACCGCGGCTGCACATTGATTTAACCGCTCTCCAAAGGCTTGGAATTTTATACTCGGGAAGTTCTATAATGAAGTATGATTTTTTAACCTTGTGACCTGTAATTTTATTTATTATAAGAGCGCCGAAAAAGATAATCAGAATGCCCGCAAAATACATAAGAGGGCCAACCCACGATGCGTCTTCAAAGAATGCGCCTGCAAAAAGGCTGATAACGGGGAGTTTGGCGCCGCAGGGCATAAAGGGAGCAAGCATTGCGGTTGCTCTGCGCTCACGTTCATTGCGGATTGTTCGGCAAGCCATAACACCGGGGATTGCGCAACCTGTGCCGATAACAAAAGGAATAATTGATTTACCGCTCAAACCGACTTTTTTGAAGATTGGGTCAAGAACAACCGATGCGCGTGCCATGTAACCGCAGTCTTCAAGAAGAGCGATAAGGAAATACATAACCATAACAAGAGGCAGGAAACCGATAACGGCAATCGCACCGCCGATTACACCGTCAATAAGAAGAGCATAAAGGAGCGGATTTGCACCGGCAAAAAGTTCACCCAGCGCCGCCTGACCTTGTTCAAGAAGAGCAGTAAGCCAATCGGCAATCCACACGCCGGGGCCTGCCTGAGAAATCCAGAAAACAGCAAACATAACCACTGCAAAGATGGGAATACCGAGCCACTTATTTGTGAGAACAGCGTCGATTTTATCCTGAAAATTCTTATTCTTCGTGAAAACCTTGCGGTTTTCTACTTTCCCAACAATACCGTTAACAAACGCAAAACGCTTTCTATCCGCCTCAGTAACAGCCTTTTTATCCGTTAGGTCAACATAACCCTGATTGTATGGTGCGGACTGAATCTTTCCCCTTACTGCCACCGCAGCCTTCACAACTTCTGCGAGGCCGTCAGCCGATGTTGAAACAGTTTCAATAACAGGGCAACCGAGTTTTGCCGAAAGAGCGGCAACATCAATCTTTGTATCTTTTTTCTTGTTGATGTCGGTCTTGTTAAGAGCAACAACAACGGGAACGCCGAGTTCAAGAAGTTGGGTTGTGAAGAAAAGGCTTCTGCTGAGGTTTGTTGCATCAACAATATTGATGATAGCGTCAAGTTTTTCGTTCTTAACATAAGAACTTGTTATGCTCTCCTCCGAGGTGAAAGGAGACATTGAATATGCACCGGGAAGGTCAACTGCAATCAGTTCTTCGCCGCTGTAATAAGTCTTTTTGATAGGATGTTCTTTCTTTTCAACGGTAACGCCCGCCCAGTTGCCGACTTTTTCGTTTCTGCCGGTGAGAGCATTATACATTGTGGTTTTACCGCTGTTGGGATTGCCAGCCAAAGCAATTCTCATTTTTGTTTCCTCCTCTTAGAGTGGTTATTTGTTTTGACAGTTTCGCTGTTAAAATACAACTTTGTCGGTTAGCCTTTACTAACCACAAGGGCAAAAAAATAATCTGCATTACGCGGATTATTTTCAGATAATGATGGCTTCTGCAAGTTGATAGTCTATATTATAACGTGCATCTTTAATTGAAACTACACAGCCGCCTTTATTGTGGGATATAACCGTTATAGGTTCTCCGCTGTAACAGCCGAGTGAAAACAGAAATGCATCAAGTTCTTCATCATCGGTTTCGATGTCTTTGATGATATATTCTCTGCCTTCTTCTGCAGTAATCAAATTCATATTTATCGCCTCGATTAATACACATTGGTAATGAATTAGTCTATTCTAACTATGTATTATTTTAAACATTAAAAAATTGTTTGTCAACCTTTTTTAACCAAAAAAATCCACTAGTAATATTTTTGTTAACATTACCAAAGCACGAACTGTCCTTCGATTTGTTTTTGTTCGGTTTTATTGCAGTAAAAAGGCCTGCGCAAATTTGCAGACCTTTCACCGTTAACCAACAAGCCACGCACCAACGGATTCTGCAAGATCAATAAGGCGGATAACAATGCTTTCCATATCATCCCACTGCTCCATAATCGCCTTAACAAAATCAACAATCAATTCGATGTATTCCATTTTAAGTCCTCCTTTCCCTTTTGGGCAGTTAGTTTCGACTAACCACTACTCAAAAACATAGTTAGTCGCAACTAACCATAAAGAATATACCACCTGAGGTTAATTTTGTCAACCCCTTTTTTTCAAATTTTTTTGCCGGCGCTCAGAACAACAAAAACATTGTTTTTTTCGAGTAAAGACAAACCTCTGTACCTGTCCGTGTGCTTCGCAATATTCATGTTTAAACGGAATGGTACAGAGACCGTCCCCTGTAACATCGCCATTATACTTACAAAAAATTTTCAGATTAATCGACAATCAAAAAACCTCAGATGCAGTTGCACCTGAGGTTTGAGTTTTATTCAAAGTTGCAGATGATTTTATCGCCTTCTGCGGTAAGTTTTACCGCTTTTACGGGATTTTCATAACTGTTAACTATTTTCTCGGTTATGACATCCTCAACATTTCTGCGGATTGTGTTGCGCAAATCTCTTGCGCCTCTCGGTCCGTCAACCGAAAGGCGTGCAATTGTGCTGATTGCGGCATCATCCCATGTAAATGTTATGCCCTTGTCAGCCATAGGATCAACGAGTTCTTTGAGCATAAGCACTGCGATTTCCTCGTAGTTTTCCTGAGTGAGGTCATTAAAAACAACAACCTCGTCAACTCTGCCGATGAATTCGGGTCTGAGGAATTCGTTAAGCGCTTTCATTGCCCTTTCCTTTGAAGCCTCGCTCTTTGTTTTGGCAAAGCCGAGAGCACCTGAACCTCGGTTGCTGCCTGCGTTTGAGGTCATAACGATAACCGTATTCTCAAAACTTACGTTTCTGCCCTGAGCATCGGTTATTCTGCCTTCATCAAGAATCTGGAGCAGAATATTCATAACATCGGGGTGCGCCTTTTCAATCTCATCAAAAAGCACAACAGAATAAGGCTTGCGGCGAACCTTTTCTGTAAGTTGACCTGCTTCATCATAGCCGACATATCCGGGAGGAGAACCGATAATTCTTGAAACGGAATGTTTCTCCATAAACTCACTCATATCAAGTCTGATAAGAGTTTCGGGTGTTTCAAAAAGTTCTTTTGCCAGCAGTTTTACAAGTTCTGTTTTACCAACGCCTGTAGGACCTACAAAAATAAACGATGCAGGTCTTCTTCTGGGGTTAATCTGTACTCTGCCGCGTCTTACTGCTGCACTGACGAGTGAAATCGCTTCATCCTGACCGATGATACCTGCCTTGAGGTTATCTTCAAGTTTTGAAAGGCGGCGAAGGTCGCTTTCAATAACCTTGCTTGCAGGGATACCCGTCCAGAGTTGAATTACTCTTGCAAGGTCATCCTCTGTAACATTATTATCCTGAGCAAGAACTTCAAGTTCTTTGACTTCCTCTTTTTTCTGAATAATTTCAGCCTTTACCTTTGCAATTTCTTCGTAGTCCGCTTCGGTTGCTTCCATAAGTTCCGCTTCATGAGCCTCCATATCGGCAAGTTCCGCAGAAGCGACTTCAAAATTACTTATATTCTTGTTGCGGAGATTTGCACATGTGCATGCTTCGTCAAGAAGGTCAATTGCCTTGTCAGGCAAAAATCTGTCATTAATATATCTTTCTGAGAGAGTTACCGCTTTTTCAATAAGGGTATCCGTTACCTTTACTCTGTGGAAATCTTCGTAGTAATCCTTAATGCCCTTGAGCATTTCACAAGTCTGCTCAATTGAAGGCTCTTCAACTCTGATGGGCTGAAGTCTGCGTTCAAGAGCAGCATCCTTTTCAATGTATTTTCTGTATTCGGTAAAGGTTGTTGCACCGATAATCTGAATTTCGCCTCTTGAAAGCGAAGGCTTAAGGATGTTTGCGGCGTTCATCGAGCCCTCTGCATCGCCTGTTCCGACAAGCGAATGAACTTCATCAATGAAAAGGATAATATTCCCCTCGCTGCGAACTTCTTCAACAAGACCTTTTATTCTGCTCTCAAACTGACCTCTGAACTGCGTACCTGCAACAAGAGCCGCAAGATCAAGCATATGGATTTCCTTATCCTTAAGTTTTGCAGGAACGTCGCCGTTTGATATTTTAAGGGCAAGCCCCTCTGCAATTGCAGTTTTACCTACACCGGGTTCGCCGATAAAGCAGGGATTGTTCTTCTGCCTTCTGCAAAGAATCTGAATTGCTCTGTAAATCTCATTTTCTCTGCCGATTATTCGGTCAACTTTACCTGCCTGCGCTTTGGCTGTAAGATTTGTGCAGAACTGGCTGAGATACTTGCGTTTTTTCTCTTTTTCTTCCTTATCCTTACCTTTTCTGCCGCCCCATTTTTTCTTTTTCTCTTCTGTTCCTTCCTTGGAATCTGATGAAGTTTTATCCTCTGAACTTCCGCTCATTGCGCCGAAATTCTGGAGGAAAGGCATTGTACCTGCTCCGCCGGGTTCAAAACCGCCATCCTCACCGAACATGGCTTCAAACTGCTCGCTTACATCTTCAAGTTCATCCTCGGAAATTCCCATACTCTGCATTATCTGCTTGACAGGGCCGATATTCATTTCCATGGCACACTTAATGCAAAGACCCTCCTGAGTAGTCTTTTCGCCCTCAACTTTTGTAACAAAAAACATTGCGGGTCTCTTTTTGCATTTTGCACATAAAACCTGTTTCATTAGTTAATTTTCCTTTTTGCTGAATTATTTTGCGTTTCTTTTTTCTTTAATCTGCTGAAGCACTCCGGGCACATAACTGAAGAATGCAATCAAAGTAAGCACAACGCTGATACCTACAAGGATAAGCATAACAGTTGCCGAAAGAGTATAAACATCGCCGAGAATGCCAATATCAGGGCCAAAAGCCATAACTATGCACATAATAAAATAGAATGCAAACGTTGCAACTTTACCCGGCATTTCAGCAGCAACGGGCTTGAGACCGAACATTATCATGATTGCGCCGCCTATTACCATAACAACTTCCTTGATGATAAAAATAAGGAATATCCAACTGAATGCCTTAACGGTTTCATCACTGCTGTTGCTGAAAGTAAGGTAAAATACAATCGCAATTGTTATCTGCGTAAGTTTATCGGCAATTGGGTCAAGGAGTTTGCCGAGAGCGCTTATCTGATTGAACTTGCGGGCAATTTTGCCGTCAAAGAAATCTGTTGAACCCGAAATTGCAAGCACAAGCACTGCCCAGCCATATTCGCCGTCATAGAAAAGAATTGCAAAAACGGGAATAAGCGCTATTCTTATAACCGAGAGAAGATTAGGGATCGTTAAACATCCCGTAAAATATTCTTTTAAAATTGCTTTCATGATATCCTCCTGCTTTTCACATTATTTCATACTGTTTATTATATCCGCTGCAAGTTGCGGAATGTTTGCTTCTTTAACTGCTTCTCCGAGCACATCGGGGAAGAAACCCGATACAACAACAAGCACAATGCTGAGAAGCACCGTAACGGCAACACCCTTTACCGCACCGATTGCGCCGCCGAGAAGTTTGTTGAGGCCCTTGAGGATGGGAAGTTTGAAAAATCTGTTTATTATTGAAATAACAAAAGAAAGAATAAAACTGATTATAGCATAAATAATCAAAAATGCAATAACTGTGAGTGCCGGTAAAATTATAACATTATAAATCGCACCGTAAATCTGCTCTGCTGCCTGAGCAGCGTCAACAGATGAACCGATATCTGAAACCACCGATGAAATATTTAAACCGCCTGATTGCACGGCTTCTGATATGTAAGACGGAATTGCATCAATAATTGCCTGTGTGCCGTTACCGATCTGCGCTGAAATTATACCGGCAATTGAACCGACTGCAGCATTTTTAACAAATGCTTCGTTTGCCCATTGAGCAACAGGGCCTGCATATTCATAAGCGATGAGCATGCCGATTACCGTTGCGGCAAGTGACAAAACAGTTTTTACAAATCCTTTTTTTCTGCCGTCAATTATACATGACACAAAAATAAGAATTAAAATCAAATCAATTATCAAGGGTAACAAATCCATCGCATCTCCTCTCACTTAATATTTATATATGTGACCGTTTTCAACGGTATAAATTGAACCCGCACACCAGAAAATATCCGTGACAAGGTGCTCGGTTTCAATTTTTTTGCTTTCTTTGCCGTTTGAGGAATAAACCGTAATCTCATTTCCGCTCGCCACCGCTGTTCTTCCGCCGCTTGCAGCAATGCATTCGGGAACACCGTCAACGGTAATGAGCGATGTTTTCTTGCCGTTTTTTGCAAATCTTACAACAGCAGTTTTGGAACCTCCAAACTCCTCATGACAAACAACAACATTTCCTGAATCATCCGTACATACGGCAATCAGACTATCCTCGGAATAAACAAGTTCGTCAAAAGTTTCTCCGTTTTTGTCAAGCACTACCGCTCTGTTATCACCAACAGCAATAATCTTATTGGAATCTGTATAAACCACTTTTAAAAACAGAGTACCTTTGTAGGTTATATCCGCTTCAGGTTCGGTTGAGCCTATGTTAAAAATCAACAGTCTTGTATAAATTTCAGCATTTTCTGTTCCGACAGCAGTAACCGCAAGATTCCTGCCGTTTTCGGAAAGACCGATTGAAGAAATCCTCTCCTGCGAACAGTTCCACTGAAAAACTTTTTCAAAATATCTGTTGTAAACACTCAGCACACTCTGATATTCGTCATATGCATAAGAAGTTGCAAAATATCCGTTCTTTGCAAGTTCTGCAGTAACTACAGAACCGTTCTCCTCAACACTGCCGAGTTTTTCCGTTCTGCTCTGAAGTATAACTTCGTTTGAAGAATTGCTGAAAATAAGTGCCCTGCCGTTTTTTGAAACCGCCTTTGAATCGCCCGAAACAAGTTGCATTGAAAACATCTCGGATGCTGATTTACTGAGCACCTGCGTTGAATCATCGCTGATTATAAAAGGCTTGCTGCCTATAGCCGTTACCTCACGGAAATTGAAAGCATCAACAGCATGCGGATAACCCTCGCCTTTAACAAACACGGTTTTAACTTCTCTGAGGGTATCGGTTATGTTTGAAACCGCAACATTACCCAGAAGCCTTGCACTCAGAAATATTGCTGAGAGAACAACAAGAATGACTATCGGAACACGAAGCATTTTCAAAATTTTCTTTGCAAGTTTTTTATTTCTTTGCTTAGAAAGATTTATGATTTTCTTGTTTGCCATATACCCTCCTTATTAGTAATGTATTTTATTCAAATATAACCCGTGGGCAGGTGCGGTATAACCCGCCGCCGAACGGTTTCTTGAAAGAATTATCTGTTCAATTGAGTCTGCAGGAATTTTCTTCCTTGCTATATCTATAAGAGTTCCCGTCATTATGCGCACCATATTATAAAGGAATCCGTCTGCCTCAACTTTGAATATTACCATATCTCCCTCACGCTCAACGCATGCATTCATAACCGTTCTTTGAGTATCCTCAACGCTGCTGCCTGCAGCACAGAAAGAATCAAAATAATGAGTACCTATGAATGCCCTTGCCTGCTCGGAAAGAAATTTTTCATCCAAAGGATATTTATAATGGAGCGAATAATTATAAAAGAACGGGTTTTTGTTTGGCGAGTTCCATATTTTATAAATATATTCTTTTGACTTACAGTCATACCTTGCATGAAAATCAAAATCAACTTCACGGCAATCAATTGCAGAAATATCACGGGGCAAAACCGCATTTAGTGCACCAACAAGTTTCCGGCAGTCTATAACGCTCTCAGTACGGACATTGCAGCAATACATATTCGCATGAACACCTGCATCTGTCCTTGAACAACCGATAATATTATCACGCTTTGAACATATATGCTCAAGCGCATCCTGCAAGGTCTGCTGAACTGTGACTGCATTTTCCTGAACCTGCCAGCCGTGATAATCTGTACCGTCAAATGAAATAGTCAAAAGCAAATTACGCATCAAATAACCGCCTCAAAGAAATGATTTAAAACTATAACGCCAACCGTAACTGCAACGCAGAATAACAGCGCTGCAAAATCCCTGAAACCGAGTTTCATCTGTTTCATTCTTGTTCTGCCTTCGCCACCCGTATAGCAACGGCAGGTCATCGCAAACGCAAGTTCATATGCACGCCTGAACGATGAAACCATAAGGGGAATAAAAATCGGCACAAGCGCCTTTGCTCTCTGAACAAGACCTCCGCTTTCAAGGTCTGCGCCTCTCGCCTTCTGTGCATTCATAATTCGCTCGATTTCCTCAATGAGTGTGGGAATGAATCTGAGCGCAAGAGTCATCATCATTGCAAGCGTATGCACCTTGATTTTAAAAATCTTAAGCGGAGAAAGTATTCTCTCAAGAGCATCGGTAAGCATTGTCGGCGTTGTTGTGTATGTCAGAAGTGAACTGATAACAACAAGGCTTACAATTCTTATCATGGTGAAAACTGCCGTGTTAACGCCTTTTTCCGTTATCGCAATTCCCCAGCGTTCAAAATAGACATCGCCGCCTTCTGTGTAAAGAATATTAAGCACAGCCGTAAAAACAAGTATTATTACAATTGGTTTAAGACTCTTTAAAATCATCTTTGGCGGCACTGATGATATCGCCGCGGCAACAACTGCCGTAAGCGCAATCAAACCGAGTGAAAAGAAACTTTTGCAAAGGAAAATAACAACTATAAGCCAAAAAGTTATGATAAGTTTCATCCTAGGGTCAAGTCTGTGAAGAACAGATTTGCCGGGATAATACTGACCGATTGTGATATCTCTTATCATCTTGCAGACCTCCTTTCGATGAGGCTGCGGAGAATTTTTTCGCCCTGCTCAACGGTATAAACATTTGCAGGCACATCAATTCCCTTTGCACGGAGTTTTGCAAATATCTCTGTGATTTCGGGGACATTGAGCCCCATTGAGCGGAGTTCGTTCCCTCTTGAATAAACCTCATCAACGCTTCCCTGCATTGCAACGGAGGAATTATTCATAACAACTATTCTGTCAGCCATACCCGCAATATCTTCCATGCTGTGTGAAACGATAATCACGGTGCTGCCTGTCTGTTTTCTGTAATTCTTAATAAGTTCCACAAGATCTTTTCTGCCTTTTGGGTCAAGACCTGCGGCAGGTTCGTCAAAAATAAGAACCTGAGGCTCCATTGACATAACGCCTGCTATGGCAACACGCCTTTTTTCACCGCCTGAAAGGTCAAACGGAGATTTGTTGAGATGTTCGGGTTTGACACCCGTAAATTCAGCCGCTCTGAGCACTCTCTCTTTGATTTCTGCCTCCGAAAGTTTCATATTCTTAGGGCCGAAAGCAATATCTCTGTAGACCGTTTCTTCAAAGAGTTGATATTCGGGATACTGAAAACAAAGACCTACCTTAAAGCGTGACTGCCTCAATGTTTCCTTGTCTTTCCAGATATCCACGCCGTCAACAAGCACCTTGCCGCTGTCAGGCTTCAAAAGACCGTTAAAATGAGAGATAAGTGTGCTTTTGCCCGAACCCGTGTGGCCGATAATGCCCACGAGTTCACCTTTTTCTATCTGCAGATTAACATCGTTTATTGCGGCAACCTGCTGAACAGTGCCTTTTGAATAATAATGGGTAAGGTTTACCGTTTCAATTGCGTAACTCATACGGCACCTCCCAGCAGACGGGCAATTTCGTCAACGCATTCGTCAACATCAAGCACGCATTCTTTTATTCCGAGGTCATGGCAGATTTCGGTTGACTGCGGAACATCAAGACCGCAGGAACGCAGTTTTTCAACCTGAGAGAAAACTTCTTTGGGCGTTCCGTCCATAACCATTCTGCCGCTGTCAATAACAACAACTCTGTCTGCCTGCACAGCCTCATCCATAAAATGGGTAACAAGAACAACTGTTATTCCCATTTCTCTGTTAAGACGCTTTATGGTTTGCATTACTTCATCTCTGCCCATCGGGTCAAGCATAGCGGTAGGCTCGTCAAGCACAATGCACTCAGTCTGCATGGCAATAACACCTGCAATTGCAACTCTCTGCTTCTGACCGCCGGAAAGTTTATGAGGCTCTCTGTGGCGGAAATCATACATATTGACGCACTTAAGTGCATCGTCAACCCTTTTTCTGATTTCAGCAGGCTCAATTCCTAAGTTTTCAGGGCCGAAAGCAACATCATCCTCAACAATCGTTGCAACAATCTGATTATCGGGATTCTGAAAAACCATGCCGACTATGCGGCGCACCTCGTCAGCCTTTTCCTCTGTATCGGGAACAATGCCTTTAACTGAAACCTTTCCCTTTGTAGGTTCAAGGATAGCGTTGCAGAGTTTCGCAAAAGTGCTTTTGCCAGAACCGTTGTGACCGAGCACGGCAACAAACTCGCCCTTGTTGATCGAAAGGCTCACATCAGTGAGCGCAGGATATGCCTGCACTGCCGACTCATCGTCATCCGCATCATATATAAATGTAACATTATCAAATTCAATAATTTTTTCGCTCATCGTAACATCCTTCAACTAAGTTGAATTTAAGGCAATTCCCTGCCGCATTCTGCGCAAAAACTGAAATCACTTTCTGCCTTTGCACCGCAATAGGGGCAGTATCTGCCTTTTTTATTATGCTCGGGAATCTCGGTTTTCTCATTATTGCCGAAATGTTCATCCCATGGGTCAGATTCTTCGTTTTCATCGGTTATATCATATTCTGAATAACGGTTTTTGCCTGTAGCATTTTTAAAGTTGTAAATTGCATTAAAAACCGCAATCCCTATAAATATCAATCCGAAAAGAGCAAAAAATCCGCCGCCGCTTGAAGCAACCAAAATTGTCCACAACAAGCCGAAAAGACCCATTGCAATGCTCATTATTCCGCCCATAAAAGACGGACCTCTTCCGCGTTTTACGCTTTTCATTATTTTACACCCTTCCCAAGCCATATTGCGCTTGCACCGCAGGGCAAAACTCTGCCGGGCTTTGATGAAACGGGGATGCCGATTTCGTCGCTGCTTGTTGAACCGCCGAACTGCTTCTGAACGGTTTCACCGAGAATATATTCCATAACACTCGGCGAAAGACCGGTTGTATATGAATTTATCAGCACCATAAGAGAATCTTCATAAAGAAGTTGCGAGCAAAGTTCAACAAAGCCGTAAACCTCGTTTTCAAGTTTCCAAACTTCGCCGCCAGGTCCTCTGCCGTATGACGGAGGATCCATAATGATGATATCGTATTTATTGCCTCTTCTTATTTCACGCTGAACAAACTTTATACAGTCATCAACAAGCCATCTGACGGGAGCATCGGTGAGTCTGCAAGCCGCAGCATTCTCTTTTGCCCAAAGGGTCATGCCCTTTGAAGCGTCAACATGCGTTACGCTTGCGCCTGCACTCAGCGCCGCAACGGTTGCACCGCCCGTATATGCAAAAAGATTGAGCACTTTAACGGGTCTGCCTGCGTTTTTGATTATATCGGCAGTCATCTTCCAGTTTACAGCCTGCTCAGGGAAAAGACCTGTGTGCTTAAAACCCATTGTTTTTATGTTGAACTTAAGTTCATCAAGACTTATCTGCCACACATCAGGCATTTTTTTGCATATTCGCCAACTGCCGCCGCCCGTATTTGAGCGGTTATATATTGCATGAGGATTGAACCAGAGGGGATTTTCCTTCGGCGTTTTCCAGATAACCTGAGGGTCAGGGCGCACAAGAATAATATCGCCCCATCTTTCAAGTCTTTCACCGTCAGAACAATCTATAAGTTCATAGTCAATCCAATTATCCGCTTTTCTCATATATTACACATCCAATCTCTGCTGGCCGGGCATCGTCATACCGAGATGCGCATAGCCTGCAGGAGTAACCATTCTGCCTCTTGGAGTACGGCTGAGGAAACCGACCTGCATCAGATACGGTTCGTAAACATCTTCTATGGTAACGGCTTCTTCGCCAACTGCTGCCGCAATTGTTTCAAGACCGACAGGTCCGCCGTTATAGTTCTTTATCATTGTTTTGAGAATCAGTCTGTCAATGGAGTCAAGACCAAGTTCATCAATTTCCATTCTGTCAAGCGCAAGCGATGATGCCTCTTTTGTGATTTCTCCTTCACACATAACCTGAGCAAAATCGCGTGCTCTTTTAAGCAATCTGTTTGCAATTCTGGGCGTTCCCCTTGAGCGTGATGCAATTTCAAGCGCACCGTCGGAATCAATATCTATGCCGAGAATACCTGCGCTGCGGTTTACAATACTTGAAAGTTGCTCGGGAGTATAAAGTTCAAGGCGAAGAACAACGCCGAAACGGTCACGCAAAGGTGCGCTTAACTGACCCGCTCTTGTTGTTGCGCCGACAAGGGTGAATTTGTGCAAATCCAAACGGATTGAACGTGCAGAAGGACCTTTGCCGATGATGATATCAAGCACATTATCCTCCATTGCAGGGTAAAGCACTTCTTCAACCGCTCTTGAAAGACGGTGGATTTCATCAATAAAAAGCACATCGCCTTCGTTAAGATTTGTGAGCAGAGCCGCCAAATCGCCCGGCTTTTCAATCGCAGGGCCGCTTGTTACCCTGAAATTAACGCCCATCTCGTTTGCAATAATGCCTGCGAGCGTTGTTTTGCCCAGACCCGGAGGTCCGTAAAGCAAAACGTGGTCAAGCGGTTCGTTTCTGCGGCGTGCCGCCTCGATATATATTGAAAGATTTTCCTTAACCTTATCCTGTCCTATATATTCACCCAGAACCTTGGGACGGAGTGAAACTTCTATATCGTTATCTTCCGAGGAGGAAAATTCGGGAGCAACAATTCTGTTTTCAAAATCAAAATCCATGATAATCCTCCTGCTTTATATGTTCTTTGCAAGTTGTTTAAGTGCCTGCTTAATCATTTCTTCTGTTGAAAGGTTGCCGTCAAGCCTGCCGACCGCTATGCTTGCCTCGGATTTGCTGTAACCGAGCATGACGAGGGCATTAACCGCATCCTCGCCTGCGTAACTGACGGTTGCTTTCTGCACCGCTGCAATGTTGCCGAGTGTTTCGGAACTTGTTGCAAAGGAATCGAGTTTACCTTTAAGTTCGAGTACCACTCTCTGAGCAATTTTAGGGCCCACACCCTGTGCTGCCGTTATCGCCTTGACATCACCGCCTGCAACACTGACCGCAAGCATATCCGGTGTAAGTTGTGAAAGAATTGCAAGAGCGGCTTTAGGGCCAACACCGGAAACACTTGTAAGCATTTTAAAGCAATCGAGTTCGTTCTTATCGGCGAACCCAAAAAGGTCAAGTGCATCCTCACGCACATTAAGATGTGTAAAAAGAGTCTGCACCTCGCCAATCGGAGCACATTTTCTGAGTGTATTATTAGTTGTAAAAAGTCTGAACGCAACGCCGCCGCAATCAAGCGCAACGCTGTTTTCATCAAAAAATACAACTGTACCTGTTAAACTGTAGAACATAGACTAACTCCTTTGCGGATGAATCCGTTAATAGCGGTTCAATGAACCTATAAGCGAGCCTGCGCAGTGGCAGTGACAGATCGCCATTGCCAAGGCATCGGCAGCATCGTCGGGTCTCGGGATTTTTTCAAGATTGAGCATAATCCTTGTCATTTCCTGAACCTGTTTTTTCTCCGCTCTGCCGTAGCCGACAACGCTTTGCTTCACCTGAAGCGGTGTATATTCATAAATCGGCATTTTTGCCTTCTGCGCCGCAAGCACAAGAGTTCCCCTTGCCTGAGCAACATCAATAGCCGTTTTCTGGTTAGTGTTAAAAAACAGTTTTTCAATTGCCATTGCCTCGGGTTTATATTTTGAAATAAGCATGCATGCGCAGTCATAAATGCGTTCAAGTCTTTCATTGAAAGGGGTGTGTGCCTCGGTGGTTATTGCACCGTAGTCAAGCACTTTAAAATGGTTGCTCTGATATTCAATAACACCGTAACCGACTATTGCATAGCCGGGGTCAATTCCCAAAACTATCATTTCTTGTTTGACTCTCTTTCACGCACTACCATTCTTGTGGGTGTGCCTTCCAAACCGAAAATTTCTCTTATCTGATTATCAAGATAGCGCTGATAACTGTAATGGAAAAGTTCTGCGTTATTGACAAAGCATACGAATGTAGGCGGTCTTGTTGATGCTTGAGTCATGTAATAAATTTTCAAACGCTTACCTTTATCCGAAGGCGGTTGAACTCTTGCCGTTGCATCCGCCAGAACATCGTTGAGTTTACCTGTTGAAATACGCATTGCATTCTGTGTATCAACAAATTTTATAAGTTCAAACAGACGGTCAAGCCTGATTTTTTCCTTAGCGGAAATAAAGATAATGGGTGCATATGACATGAACGAGAAATCTTTCATCAGTTGCTTTCTCATACTGTCCATTGTTTTGCCGTCTTTTTCAACAGCATCCCACTTATTTACTGCTATGATGCAGCCTTTGCCCATTTCGTGAGCAATACCTGCAACCTTTGAATCCTGCTCGGTAAAGCCCTCGGTTGCGTCAATCATGATAACGCACACCTGCGCTCTTTCAACAGCCATCCTTGCTCTGATAACAGAATATTTTTCTATCTGGTCATAAACACGGCTCTTGCGGCGAAGACCTGCAGTATCAATAAAAACAAACTTGCCGTGTTCATTTTCGACTATCGAATCCGTAGCATCTCTTGTTGTGCCTGCGATATCGGAAACAATCATTCTGTCCTCACCGAGAACAGCATTGACAAGCGAAGATTTGCCTGCGTTGGGTTTGCCGATAACGGCAACCTTTATTGCATCTTCCTCCTCTTCTTCATTACTTTCATCGGGAAGGTATTTAAGCACCTCGTCAAGCAAATCACCCGTACCCATACCATGAACAGATGAAACGGGAATGGGATCACCAAGACCAAGGTTATAGAATTCATAGAAATCAGGAGGAAGTTCGCCCGGAGTATCACATTTGTTAACGCAAAGAACAACAGGCTTGCCGCTCTTCTGAAGCATTGCTGCAACTTCACTGTCAGTTGCAACAACACCTGAACGGATATCCGTAACAAGGATTATTACATTTGCGCTGTCTATGGCAAGTTGCGCCTGCCTTCTCATTTGTTTGAGAATAACATCATCCGAATAAGGCTCAATACCGCCCGTATCAATAAGCATAAAATGCCTGTTGAGCCATTCGCATTCACCGTAAATTCTGTCCCTTGTAACGCCGGGAGTATCGTCTACAATGGAAAGCCTTGCTCCTACAAGTTTGTTGAAAAGTGTTGATTTGCCGACATTCGGTCTGCCGACTATAGCCACTACACTTGACATTTATATCCCTCCTGTCAATGCGGAAAGCAAATCTGCTCCGCTGCTGCCGTTTTGTGTAATCTTTATTCCTAATTTTTCAGAAAGTCCCTCAACCGTCATATCATCAAGGAACATGTCGCCCTCGCTGCGCAGGCAGTTCGGCGGAATTATAAGTTCCTCGCCAAGGTCAAGCCCTTTAACGGCATCCAGAATATCGGTGCCGCAAATAAGACCCGAAACGGTTATCATGCTGCCAAGCAGTCTGTTTTTAACTGCAATCACCTGCACGGAAAGCCCTTTGATTTTATTCTGAACCATATTAACAAGTTCACAAATGAGCGGATATGCCGCTTCACCTGTTACAACAGTTATTTTTCGGTTGAGTTCTGTCACTTTGATTTCTCGCAGTGCATCTTCAAATTCCGATTTAAGCAGTGCCCACATTCCTACGCCGTTTTCAAGTTGAGGAAAATCATTATAGTATTCCGCATTGGGCATCTGTCTTTTCGCTTTCAGATAAAACTCATCAGCCGCATATGCAATAACCGCACCGTTTTCTTTTTCAAAACGTTTGTTGAAATTATCAATTATATCAATAACTTCTCCTGCCGTTTTTTCACTGTACGGCTCAATCGGATAAAGACCCTCTCTGTGGTCTGAAAGCCCTACGGGAACAGCGGCAATACTCTGCGCTGCAGGATAAAGTTTTGCAAGTTCATTAAGGCTGTATTCAAGTTCCGCTCCGTCATTAATCGACGGACAAAGCACAAGTTGAGTATTAAGCGAAATGCCCGCATCCGCAAATTTCTGCAGGTATTTAAGCGATTCTCCCGCCTTGGGATTTGCCATCATTTTAACCCTCAGTTCAGGGTTCATGGTCTGAACCGAAACATTTACAGGGCTTATATGCATTTTTATAATTCGCTCTGCCTCAGCATCAGTAAGATTTGTAAGCGTAATATAATTGCCGAAAAGGAAAGAAAGCCTTGAATCGTCATCTTTGAAGTAAAGGCTCTTCCTCAACCCTTTGGGAAGTTGGTCAATAAAGCAAAATATGCATTTGTTTTTGCAACTTCTCTGCTTGTCCATAAGATAGGTTTCAAACTCAAGTCCGATATCGTCAAACTCGTCCTTTTTTATCATCACGAATTTATATTTACCCTGAGAAGTTCTGAGTGCAAGCAGCAGCTTTGTTTCATTGATATAAAAACGGTAATCTAGAACATCATTAATCTCGTTTCCGTTGATGCTTATAAGACTGTCCCCTGCGCATATTTTCTTTTTTGCGGCGATACTGCCGTTATCAATTCCGCTGATTTTTACTGCCATGCTCTCACCTGCCAATACTACCCTATTTTATGATTACAGTACAGTATAACATACTTTTATAAAAAATAACAGTTAAAAATTTGTAAATTATAATTTTTTTATAATTTGCTGTAAAAATATCTATTGTAAAACAGAATATTATGGGGTATAATCTATACTGTAAACATATGTCTTAAATCAAACAAAAGAAAAGGAAGTTTATATGTTTGTTGATATTGCGAAAATAAAAATAAAGGCAGGCAACGGCGGTAACGGCGCGGTAAGTTTCCGCAGAGAAAAATATGTTGCGGCAGGCGGCCCTGACGGCGGTGACGGCGGAAGAGGCGGCAACATAGTTTTTCAGGTTGACGATAACCTTGCAACCCTTGCTGATTTCCGCTACAAAAGAAAATACAGCGCTCCTCACGGCGAAAACGGCTCAGGCGGACGCAAAAACGGCAAAGGCGGCGAAGACCTCATAATCAAAGTTCCTCGCGGCACAATAATAAGAGAAGTTGAAAGCGGCGCTGTTATGGCTGATATGTCGGGCAACGAGCCTTTCATCGCTGCAAAAGGCGGTAAAGGCGGATGGGGCAATCCCCACTTTGCAACACCCACAAGGCAGGTTCCCCGTTTTGCTAAAAACGGCACTCCCGGCGAAGAATGGGAAGTCAGCCTTGAACTTAAACTCCTTGCGGACGTCGGTCTGCTCGGTTTCCCAAATGTCGGCAAGTCAACGCTTGTTTCCGTTGTCAGCCAGGCAAAACCCATCATTGCGAACTATCATTTCACAACCCTTACCCCCGTTCTCGGCGT
>SVPH01000028.1 GCA_015065965.1 Oscillospiraceae bacterium
CGAATAGAGATGATACATCGGACCGAGCAAAAGCGTTACACCATAGCTTTCATCGGGAAATTCGAACAAATTTGTTGCATTACCTTGTCTGATGCTGACTTTTTCGTTTGGCTGAGTTTTGGATTTAAAAATCTCGATGTTATGCTCAATGAGTTCAACGGCATCAACTTCGAAGCCCTTTTGAGCAAAGTAATGCGAATATCTGCCGGTACCGGCACCGATTTCTATAATCTTCATACCGTCTTTCAGATATTTCTCAATATACTTTGTGGTTGTAAGGAATTCAATTCTGCCGTGCTTTGATAAAAGGCGGGAATCTTCATCAATACGGTTATAGAAATCTACAAGATGATCACCTGTTTTTACAGGTTGCTTTTTGAAAAGTTTCTTTTTGATTAAATCAAATAATTTCATAACAATTCTCCTTTGAATAAAAAATAAACGGTGTAAGCATCTGCAGCTGCTTACACCGTTATAATCATATGGAAATATAAGGTTATCTATCCCAAAATGAATATAGAGGTATAAGCCTGCCAGATGACTGATAATCATGCTGTGCAAGCCAATTCATATCCATATCAAGTTTTCTGAAAAGATATGTGTTCATGAATTTACCTCGTTTGGTTTTTTGTCACTATAACACCACGAAGGAAATTTGTCAAGGGTTATTTTTGAATTTCTAAATCTTTATTTTTTAACCTAAAGTTCGACAAAATATGCGTTTTTGCAAAAAATCGATACATTTTTGCATATCAGATTGCTTGGTCATGATATTTTATTAGAATTGATAATATATAGATGTTTATAATAAACTATTTAACAAATTACTGTTTTATAAGAATATGAGAGGTGTATAATATGGAGTTTAATGAACAATGTTTAGAGGAAAATGCTTTGATACTTCTGAAAGGGCTTTGGTATTCTGAATTACCGCCAATTATCGATTTCAATAACCTTTCTAACTGCATATTAAATGCACTTGAGGATATTCAAAACAAAAAAACAGAATGCTATAGTTTCGATGAGAATACATTTGTAACTGATTTCAAAAAGGTTTCCTCTCCACCATATATTAGAAAGCCTGGGGTAGAAGGGATAACATATTATGATTTTAAAAATAATAGTAGCCTTAGAGAAATGCAAATACCAAACTTAAAACACTATCTTGCTTTTATATATAACACTCTGCATATGTATGATGATATTTTTCAAGAATTATATATGAATGACTCGAATAGGAATATTGTTATAGCTTCTAACTCATATCTTATGTTTGAAAAAACATTTGAGATAAGAACGGAGTATGATGATGAAACGTATGAAATTGAAGCTGGTATTTTTGCTGAAAAGAACAACAAAATAACCGGTTCTGCAATGCTTAACAGAAACAGAAAATTATATTACAACAAACAAGACTCATATCTTTTTAAAATGAAAATAGATTTAGAATCATTTTTTCCCAATTTATATACACATTATTTTCATAGAATTTTTAATATGGAGCCATTTACAAGCTTACATTTTCCTGAAAAGTATTTTGAGTTTTTAGATTTATTTCATCAAAGAATTAACGATAATCAAACAAAAGGTATTCCGGCAGGTGTTTTTTCTTCTCATGTTGCAGCAGAACTCTGTATGCTGTGTGTTGATTATCAGATAAATGATCTTATTAAAGATAAAAATATTTCCTATGTTAGATATGTCGATGATTTTACGTTTTTTTCCAATTCTCAAGAGTTATTGTTAGATTTGAAAATTCAAATCCAACAAATCTTAAATAAATTTCGTCTTAGGATAAACGGGAATAAAACAGAAATTGTTCCTTGTGTATTTGATTATCCCGCTGTTGACACAGAAGAATTGAAAATGTTTTTTTCATGGTTAATTAAGCCTGAAAAAAGTCTATTTACTGATTCAAATTTAGCGCAATTAAAGAAACACATTGCCAATCTTTTAAATAGGAATAACAATTCACAAATAAAAACGATTCTAACTTGGTTTGCCAACAAAATCAACAAGAATCAAGTGGAATTTATTTCTTCAGAACGCGATTGCTTTATGTATATGATACAACTATCTCAAACAAACACAATACTTGCAAGTAAAGCCTATAGTGTAATTAATGCTATAATAAGCAAATCAGATATGAGGCATGGTGTTATAAAATAAACCTTCAACCTTTTAAACTTTCATTAAATGTATCGTATATAAATTTAGCACCGAGTCTGAAACCTGATATAAAACTGTCAGAATTGCTTAAACTTAAAAACTTATTGTATGTATTTACATAATCAAGGAACAACTCTTTATTTTCATTGGTAAGTTTTGCGGTGAGTTGTTCTTCCTTTTCGGTAAGTGCATTCAATTTCTTGCTTAACTTACTGGACAGTTCGGAATTCAATTCCTGCGGTTCAATGTTGCCATAATATAATTCTTCAATGATATTTGACATTATGTATTCCTCCATATATGAGGAAATATATTAGAGTACGAAAGATAGAATATGTATTACCGGAGAACAACTTGTGTTATGAACATCCGTACCAAAAATGCAAGCCATCCGTCAGGGTGGCTTGTGTTTTTTCTTTTTCAGTGCAGTTCGACCAAACCTGTGCCGCAGTTCAGGTTAAAGTCCTGTTATCCGCACAAAAGCAGAAGCCCCGACAAAAGTCGAGACTTTTTGTATTATGAGAAATGAATTTTTGTTTTATCTATATACTTTCTTTCATATTCACTCTCAAAAAGTTTGTTCCATTGTTTTTCCGTTCCGTCATAATAAATATCGTATGTTGTCTGTGTTATATAATCCTCACTGTATTCATTTTTATACCCGTAAAAATTACAAATCCCTACTATTTCAACATTTTTGCCAACATATACTTTTTTAAGATATTTTGAATTCTCTATTGCACTCGGTCTGATTTCTTTTACACTTTCGGGTATACGGTAAATCGTACCTTCGGCATTAACGGGATATATACACAACTCAGTTTTGTCCTTGTTATATAAAATACCGTTTTCACTTGTGAAAAACTTGTTTTCAGGGTCAACATTCACCGCTTTAAGGGCGTTATTGCTTATTGCGCAATTATCTATATACGAAACGCCTTTGCCGATGTTAACCGTTTCAAGGCGAGAACACCCCGTCATCGCTTCAGAACCAAGATACGCTACGCTATCAGGAATATCAATATACTTTATACCCGAATATTTGAATGCGCCGCCGTCAAGTTTTGTAAGCGTATTTGGCAAAACAACTGTTTCTATATTGTCATTACCGTAAAGCATAATAAAGTCTATAACGGTTATTCCTTTACCTACAGTAAGTTTAGTTAATCCGTTGCAATATCTGAAAGCGCCCGGATGTATATAAGTAACGCTGTCAGGAACGGTATATTCCTTTTGAGTTTTGCCATAGGGATATTGAATAAGACTTGTCATGTCTTTGCTGAAGAGCACGCCGTCAACACTTGTAAAATATTTGTTATCCTTGCTTACATCAATGCTTTTCAGTTGGCTGCAAGGCATTCCATCTGTTTCAAAATAAAACGGAGAACCGCTTATATCCTCAACTCCGCTGCCAATATAAATTCTTTCAAGAGATGAGCAGTTTACAAAATTCTGCTCTCCTATAATTTTCACACTGTCGGGAATGGTAATTGACTTAACATTATCACACATTGAAAAAGCATATGCTTCAATTTTGTGAGTGCCATCTTTTACAACAATATTCTCTGCCTTTGTATCACAATCGACTTTAACAAGACGATCATCTGCATAAAACACACCATCTTTCCAATTTTGGGGATTGGTATATACAGATGATTCTTCAAACGTTGTTATTGAAATACTTTCAATACTTTCGGGAATAGTTACAGTTTTCAGATTTTCACTTCCATCAAAAGCATTGCCGCGGATACGCAGCACGCCTTCCGGTATCTCGTAAATTTCAATCGGACTTCCTTTGGGATAACGGATAATTTCTGTTTTGTCCTGATTGAACAAAACTCCGTATTCATCAGAAGAATACTTTGGGTTGTTTCCTGCAACAATAAATTTTTCTGCATATTCAGTTTTGGGTATAACACCTATATAACTTGCAGGTATATGAAAAGATTTGATTTTGTTAAAAATCCAAAAGGTATGTTCTTCTGCACCGGTTATTCCTTCTTCAAATCGAATGTTTTCTGCAATTCCTGCCCAGTAAGACTCTTCTTTTTCGACAACGCCGTCAGAATTTGTGATTTTTCCTGTTCCGAAATAACAGAAAGTAGAAGTCGATGCATCATATTTCCATTTCACGGTATCATTACATGTTCCGCTCGTTTTATAAGTTTCTTCTGTATCAAGAACTTCTGTTGTTGTGCCGGTCAAATCACCTTTAGAATAAGAGCATGATGATAAAGCAGTAACCGAAAACAGGCAAATACACACAAACAAAAATACATTTAATACTTTTTTCACCATTATCACTCCTTTACAAATCTAATTATATTATATTTGTAAAATTCTTTTATGTCAATTTACAACCTTGTAACTTTGTGTTACTGTTTTGTAATATAATCAAAAAACATTGCCGTGAATACAGGCGCATAATACCGATATAAAAATATTGACTTTATTTAATTTCATTGTTAGAATTTAATTGCTATCAAATCAACAAATAAATATTGAGGTGTTTTTATGTTTGAAACATTTTTAACGGAAGTTTTGAAACTTGCTCCAAGGCAGATGTGGGGCGTTGAACAGCAACTGTACTATCTTACCGAAATATTCACATCGTTTTCTCCTAAAAAGATTATCGCATCACTTCTTGCAATAATTGAACTTTTCGGTCTTACTCTTTTTGATTTGCCCACCACACCTAGGGGCGAAGCACTTGACCTTAACGGTTACAGCCTTGTTTTTGAAGATGAATTTAACGGTACTCAACTCAACACCGATGCTTGGGAATACAGAGGCAGCGGCCCGCGCAGAGGCGGTTTCAATGCCGAAAGCCAAGTAAGATTAGAAAACGGTAATATGATTCTCAGCGGCGAATACCTGACCGACGGTGAATACGGCGAGGGATGGTACACAGGCATGGTTAAACTTAAAGAGCGTTACTGCAAAGGATATTTTGAAATTCGCTGTATTGTAAATTCAGGTGAAGGATTCTGGTCAGCATTCTGGCTTCAGGCTGATTCTCCGTATAATGCAGCGGTTTCAAAAGGCGGAATCGGCGGTGCGGAAATTGATATTTTCGAGTCAATGAGTTGGGAAAACAAAATCGGTAAAGATTCCGTTGTTCAAACTGTTCACTGTGCAGGCGTTGACGGCATACAGGAAGGATTCCAATCAGAAAGGCTCGGTGCTTTCTACGGTGACAACATATATGAAGAATACAACACTTACGGGCTTGAATGGACTGATGATGAATATATTTTCTATGTAAACGGTGTTGAAACACGACGCACTTCCTTTGGCAACGGTGTTTCGGAAGTTTTGGAAGATGTTATTGTATCGTTAGAAATACCTGATGAAGACAAACTCTCTCAAATAGACAAAGATTCATACAAAACAGAGTATATCATTGACTATGTAAGAATTTATCAGAAATAAACAAAAAGCATAACTGCGGCTTGCAGAGGTAAAAATCTCTGTAAGCCGTTTTTTATTGACTCGCCTAAATCATACAAAATTAATTTGTTTGTTGTTTTTGTCCGTTTTTTACTCTTGAACAAAAAGTTCACAAAATATTAACAAATTAAAATTCACGTTTTCAACTTCTCATTTGTATCCTTAATGGGTAGTTTTACGAAGAGAAAACCTTATACACTGCCCGTAAAATCACAATGTAATCAAGGAGGTATTTAAAAGTTTTGCAGAGAAACCAAAACAAATCCGATGCGGAAATTATAGAACTTGTCGAAAAATATACCTCCTTAATTTTCAGAGTTTCTTACTGTATTCTCGGCAACCGCGACGATGCAGAAGATGCGGTTCAGGAAACATTTCTAAAATACCTGACAAAATCTCCTGAATTTGAAAGTGAGGAACACCGAAAAGCCTGGCTGATTAAAGTTGCGGCCAATATCAGCAAAAACATGATGATGTTCCGCATAAGAAGAGACACCCTTAATATTGATGATGTAAAAAATATAGGCATCCGTGAAAATGATTTTGAAACATTTGAACTTATTATGAGTTTGCCCGTCAAACATAAAATCGTTTTAACATTGTATTATATTGAGGGTTATAAATGCAAAGAGATCGCCGATATAATCGGCATAAGCGAAGAAGCCGTAAGAAAACGCCTTCAAAAAGGCAGAGAACTTTTGAAAAAATCATTGGAATCGGAGGAGTTACCGTGATTGATTATGAGATAAAAGAATATGTGAGATTAATCGGTTCAATCTCACTTCCGAAATCGGACAGAATCCGTATAGCGGAACAGTTAATCAAAGACAGAATGATAAAAAAAGAAATACCTAAAAAATATTTTGCAGCCGCATCCGTAGCAGTTGTTTTAACTGTAGGAGCAGTAATGGCTGTCAGAGGTATGAAACAAGATATAGGTATATTGTGAGGTAAAAAATGAGTAAAGTATCAGCAAATCCTTTTTTCAAATTTGAGAATCCCAATTCAGCGCTCGGTTTTGATGTTCCCGATACTTCAATGTTCGGCATGCTCAAAATCTCCGCTGAAAATCAACCCAATGAATCCGCATATGAGTATTTCGGTAACGAGTGCTCATATAAGAATTTAGTTGAAAAAATCGAAAAAATATCAGGTGCATACCATGCATCAGGCGTTCGCAAAGGTGATATTGTTACGATTATTATGCCTAACACCCCCGAAGCAGTTATCAGCATTTATGCTCTCAACAGAATCGGTGCTGTTGCAAATATTCTTCATCCCCTTTCTGCGCAGGAAGAAATAAAGAACCATATAAACAGGGTTAAAAGTAAAATTCTTCTTTGTGTTGATATCTGCAGTGAAAAGATTGCAAACATTATTGACGAAACGCCTTTGAAGCAAGTTATCGTTGCTTCCGCAGGCAACTCAATGCCTGCCGTAATGAAAACGCTTTATGCTCTTAAATGTATAAAGAATTATAAATATGACAAGTCTGATAAAAGATATATATCGTGGGATGAATTCTCAAAAAAATCAAAAGATGTTGCAGAATACTATCCCAATGGCGATGCTAACAACGAAGTTGCCGTTATTCTTCACAGCGGCGGAACAACCGGAACCCCAAAGGATATCATGCTCTCAAACCGTAATTTCAACGCTTTTGGAATTCAGGCTGTGTTAACCTTAAGAGATGTAAGGGCCGGCGATAAAATTCTTGCTATCCTGCCGATTTTCCATGGCTTTGGTCTTGGCGTTTGCGTGCATGTTTCATTCTGCTTCGGCGCATGTTCTGTATTGATTCCTCAGTTTAATGCAAAAAAATTTGCAAACACTCTTAAAAAGTATAAACCCACAATGATTTTCGGTGTTCCCACCCTTTACGATGCATTGCTTAAAGCAAAAGGAACAGATAAAATTGATTTTTCTTTCCTTAAATATGCTGTCAGCGGCGGAGATACACTCCCCGAAAAACTTGAAAAAAGCGTTAACGAGTTCTTGGCTGCGCATAATTCGAGTATTAAAATCTGCGAAGGCTACGGCATGACCGAAGGACTTGCTGCGCTCAGCCTTTCCGTTGGTGATAATTATAAATCAAGAACAATCGGTAAGCCTCTTATCGGAACTGAAATGTGCATTGTTGAACCCGGTACAACCAACATTCTTCCTGCGGGTGAAGATGGTGAACTCTGCGTAAGCGGCCCCACAGTTATGATAGGCTACAGAAACAACCCCGAAGAAACAGAAAACACCCTTCGCATTCATGCTGACGGAAAAACCTGGCTTCATACAGGTGACATGGCATCTATTGACAGTGACGGATTTGTTCATTACAAACTCAGAATAAAGAGAATGATGATAACCTCAGGTTTCAACGTTTATCCTACCCAGATAGAAAGCGTTATTGAAGAGTTGGATTTCGTTGAAAAATGCGTTGTTGTTGCCGTGCCTCATCAGTACAAAAAAGAGGTTGCAAAAGCATATATCGTTCTTAAAAACGGAACGGAAAAGAGTGAGAAAACCCAAAACGAAATCCGTGAATACTGCAAAAAGAAACTCATGCATTACAGTGTTCCTTATAAATACGAATTTGTTGACCTTCTCCCCAAAACAGCCTATAACAAAATCGACTTTATGAAACTGCAAAAAGAAAGTGCAAGGGAGGCTGTTTGCTGATGGCTAAGAAGCCGAGAACCTGGGGATACAGATTACTTGCTCCCGTTCTTTTATTGATATTCCGTCTTTATTACAGCCCCAAAGTGTTCGGAAAAGGCAATATCCCCTCAAAAGGCGCAGTTGTAGTCTGCAGCAACCATAAACATGTGCTTGACCAGTGCCTTGCCGCACTTGCAACACACCGACCCATAAACTACATGGCAAAATCAGAATATTTCAAAGAGTCATTTGCGTGGTTTTTCAAACTTACAGGCTGCATATGCGTTAACCGAAACGGGCACGATGAAGACGCAAAAGCATCTGCCAATGCCGTGCTTTCAAGCGGCGGTGCACTGGGCATTTTCCCCGAAGGAACAAGGAATAAAACCGATAATCTGATTGGTGAATTCAAATACGGAGCAGCATCACTTGCCTGCAAAAACGAAGCAATGATGGTTCCGGTAGCAGTTACGGGAGAATACAAATTCAGAAGCAAAACACTTTGCTCAAGAATAGGAAAACCTTTTTCAACAAAAGGATTAACTGTAGAAGAAGCAAACGATCGCCTCCATACAGAAATCATAAAACTGATAAACGAGAACCTTGCCGAAGGCTTCGGTACACCCGAAGAATTTGAAAGAGCAAGCCGTTACAGTAAAATAACCGGATGACAAAACAAGGGTTTGAAGTGTAGTTCTTCAAGCCCTTGTTTTTGATATAAAAATCGTTGATTTTCGTAAAAATTACTGTTATTATCTAAATGAAACTCTGCAAAACTGTATCGAAAACCGAGGAGAAATGATATGAAAATCAAAAAAACATTAATTTCTGTTCTTTGTATGGCATTAATTTTCAGTTTGTCTGCCGCTGCCGTAACAGAAACAAACAGCGTTCAAAACGATATTAACCCTTCAACATGGGCGGCAGTTGACGGACTTGGGCGCACTCTTTCTTCAAACAATGAAGTCGGAGATAAAAAACAGAATAAATATGTTGCGATGTTTTACTGGACATGGCACTACCCTTGGATAAATGACCATGAGCCTATCACCACCGGCAGCGTTCTTGATAAATTCCCCGAAGCGGTAAATGACTGGGACCATCCCGCATGGGGCGGAACATATGACGGCAGACCGTATTTTTGGGATGAACCTCTTTACGGTTTTTACACAAACACGGACGAATACATTCTTCGCAAACACGCAGAACTCCTTGCCGATGCAGATATAGATGCTGTATTTTTTGACACAACAAACGGTACTCAGGTTTTCACCGAAGGATACGAAGCCCTACTAAAAGTATGGAGTAAAGCAAAGGCGGAAGGCGTTGATGTGCCTCACATATCATTTATCCTTAACTTCGGCGGTTCGGAAGAAACTCGCACTCAACTTTACGATATTTACGATAACCTCTACAGCAAAGGCAGATACAGCGATCTTTGGTTCATGTGGGACGGAAAACCCATGCTTATGGCAGATGTTGGTGCGCTTAACCTTTCGGTTGAAAAAGACAAAGACATTTTCCGTTTCTTTACTTTCAGAGATAATGAATCAACCTATTTTGCATCTGACACCGCGTATTATGAAGACACCTGGGGATGGTGTTCAGATTACAAACAAACCAAGTTCGGCAAAAGGCTGTTTGGCGGAGTTGAAGAAATGTGCGTATCTGTTGCTCAGAACGCAAACGAAGACGGACTTATCGCAATGAACAGCCCTGCCGGAACAGTTCAGGGCAGAAGTTTCACCGAAGGCGATTTCTCTTACAGTTACACCTACGCAGGCGAAGAAATTGTTGTTGATAAAAGCATTGAAAACTCCTTGCTTTACGGTCTTAACTTCCAACAGCAATGGGATTACGCAATTTCTCAGGACCCGGAAATAATATTTGTAACAGGTTTTAACGAGTGGATAGCAGGAAGATGGGAAAACTGGGCAGGAACCGAAAATGCATTCCCTGACCAATACAATCCCGAATACAGCCGAGATATAGAACCCTCTTCGGGAATACTCAAAGACCACTATTACTACCAACTTGTTGAAAATGTACGCCGTTTTAAAGGCGCTTCTCCCCTGCCAAAAACCGATGCAGAAAAAAGCATTGATATAAACGGCCCTGTTTCTCAATGGGATTCCGTTCTGCCCGAATACAACCATTACCGAGGCGGTGAAAACCGCAACAGTGCAGGTTGGAAAGGATATTACTATACTAACAACACTCTGCGCAACGATATCATTCAGTCAAAAATTGCATATGACAGCGAAAACATTTATTTCTTTGTTAAAACCGCTGACAACCTTACCGCCTCAACCGATACCGACTGGATGCGTCTGCTTATTGATACCGACCCCAGCGGTATTTCGGCAAACTGGGAAGGTTTTGAATTTCTGATTAACAGAGAGTCCCCTCAAGGCAGCAAAGCAACACTTGAAAAATCATTGGGCGGCGTTGTTTTTGAGGAGGTTTGCAAGGTTGACTATACTGTAATCGGCAACGTTTTGCAGATTTCCGTGCCCAGAAATGCACTTGGGTTGACAGAGAAAGATGTAAAATTCAACTTCAAGTGGTCGGATAATCTGCTCGGCAGTGATGCAACCGCATTTTATGTCAACGGTGATGCCGCCCCCGGCGGACGATTTGCTTTTGTGTTTGACAGCACTGCAACAGGTGAATCCGAAGCAGAAGACAGCAATGACATTTTTGATCTTATAAAAACTATTACTCAAAAACTTGAAACGGTTTATGCTGATTTAAGAAAACTTTATAACAATCTTTTCGGATAATATAAAAGCGAAGCCATATACAAAGGCTTCGCTTTTTGTTATACCGCATATAAAATGTTAAGATTGCGTATTTCGGAATTTTTTATTTTATCATTAACAGAATATGCATGTCGTTCGAGTTCTTTGCATTCTGACCGTGTTATGTTTTGGCTGAAAAGTTCTCTGATAACTGCCGCTGCAATATTCTCTGTTATCCTCTGTTTTTCAATTGCCTCACTTTCAGTGTTTCCGCTTGAAATCAAATACTCCAAATCGTTATGCAAATCAGAAAGCACAGATAAATCTTTGAGTGCACGGAATGCCCATTTATAATAAGGAATATATTTTTTGTTCAAAAGAAAAACAGACCTTAAAGCAGCGTTTACGAATTCACATACAGCCAACTGAGCGCCTGCAGTTTCTCCCCTTTTGATGCAGCGGCTGTAATTATACTGACCCGCCTGAGCCATAATCAAAAGGTTGCCTGCCAACTTTTTGAGCCTTATATCCTCGGGCATATACGATAGTTTTTCTCTGATTTGGGTCATTCGTCCTAAATTGTCACAAAATATTTTTCCGTTCGTTGCTTCAAGTAAAAACTGTTCGGAAATGTAAAACCATGCATTCAAGGGAATATCACCGTTTTTGCTGCCTGTTTTCGCTTCAAAAAAATCGCTCATTCTTATTACTCCGTGACGGTTGCCGCCAACGGGATTTATTTTGCTTCTTTGGTACCCCATAAATTCCTTTGGAAGTTTTGAATATGCTCGTTCAAGCAAAAATTCCGTCCTTGAGTCCACCAAATCCTCGTCAGGCAAAAAGATGCAGAATCCCGGCTCAAAATCATGGTCTGTTGATATCTCATCATCATAACCGAAGCATTCTGAACCGCTTCCGACAAGACCTATCGCAAGATATTGTTCGAAATCAGCAAAATTTTCGCGAATCATATCCGCTCCGTGTTCGTAATAATATTTTTCAGACAGTTCAAGACCCTTCATAAATTCTCCTTGCTCTTTCATTTAACTCTTTTTCATAAACAAAATAGCCGAAATAGCCAAAAACCGAGGCACATTTATCGCATACAAAAGCATAATATCCGTCTTTATTTTGGTGATTATCCAAAATAAAAATCGCCTTTTTCAAAAAGTCATTCACTGTTTTTTCACTCTCTACTGCGCCTAATTCGCTCTCTTTAGCGCTTGCGATATTGAGATATGTTATGGCGACCTCAAGTTCTCCGTTTTCCGCTTCACTCATAACCGAAATTGCTTTATCATACAAAACATATGCCTCATCAAACCTTTTCAGGTCAACCAAAGCAAGAGCCATATTGTTATAAAGACCGCCGAATCTTTTGTCTGTCGGCACAAGTTCCTTTTTGTAAATTGCCAAAGTTTTTTCAAACAGAGGCAAAGATTTTTCTGACATAGCAAATGCTTTATACACCGTAGCACAGTTGAGATAAGTTGTGCCTGCACCTATATTGTTTTCTATGCCCATTTCAGCAACAAGTTCGAGTGATGAAGAAACGGCATTGAGCGCATCATCTTTTCTCGATAACTTACGGTAAAGACCCATAAGTTCATTCTTTATAAGCAGCATAGATTTTTTATCGTCAACGCTTTTGGATTCGGAATACCAATATAAAAGATGTTTTTCGGCTGAAACATAGTCGTTTTTGCCGAGAAATTCATCCAGTTTATTCAATATTCTGTCTGTTGAAATATATCCGTTGGGCATAATACGCCTCCCTGATTGTTATGCGTTTCTTTGTGTTTTAATTATTGTATCAAAAAAACATATAAAATTCAATCAAATTCAGCGATTAAAAACTCGGTATTGTTGCAAAACGGTCAGTAATATGATATATTTCATATGGAACAGAATAAACTTCAGGATATGACTTTATGGAAAAAAGTTTTTTAATCATATCATTCACGGCGGCGACTACAACCCCGATCAGTGGATAAAAACCCCCGAAATCTGGGACGAAGACATGTGCCTAATGAAACTTGCACATGTTAACAGCGCAACAATAAACATCGCCTTGAATTTACAGTGCAATATATTGTATAATAGTCTATAATAACAATCCATTCTGTTTTGAAAGGGAATATGTATGAAAGATAAAACTTCGCTTGTATTTACGGGCGATATCGGTTTTGACAGATATATGTACGGTCAGTGGGATGATGATGAACTTCTCTCAAAAGATGTTCTTGATTTTCTTCACAGCGCCGACCATGTAATAACAAATGTTGAGGGACCTATAGCCGAAGTTCCTCAGAACACAACTCAAAGCGGCGTTCAGCAGTTGCTGCACACAATGGACCCTGCCGCAACAAAAGTGCTGAGAAATATGCATGCAGACATATGGAACATATGTAATAACCATATTATGGATGCAGGCGAATTCGGCATAGAAAGTACGCTTAAAGAAGCAGAAAAAAACGGCGCTAAAACTATAGGCGCAGGCATGAACATCAAGCAGGCAATGCAGCCTGTTATACTTGACGAAGCCGGCGGAATAGGCATGTTCGGCGTAGGCTATCAGCGTGCATGCAGAAAAGCCGATGAAAATAAAGCAGGCTGCTACAGTTGGAGCGATCTTGACGCAATCCAAAATACAATTGATTCAATCAAAAAAACTTGCCGCTGGTGCATTGTCGTTGCGCATGCCGGCGAAGAATTCACTCCGCTGCCCTCGCCTTATACAAGAGAGCGTTATCACAAATACCTTGAAATGGGCGCAGATATAGTAGTTGCGCATCATCCGCATGTTCCGATGAACTATGAAACGGTTGGCGACAAAATTATTTTCTATTCGCTCGGTAATTTTATTTTTGACACCGATTATCAAAGATCGCAGTATAATACAGACATCGGTCTGCTTGTAAAAATAAAATTTACGGAAACAGAATTTTCATGGGAACCGATGGGATTGAAAATTCTCAGAGGACCCGAACACGTTGTCAAGGGAGATTTGCCGAGAATTTTTGTCGATGTGCAGGAGGAAGAATATAGTCTTCTTGCTCCCTTATCCGCAAAAATGCTGATTGCCGCCACAAAGCGCCAGATGACATATCTTAATCCGCAACGATTCAAAGATGCAACTGAAGAAGAATGGGCGGAACACTTTGCCGAACCATTGAGAACCGGGCGTGTGCCCGGCGAAACGCTGGATTTTTTTATCATCTGCCCTCTTGCTGAAAAAGAAAAAGAAAAGGCATGGGAACGCAGTAAACTTGAGGATGTAAAAAAATATATATTAGAGCAAATGTAAAAAACGGACACAACTCACAAAAACAGAGTTGTGTCCGCTTTTTTATTATATTTTGGAGATATCTTCAACCGTCGGCATTGATGCCTGTGCACCCATTCGGCTGACTGATATACTGCCCGCTTTGTTTCCCATATCGCATGCTGCATAAATATCTCCGCTGTGAAAATACTCCAAAGCCATTGCAGCCGTAAAACAGTCACCTGCCGCAGTTGTATCAACAACTTTGCTTTTGTATGCAGGCATCAACCGCAAACATTCACCGTCCCACACTGAGCATCCCCTTGAGCCGAGTTTAAGCACAACATACTTTGCCTTGCTTCTCTCCATAAGAATCTTTGAGGCTTCGAGAACAGATTCTTCATCTTTCGGGAAAACACCTGTCAACATTTCGGTTTCGCTTTCATTCGGTGATATAATCGTAACACCTTGTATTTTTTCGAGTTCAAAAGGTTTGGCAGGTCCGCAATCCACAACGGTAATAATATTCTGCTCAATTGCTCTGTTGACACATTCGGTTACAACCTCTTCGCTGATTTCAAACTGAACAAGCAGAAGGTCTATATCATCCGTAATGTGTTCTGCGGCAGATGCAGCATCTATTTCAGCATTTGCACCTTCATAAACAATAATGCGGTTATTTCCCTCGCCGTCGAGTATAATGGCGGCAAGACCTGTCTGACTGCCCGATGTAGATACACCTGACACGTCAACATTGTTATTTTTCAGATTTTCCAGCAGTTTCTGACCGTTGGCATCATCGGCAACTTTTCCGATAAGTTTTGTAGCCGCGCCTAAACGCGATAATCCTATCGCCTGATTTGCTCCCTTTCCGCCATTTGAATATCCGTAATCCGTTCCGAGAAGATTCTCGCCTGCCTGCGGAATTTTATCTGCTCTGAGAATTAAATCCATATTAATACTGCCTACGACCGCAGCACGAATATTGCTATACATACTTATCCCCCAAATTACAGAACTTCTCTGAACTCGGTTGCCGCCTGCTTTAGTGTTTTACCTTTAAGGAACAGACTGCTTGTTCCGAGCACAAATATTTCAGCACCGCAACGGCTGAGTTTTGCACCGTTTTCAACGCTTATATTTCCGTCAACTTCAATTGGAATATGTGAACATCCGCATTCATCAAGAAACTTTCTGGCATCAGAGACTTTTCTCTCTGCTCCCGCAAAGATTTTCTGACCTGCAAAACCGGGGCTTACAGTCATTACCAGTGCCATATCAATATAATCCGTCAGATATTTCATGCTTTCAACTGGTGTTTGAGGATTGATTGCCATACCTGTTTTGCAGCCTTTTTCCCGTATTTGAGAAAGAGTACGCTGTATATGAACCTCCGATTCGCAGTGAACACAAAGATAATCGTTTTTATCAAGATTCATTCTGTCAATAAATCTCGACGGTTCATTAACCATCATGTGAACATCCAAAGAAATATCCGTTATTGACTTTATTGAATTAACCAAATCAAACCCCAAAGTTATATTGGGCACAAAACATCCGTCCATTATATCAATATGCAAATAGTCTATACCAGCATTTTTCAGTTCGTTAACCGATTTTTCAAGATTCATCAAATCCGCACACATAAGGGATGCCGATAAAAGTTTGCTCATTTTATATCAATCCTTTCCGATTGTCTTAATTGTAATTGGTTTTCACTGACTTGTCAATCAACAAAAATCATATTGAATTACATCTGCTCGTTTGATATAATAAAATTCAAGAAATTATAAATATTTCACGGCTGATTGGAGAAATCAATGAAAATCGGAAACTTTGAAATAAACGGTTACGCGGCTCTTGCACCGATGGCAGGCGTTGCAGACAGAGCCTGCAGGGAACTCTGCATCGAATTCGGAGCAGCATATGTTGTGACCGAAATGGTTAGTTCAAAAGGACTGACCATGCATGACAGAAAATCTGACACCCTTATGATGCTCGGTGAAACCGAAAAGCCTGCGGCTGTGCAGATTTTCGGAAATGACCCTGCAACAATGGCAGAAGCGGCAAAAAAAGCAGCAGCAACAGGATGCCAAGCGGTTGATATCAACATGGGCTGCCCTGCCCCTAAAATTGCGGGTAACGGCGGCGGAAGCGCACTGATGAAAGATCCTGACCTTGCTGCAAGAATAACAGAAGCATGCGCAAAAGCAATTGATTTGCCGGTTACGGTTAAAATCCGCGCAGGATGGGATGAAGCAAACCTCAATGCCGTTCATATGGCAAAACTTCAGGAAACCGCAGGCGCAGCGGCAATAACCGTTCACGGCAGAACAAGAAAACAGATGTATGCTCCGCCCGTTGACCTCGATATAATCAAGCAGGTTAAACAAGCGGTTTCAGTTCCTGTTATCGGCAACGGTGATATAGTTGACCCGATTTCTGCCGAGAATATGTATAAAACAACAGGATGCGATTTTATAATGATCGGCAGAGGAGCGCTCGGCGCGCCGTGGCTTTTCAACCGGATAAACGAATATTTCAAAAACGGAATCATATTGCCTGAACCGCCTATTGAAGAACGCATGGAAACAATGATTCGCCATATTGCAAAACTCTGCGAATACAAAGGCGATTATATCGGCATGAGAGAGGCTCGCAAACATTCCGGCTGGTACATAAAAGGCGTAAGAGGTGCGGCCGCATTAAGACAGGAAATAGGTGCGTTGGAAACGATGGATCAACTCCGCGCAGTTGCAGAAAAGGTAATTGAATCAGCAAATTCTTCTGTTACTCTTTAACAAAAAACATAGTGCTTTGTTGTATAAAACGACAAAAATAATATCACATTTCAAAATCAATTGAAAACGCAGATTTGCTGTGTTAGAATTTTAACAAATCAATAAAAGGAGAAAATATTTATGGCTGTATTAATGCGAATTATCGGTTTTATTCTCGCCCTCATCACTCCCCTTGCATCAATGATCGTCTGGGATCCCACAGCATATTTTGACAAGGAAATTCCTGCCGCAGAAGAAAAAATCGGCGGATTTATGAAAGGCGTTTGTCATCTTGATCCTGATTACACGCTTATTAAAGACGGAAATATTGAATGGTTCCGCGACGATATCCCATTCCCTTACGATGCAGACGGAAACCTTTCCAAAAGTTATGTTAATTGGAAAAAAGAGGCTTCCGAATATGTTAAAAACGGAATTAAGATTTTTGGTATAACCCCTTACCCCGATGATTACATAGAATACGGTCTTGACCCAAGAAAACCCGAAAGCAAAAAAGGCATTCAGGATATTGCAAGGTTTTATGTTGAAGACCTTAAGGGAATTGTCGGCGCATTTCAGGTAACAAACGAAATGGGCATTGACCGTTTCACTCTTCCTCTTACTCTTGACGAAGCCGCAGATTTTATAGGAATGCAACTTGAAGCAATGTACCCCGTAAGAGGCAATGTTATCATCGGCTATAACCTTGGCGGACTTTCCATTCTTCAACTTCCGTTCAAAATGGCAGAATACCATCAATATTGCGATTATGTCGGTCTTGATATGTATCTCGGATGTTTTGAAAGTGTTCTTAAAAACGCAGATCAATATATTACCATTCTTAATTTTGTAAGAAAAATTACCGGCAAGCCTGTTATTATGTGTGAATTCGGCTATATCGGTTACGGTGAACCCAAAACAGAAGAAGAAAAAACCGCTATTCTTCAGAGTTACGGCTACAACAGCGAAGAAGAAGCAAGAGCAGATATTGATAATTTCATCAATCGACTTCCCGAAAGCATGAAGGAAGAAATTATTGAAGATTACAGCGACAGAACACCCGAAGAGCGCGCAGATCTCATTTTTAACGGCGAATATTCAAACCACCTTTACTGTGAACTTGCAGAAGGTGTTGGTCTTTATAAGTATGCGCACACACCTGAAGGTCAGGCAGAGTTCTTTGAATATGTTATTCCAAAAGTTCGCGAACTTGACTATGTAATCGGCATGTGTGTTTACTGCTGGTCAGACAGCGACAGTTGTTATGTCTGCGGTCAGGCTGACTGCCCTGTTGAAACAGGTTGGGGACTTGTTGACGGTCAGGGTAAACCCAAGCCCTCATACTACGCTGTTAAAGACGCTTTTGCTGAATAATTGCAACTTTTTTGCCCTCCTTAAAGCAGGAGGGCATTTTCATTTTTATTTTGACAATATCAATAACCTATGATAAAATGCAGATAATAACATATAAAAGAAGGTTTTATGTATGTTTAACTATTTCAGAATTGCATGCGCCGTTCCTGATGTTGAAGTTGCAGACGTGGATTTCAACATTGCCCAGACGGTAAAATATATTCAGAAGGCAAACGATGAAAATGTTGATTTGCTTGTTTTTCCCGAACTCGGAGTAACGGGCTATACCTGTGCTGACCTGTTTTTTCAGCAGACCCTGCTTAATGCCTCAAACAGCGGCATTAAGGATTTGTTAAAAGAAACAGAAACATGCAGTCCCGTTGTTGCCGTTGGTGCACCCGTTATGATTGACGGCAGCCTTTATAACTGTGCTGTTATAATTTCCAAAGGAAAAATTATTGGAATCGTTCCAAAAACATTTATACCGAACCACGGAGAATTCACTGAAAAAAGATGGTTTTTATCTGCTGCAGACCTTAATAAATCTACCGTAAAATCAAAAATCTTCGGTATTGAAGACGAATATGATATTCCTGCAGGTGCTCTTGTTTTTGATGCAAACGGAGTTAAAATCGGGTTTGAGGTTTGCGAAGATTTATGGGCACCGCTTCCGCCGAGCACCGCTCTTTGCCTTGCAGGTGCAGAAGTAATAGCAAACCTTGCTGCAAGCAACGAAACAATCGGCAAAAGAGATTTCCGCCGCAATCTTGTTAATCATCAGGCATCAAGCAGCATATGTGCATATGCATTTTGCTCTGCAGGCTGCCTTGAATCTACATCGGAACTCGTTTTTTCAGGTCACAGTCTTATAAGTGAGAACGGCATAATTGCTACTGAACAAGAGAATAAAATCACATCCGATTACATGATAATCAGCGATATTGATATTGAAAAAATCCGTCATGACAGAGCCCATAAAAGTTCTTTTGCCGATTGCAGAGCATTCTGCGGCACAGACGGAATTATCACCGTTGAGGTTGATACAAGAGTTTCCGAATCAAACGGTGAATATGTCAAATTGAGCAAACTTCCCTTTATCCCTTCAACCGAAAAAGAAAGAGTTGAAAGATGCCTTTGCGTTTTTGAAATGCAGGTTGCAGGCTTGAAAAAGCGTCTGCTTAAAACAGGATGCAAGCCGGTTATCGGCATATCAGGCGGACTTGACTCAACGCTTGCTCTGCTTGTAAGCGTTCAGGCCATTAAAGAAATCGGCAAACCGCTGAGCGATGTTATCGGCATAACAATGCCATGCTTCGGCACAACGGACAGAACTTATAACAACGCTCTGAACCTTATGAAATCACTTGGCATAACAAGCCTTGAAATAAGCATAAAAGATGCATGTACACAGCACTTTAAGGATATCGGTCAGAGTGCAGACAATTATGATCTCACATATGAAAATGCACAGGCAAGGGAAAGAACTCAGGTGCTCATGGACTATGCAGGCAGGGTTAACGGTCTTGTTATCGGCACTGGCGATTTAAGCGAACTTGCTCTCGGTTGGTGCACATACAACGGCGATCATATGAGCATGTACGGTGTCAACTCAAGCATACCAAAAACGCTGATAAGATGGATAATTGACAGCCTTATCAAAAACGGTATTTTTGCTGAAAGTGCAGAATATCTCACCGACATTGTCAACACACCCATAAGCCCCGAACTCTTGCCGCCTGATGCAAAAGGTGAAATTGCTCAGCAGACGGAAAGCATAGTCGGTCCTTATGCATTGCATGATTTCTTCCTTTATAACATTCTTCGTTACGGATTTGAACCTGATAAAATCTTTGCCCTTGCGAAAAAAGCATTTGCAGATGACTTTGACGGCGAAACCATAATGAAATGGCTCAGAACTTTCTACCGCCGTTTCTTTACACAACAGTTTAAGCGCAGTTGCATGCCTGACGGCATAAAAATCGGTTCGGTAGGTCTTTCCCCTAAAGGCGACTGGAAAATGCCGAGCGATGCAAGTGCCGCAATGTGGCTCAAAAAACTTGATGAAATTGAATTATAAAAATTGCGGGCGTACTTTTTGTACGCCCTTTTTTCAAAAATATGTGAGTGTTTTTGGCATTTTGTGCGAATAATTAGTGAAAGTGTTAACACGGAGGTGTTCGGAATGGATAACGGTGAAAGTACGTACCGCCGTTTCCTTGACGGAGACAAAAATGCATTCGGGGAAATACTCGATATGTACAGTGAAAATTTAATATTCTTTATTAACCGCTATGTCGGCAATGTTTCAATAGCGCAGGAACTTTCAGAGGATGTTTTTGTGGAACTTCTTATTCATAAAAGAAGATACAATTTTAAAACGTCTTTAAAGACCTATATCTTCACTATAGGCAGAAACAAAGCAGTCGGTTATCTTCGCCGCTGTGCAAAGCACCCTGAATGCACCTATGAATATATAGAAAATGAAAGCGACCGCCGTAATCTTGAAGATGAGTTTATAAAAAGGGAGCGCGAGCGTGAACTTCACCGCGCCATAAACACCCTGAACGAAGATTACAAAACGGTTTTGCATCTTATCTATTTTGAAGATATGAGTTATGAGCAAGCCGCCAAAGTTATGAAGAAAAACAAAAAACAGATTGAAAACCTTGTATACAGGGCAAGGCAAGCCCTCAAAAAAGAACTCGAAAAGGAGGCAATGCTTCCATGAAAAACAGAGAAGAATATCTGGCAAGCATATATACCAAAAGAGACATTATTATAACAAAACGCAAAAAGAAAAAACAAATAGCGGTTTCTGCCTTGTGCATTGTTTTATGCTTGTGTGCATCGGCATTTGCAGTACCAAAAATAATTAACAAAGCACCCGATACGCAGTCAACCTCATCAACCACCGCTGCATTAACAGAAATTGCTGAAGAAAACGCTTTGGCAGAGGAACCCGTTCACAATTCAGCAATCACCGAAGCCGCAAATTCCGCAAACAAACCCCATGCATACTTTGAAGACGGGGAAACAGAAATAATTGAGCGTCTGACCAACACCGAAATCTATAGAGAAACCGCAGAAACTGCACTTGAAGAAACTTATATCAGCAACATCAAAATTTTCGATTCGAACAGCACACAATTCGGATATATCGATTCAATCGATGCAACACACAACTGCGAAGAAGGCGAAGTTTCAGCAACAAAAAAATCTTCTGTAGGCTTATACAAAACCGATGAGATTGTTGAAGCCGCCCGCAAAAATCTTACAGAGAGTGAGCAGAAATCTCTCGGTAACGCAGAACCAAATGTAACCGTATCACGCAAATCAAGCGGAGAAGAAAGTTACTCAATCATGTTCTCTTCAGAAGAAACAACAGTTATAATTACCCTCAATGCAGAAAATCTTGAACTGATTGATAAAAAGATTCTTGCCAACAAAACCGAAAGCATTTCAGGAGCAAGGCCACCCATGACTACAGCCAAACCTGCATATAACCCTAACGAATAAAAACAGGGGGAATAAAAATGAAAAAAGCAGTTGCTTTTTTGCTGATATTTGCATTTATTTTCAGCCTCGCCGCCTGTGTTAAAGGCGATAACGCAACAGAAACAACAGAATCCTCCGCATCAACAACCGATATTGAAACAAGAATCACAGAAAATCAGACAAATGAACTTGTTTCGGATTCCGTTTCAGATTTGAGTGCAGTATTTGAAACAGAAAACTCTTTCCTTTCTCCAACACCGAGTGTTATAACATCCGCAACCGCAGATTTCGGATTCAGAGCCTTTAAACAGGCTGTAAATCGGCAGAAAAACGCACTCATCTCCCCTGTTTCTCTTCTTACTGCACTTGCAATGACAGCAAACGGTGCTGACGGCAAAACTCTTGAAGAGATGGAAAAGGTAATCGGCATAAAAATCGAAACATTCAACAAAAACTATTCCTCAAACATCTCAGACAGCAACGGTGTAAAATTTGCAAATTCCATGTGGATGAAAAACGACAAGAAGAATCTTGTTGTAAAAGATACCTTTGTTGACTGCGTAACAAACCGTTACGGTGCCGAAGTATTCGGCAAAAAATTTGACAATTCAACTCTTGATGAAATCAACGCCTGGGTGAGCAAAAACACAGACGGTCAAATAAATAATATGCTCAGTGAAATCCCGGTTAATGCTGTTATTTATCTTATCAACACAGTTCTTTTTGATGCTGATTGGGAAACACCCTACACTGCCGATAAGGTAATCGAAAACCAAACTTTTACAGCCGAAAACGGCATAACTCAATCTGTTACAATGCTTAAATCAACCGAAAGCAGTTGCAATTTCTTTGAGTTAGGCAAAACAAAGGGAATTGTAAAGCACTACACGAACGGCTATTCTTTCGCCGCCATGCTGCCCGATTCAGGTGTGAGCATTCCTCAGGCGCTTGACTCTTTCACGGCGTTGCAGTTCATTAAAACCGTAACTCCTATGAGAATCAGCCCTACCTGCGCAACAGGGCTTTATCCCGTATATGTTTCGCTGCCGAAATTTGAATTCAAGTGTAAATTTGCTTTTTCCGATGCTCTCTCAAAGATGGGAATGCCGACTGCGTTTTCCTCAAAAGATGCAGACTTTTCTAACATGGGAACAGCCTACGGAGAAAACATATTTATCGGAGAATTATATCACAACACTTGCATTAGTCTTACGGAAAACGGCACAAAAGCAGGCGCGGCATCATCCGCTGAAATGCTCGCAAAAAGTGCAAAACCTTATATGTCTGAAACTCTTGAATTCAACAGACCGTTTATTTATGTTATCTACAAAACAGAAACCGGCATGCCTCTGTTTATCGGAACGGTCAGGGATTTCAGCGTACAGTAAAGGAGGCATATTAACATGAAAAAAGCAGTTATATTTTTGCTGATATTAACAGTAACATTCAGTTTTATCTCCTGTACGGATGGCGGAGATAATTTTGCTGAAGATGTTACCGAAAAGATAGCAGAAACGCTCTCAAAAACCGTATCCCACACCGACGAAACCTTTGCTCAACCATCGGTTACGGTTCAACTGCTTGGAGAAAACAAAAACTTTTTCAACACCCTTAACGGCGAAGCCGCAGCAACCGTTGCAAGTATTATCGAAAAAGATAATTGGATAACCTCAGAGGCAACGCCCGATTGTCTTACCGAATATATAATCACCGTAAACGGCAACGAATACATGTATTCCTCACACTGCGGTTCGGTTATTAAGTCAAGCACTCAATGGAAAACTTTAACGGATGAAGAATCAGCCGCTATGGGCAGATATGTTCATCTGTACGGTTCGGAAGATGACTCGTTCCATTCAGGTCTGCAGCCGAAAGAAGATGAAACCTGCATACGCCAACTCCCCGGTCATATTTGTGACCCGTATCTTTTCTCGACAAACGAAAAAGGTGTTGAACTTTTTGTCAAAGCAAGCACCAACCCCGTTAAAAAGGGAGAAAATTTTGTGCTGACTGCAACGGCAACAAACCGAACAGGCAAAACTATTTATATTCATCTGCCTACGGGCACCGAAAATTCTCATGAAGAAATTGATGTTGTTATTAAAGATGAAAACAACCGCCGTTTTGTAGACCTTGATACGCAGGGCAGAGCATTTACCTGTGATACTAAAATGATAACTCTTGAAAACGGCGAAAGCATAGTTCAGGTTATGAATATGGCACCGGGGTACCTGATTGACGGCAGCATGTACCCTCTCGGTGAACCGATTACATATTTTGATGCAGGCACATACTATGGTGAAGCGGTTTTTAACTGGCATTATGTAAAATATGATGTCAAAACGGGGGAAATCGACGAGATGCAAACCGCAAAACTTGATTTTTCAATAATAGTTGAATAAACAACTAACGGGTCAATGCAAAAAGCATTGACCCGTTAACTTTATTTATCGTATTTGTGGTTTTTAATAACATCTTTAGCAATGTATATCGGTCTGTTTTTTGTTTGAATATAAGTTCGCGCAATATACTCGCCGATGATGCCTATACAGCAAAGTTGAATGCCGCCAAGCAGAAGAATGAGCGTAACAATAGTTGCATATCCTGCAACATCAATTCCGAAAACAAGTTTCTGAACAAGAACCACCAAAAGGTAAATTATTGAAAGAAGCGAAGTTATAAGACCAATAACCGTTGCTATCCTCAGCGGTGCGGTTGTAAATGCAAAAATACCTTCCATTGCGTATTTGAAGAGTTTCCAAAATGACCATTTTGATGTGCCTGTTGCTCTCTCTTCAACTTCATAGGGAATGAATTTGGTGTTGAATCCTACCCACGAGAAAAGTCCTTTTGAAAAGCGGAAATATTCATCCATTCTCAGAACTGCCTCTACCATCGGGCGGCGGAAGGTTCTGAAATCGCTTGCACCCTGAATGAATTCGGTATCCGAAAACTTGTTTATAAGTTTATAGAAACCGTTTTTAAAGAAAGTGAGCACCTTGCCCTCTTTTCTTTCATCCTGATATGCGGCAATGCAGTCATACTCAGGCTCTGAGTCAAGCATTTTAACCATATCAAGTGCAATTGACGGTCTTTGCTGCAAATCAGCATCTATAACCGTAACATAGTCGCCTTCGGACTCTCGAAGCCCTGCATACATTGCGGATTCCTTGCCGAAATTCCTTGAAAAATTCACTATCTTAACGGGCAAATCACCGCCGCAAAGTTTCTGCAACTCTTTAAAAGTTCCGTCATGGCTTCCGTCATTTACAAAAACCAGTTCATATTCAAAATCAACGCTTGCAAAATCTTTTTTTACCGCTTCATAGAAAAGCGAAACATTCTTTTCCTCATTATAGCAAGGGATAACGAGCGAGAGTTTCATAAGAGTTCTTCCTTTAAAATTTAGATTTTTGCCGCTTTTTTGATATCCTCAACTCTGTCTGTTTTCTCCCAGGGAAGGTCAATATCCGTTCTGCCGATATGACCGAGAGCCGCAACCTGTCTGTAGATAGGTCTTCTCAGGTCAAGAGTCTTGATAATTCCGGCAGGGCTGAGATCAAACAGTTCATTAACAATTGCAGAAATTTCAGCATCGGCGATCTTGCCTGTGCCGAAAGTATCAACAAAAACAGAAACGGGCTGCTCAACGCCGATTGCATACGCAAGTTCAACTTCACACTTCTTTGCAAGTCCTGTAGCAACAATATTTTTTGCAACATAACGGGCTGCATATGCTGCCGAACGGTCAACCTTTGTGGGGTCTTTGCCGCTGAAAGCGCCGCCGCCGTGGCGTGCATATCCGCCGTATGTATCAACAATAATCTTTCTGCCTGTAAGACCGCTGTCACCCTGAGGACCGCCTGTTACAAATCTGCCTGTGGGATTAATATGGTAAACGGTATTTTCATCAAGCATATCAGCAGGAAGTGTTGCTTTGATAACCTTTTCTATTATGTCTGCTCTTATCTGCTCAAGGCTGACTTCGGGAGCATGCTGCGATGAAATAACAACTGTGTCAATTCTGACGGGGTTGTTGTTTTCATCATACTCAACGGTAACCTGACTTTTTCCGTCGGGGCGGAGATAGCCGAGAGTTCCGTCTTTGCGTACTTCTGTAAGTTTTGCGCAGAGTTTATGTGCAAGTGAAATGGGAAGCGGCATAAGTTCGGGAGTTTCGTCACATGCAAAGCCAAACATCATACCTTGGTCACCTGCGCCGAGTCTGTCAACACCCATTGCGATATCGCCGGACTGCTTATCAAGAGCGGTCATAACAGCACATGTGTTGCAGTCAAAACCGTATTCTGCATTATTATAACCGATATCGTTAACAACATCCCTTACGATTTTGGGAATGTCAATATCTGCGGTTGTTGTAATTTCACCCATAACAAGAACCATGCCTGTTGTGCAGCAGGTTTCACAGGCAACTCTGCCCATGGGGTCTTTCGCCATAATCGCATCAAGCACTGCATCCGAAATCTGATCGCAAATTTTATCGGGATGACCGCCTGTTACGGATTCCGATGTAAATAAATAGTTTGCCATTTTAAATACCTCTTTTTCTTTTCTTATCAACCATGTCCCAAAAAAACATCCGCCTAAGTGTCTTAGGCGGACTAAAACACCTTATTTTCCGGCTTTTCGCCGCAGGATTTAGCACCTTGCATAACACAGGTTGCCGGGCTTCAAAGGGCCTGTCCCTCAGCCGCTCTTAATAAGGACATATTCTATTGACACTTAATTATATAATACATAATCATGTTTGTCAATACATTATTCGACAATCAAATGCAGCCAAATATTTCTTCAGGGCTGTCAATTACAACATCCGCACCGTTTTCTTCAAGCACCACTCTGCTGCGAAAGCCCCATGTTACTCCTATGCAAGGAATACCTGCGTTTTTCGCCGTCTGACAATCCACTTCTGAATCGCCTGCATAAACGGCTTTTTCTTTTGAAACTCCAAGTTTTTCGAGTGCAAAAACAACTCCGTCGGGCTGCGGCTTCTGCGCAACACCGTCAACCTGACCGACGGTTGCATCAACAAGACCGTCAAAGAAAAATTTTGTAATATCTGCCGCCGCTTCCTGCATTTTATTGGTTACAACAGCAATTTTTATTCCTTTTCTCTTAAGTGCCGAAAGCATGTCAATTATACCGTCATACGGTTTTGTTTCAACGCATGAATGTTCCTTGTAATATTCTTTAAAAGAATTCAGGCACTCTTCCGAAACATCGTCAGATGTACCCTCCGGCACACTCAGATAAATAAGTCTGCGTACACCGTTACCGACAAAAGACCTGACTTCATCAACACTTCTTTCAGGAAAACCAAACGCCCTCATAGCATGGTTTACAGCGTTTTTTAAATCAACGAGGGTATCCGTTAATGTTCCGTCAAGATCAAAAACTATCGCTTCATATTTCATGGTTATACCTCAAAAACGCCATGTCCGACGACACGGCGTTTTAGTTTATTTCTTGTTCTTGAATTTATCAAAGAATCCTTCCTTGCCGCTGCCGACAGGTGCTCCTCTTTTTATACCCATTTCTTTTTCAAGTTCAACAAGCAATTCTTTCTGCCTTTGGGTAAGATTCTTGGGCACATCAACAATGATTCGCACAAGTTGGTCTCCTCTGCCTCTGCCGTTAAGAATTTGAATACCTTTACCTTTAAGGCTGAAAACGGTTTCGGACTGTGTACCTGCAGGCAAATCAAACTTAACATCGCCGTCAAGCGTTGGGATTCTCAGGTTATCGCCAAGTGCAGCCTGAGTGAAACTTACGCGCTGTTCAAGCCATACATTATATCCGTCACGCTCAAAATATGCGTGAGGTCTGACAAAAACAGCAACCTTGAGGTCACCCTGAGGTCCGCCATTAATACCCGAATTGCCTGCGCCGCTGATATTAAACACCTGTCTGTCATCAATACCTGCGGGTATGTTGATATCAACAGAAACCTTTTTATTGACTCTGCCGTTACCGCGACAATTCTGGCAAGGACTTTCAACAACTTTTCCTTTTCCCTGACACTTAGGGCAGGATTTCTGGCTTGAAATAACGCCAAAAGGAGTTCTCTGCTGAACATTCACGTAGCCTCTGCCCTGACAGTCCGGACATGTTTTGGGAGATGTACCTGCTTTTGCGCCCGAGCCGTGGCAATCAGGACAAGTTTCAACGCGGTTAATATCAACCGTTCTTTTACAGCCCTTTGCTGCATCTTCAAACGAAATTGTAACTCTTGTCTGAACAGTTTCTCCTCGCTGAGGAGCATTGGGATTAGCCTGCCTGCCGCCGCCGAATCCTCCGCCGAAGAACGAACCGAATATATCGCCGAGATCGCCGAAATCAAAGCCGCCTGCACCGTATGCTCCACCGCCGCCTGCGCCGTAATTGGGGTCAACGCCGGCATGGCCGAACTGGTCATAGCGTGCTTTCTTCTGACTGTCAGAGAGCACTTCATACGCCTCATTGGCTTCTTTGAACTTAGCCTCGGCTTCAGCATCACCCGGATTCAAGTCCGGATGATACTGCTTTGCTTTTTTTCTGTATGCTTTTTTTATTTCGTCATCGCTTGCGCCTTTTGAAACGCCGAGGACTTCATAATAATCTCTTTTATCTGCCAAGGGGATATACTCCTTTTAGAACGGAAGATTACTGATTGTTATCATCAACATCCGTGTAATTTGCTTCGGTGTAACCTTCACCGCTGTCTGCAGCACCCTGCTGTGCCTGTGCAGCCTCTGCCGCTGCCTTATAAAGTTTCTCAGAAACTTCATGGAACTTTGCTGTAAGTTCATCCTGACGGCTCTTGATAAGATTGATATCCTCGCCCTTGAGTGCTTCCTTAAGAGCATCAATCTTTTCGTTTACGCCTGCCTTTTCTTCATCGCTGAACTTATCGCCGTTTTCATTCATAAGTTTTTCGCACTGATAAACCATCTGATCGGCAGCGTTACGGGTGTCAACATTTTCACGGCGTTCCTTATCTTCCTGAGCAAATTTCTCAGCATCTGCAACAGCCTTTTCAATATCTTCCTTGGACATGTTTGTTGAAGATGTGATATTGATTGACTGCTCTTTCTGAGTACCGAGGTCTTTTGCTGAAACGTGAACAATACCGTTTGCATCTATATCAAATGTAACTTCAATCTGAGGAATACCTCTGGGTGCGGGCATAATGCCGTCAAGGTGGAACACACCGAGAGTTTTGTTATCCCTTGCAAATTCTCTTTCACCCTGAAGAACATGAACTTCAACTGAAGGCTGATTATCCGCTGCAGTTGAGAAGATCTGGCTCTTCTTTACGGGGATAGTTGTGTTTCTGTCAATAATCTTTGTGCTGATACCGCCCATTGTTTCAATGCCGAGTGAAAGGGGTGTAACATCAAGGAGAAGAAGACCCTTAACTTCACCGCCGAGAACACCTGCCTGAAGTGCAGCACCGATTGCAACGCATTCATCGGGATTGATACCCTTGAAGGGTTCTGTGCCCATAAATGCCTTAACTGCTTCCTGAACGGCAGGAATTCTTGATGAACCGCCTACCATGAGAACCTTGTCAATTTCAGATGTTTTAAGACCCGAATCATTCATAGCCTGACGAACAGGACCCATTGTTGCATCAACAAGGTCTGCTGTGAGTTCGTTGAACTTTGCTCTTGTAAGAGTCATTTCAAGATGCTTGGGGCCTGTTGCATCAGCAGTGATGAAGGGAAGGCTGATGTTCGAAGTTGTAACGCCTGAAAGTTCAATCTTTGCCTTTTCTGCTGCTTCCTTAAGGCGCTGCATAGCCATTTTGTCGCCTCTGAGGTCAATGCCCTGCTCAGCCTTGAAGCCGTCTGCAAGCCAATTGATAACTCTCTGGTCAAAATCGTCACCGCCGAGACGGTTGTTACCTGCTGTTGCAAGAACTTCCTGAACACCGTCACCCATTTCGATAATTGAAACGTCGAATGTGCCGCCGCCAAGGTCATAAACCATAACCTTCTGGTCTGTTTCCTTATCAATACCGTATGCAAGAGCAGCCGCTGTAGGCTCGTTGATAATTCTCTTTACTTCAAGACCTGCAATTTTACCTGCATCCTTTGTTGCCTGTCTCTGAGCATCGGTGAAGTATGCAGGAACAGTGATAACTGCTTCAGTTACCTTATCGCCGAGATATGCTTCAGCATCTGTCTTAAGTTTCTGAAGAATCATTGCTGAAATTTCCTGAGGTGTGTACTTCTTATCGTCAACAGCAACTTTGTAGTCTGAGCCCATCTGTCTTTTGATTGAAGCAATTGTTCTGTCGGGGTTTGTGATTGCCTGTCTTTTAGCAACCTGACCAACCATTCTTTCACCTGTTTTGCCGAAAGCAACAACAGAGGGAGTTGTTCTTGCGCCTTCTGCGTTTGCAATAACTACAGGCTCGCCGCCTTCAATAACTGCGACGCATGAGTTTGTTGTACCTAAGTCAATACCTATTACCTTTGCCATAATAAATTTCCTCCTATAATAAAACAATAATTATTTATGAATTTGCAACCTGAACGACTGCTTCTCTGATTACTCTGTCGCCAAGTTTATAGCCTTTTGAGAAAACGGATGCGATTTCATTCTCACCGAGTTCCGCATCTTCAACGGTCATAACTGCGTTGTGGATATTAGGGTCAAAGGCATCGCCTCTTTCACCGTAACTTTCAACGCCGAGTTTTTTGAGAATTTCTCCAAACTGATTAAAAATAAGGTCAATGCCTTTTTTGTAATCCTCAAAATTGCCGTCTTTATTGTTTGCTGCTCTGTCAAAGTTATCCAGAACGGGAAGCAGTTCTTTTATAACTTCCGCTTGTGAAGATGAATAGATATCCTGCTTCTCTTTCTGAGAACGCTTGCGGAAATTATCATACTCTGCACAAAGCCTTAAAAACTGCTCATTTTTTTCATCAAGTGCTTTCTGAAGTTTTTCCTCCGCAGTTTCGGTTACTTCCTCTGCGGTTTCATTAACCTCTTCGGCCTTTTCGGGCTTGTTCTTTTCTTTTTTCATGCCTTAGTCCTTTCTATTCCTCAATGGCTTGCGTTATGAGTTTGCCAACAAGATTCGTAAGATATTTTACGCTGGGAATTATATTTTCATAATCCATTCTGGTCGGGCCGATGATTCCGATTGTTCCCGAATCACTGCCTCCGACGGAATATTTTGCCACGATTACGCTTGAGTTTTCAAGTTGACGGTAAATATTTTCCTTGCCTATTTTGACATTCAGAGGCTCGGTTATGCCGCCCATAACATTTGAGAGAGGTTCTCTCTTGTTAAGGAACTCCAACAATTCGAGTGCATCTCGACCGTAACTTGAGAAAAGATTTGAACTGCCGCCAACCATTATTCTTGAGGTCGAAGTGCTCTTTGCAAGTTCGCATACAGCAGCCATAAGCGGAAGCATTGCAAACACATCTCCGTCAACTGATGCTGCTACCGTCTGCATTGAAACAACGCTGATTTCCGATGCGGGTTTACCGATTATGCAGGACTGAACGATGTTATAAAACTGTTCGCAAATTCTTGCAGTAAGTTCACAGTCAAGCCTGCAGAGCCTGCTTTTGAGAATTCCGTTTGAGGTAAGCAAAACAAGCATTGCAGAATGCGTACCTACCGGCACAAGTTCAATTCTGCGAATCAGCATTGCTTCGCCGCCGGGGGCTGTTGAAACGCAGGCACACTTGGTTAAATCCGCAAGCACTTCGCCTGCCTGTGCAATCAGCCTTTCAGGATCACCCACTGCCGATGAAATTCCCGCTTCTATCATCCTGCGGTTGAGTTCATCAATCTCTCTGGACTTCATGAGGTTATCAACATAGTATCTGTAACCTTTTTGCGAAGGCACTCTGCCAGCCGAGGTGTGAGGCTGTTCAAGATATCCCATGGCAGCAAGGTCGCTCATCTCGTTGCGCACGGTTGCGGAGGAAACCGACATACCCGTTAAAGCAAGCAGTTCCTTTGAACCGATTGGCTCACCTGTTTTGATATACTGCTCAACCACCGCTGCCAATATCTGCTTTTTTCTTTCGCTGAGTTCTGACACTTGCCTCACCTTCTTTCACCGAGTGCTAAAATTAGCACTCGAACTTTCAGAGTGCTAACCACTGCTAATAATATACCCCAGTAATTTCAATTTGTCAATAATTCAATTGTAAACACTTTGTTAAATTGTATGAATTTTCCTTAAACAAACAAAAAGACGGCTTGTGACATCACAAACCGTCTTTATTTAATGACCATTATACTATCTCGCCGTTTTCATAATACATACGAACTACTCTCGGCATAAAAGTACAAATTATTTCATAGTTAAAACTGCCGCACATTTCACCGAGTTGCTCTGCGGTTATTGTTTCGCTGCCGTTTTCACCCATGATGACAACATAATCACCGACATTAACGCCATCTATATCCGTAATATCAACCATAATCTGGTCCATGCAGACCCTGCCGATTACGGGAGCCTTTTTTCCGCGGATAAGAACATAACCTTTATTTGAAAACGCCCTGCTGAATCCGTCGGCATAACCGATACATACCGTTGCAATTTTTCTCTTCTCGCTCGTTACATAGGTATGACCGTAACCGATACCGACACCTGCCTCTACATCTTTTATATGGATTATATGGCTTATAACCTCCATTGCCGGTTTAAGCGCAACTCTTTCCTCCATAACTTCATCGGAAGGATATAGCCCATAAAGAGAAATTCCGATTCTTACCATATTATAATGGCTGTCGAAATCAATCGTTGCCGCACTGTTGCAGCAATGCTTGAGCGGAATATCAACACCCTTGGATTCAAGCAGCCTGATAAAAGTATCAAAACGCTCTTTTTGTGTCAAAGCGGAAGTTTTGTCTTTGCTGTCTGCACATGCAAAATGTGTGAATATACCCTCAACCTCAATATTGGGTAAGCAGGAAATTTTTTCTATTATATCTGCACTTTCCGGACTGTCCACAAAACCGACACGGTTCATTCCTGTATCAACAGCAATATGAACAACGCACTTTTTGCCGAGTTTCACTGCAACCGCAGACAGTCTTGAAGCATCTTCAAGGCTGTATATTGTTGGGATAAGATTATTGTTTATAAGGATTTCATACTGATATAAACTTGTATAAGACAAAATGAGAACCGGATTTTCAATGCCATTTTCGCGCAGTTCAAGCGCTTCTTCTATATCCGCAACGGCAAAATAATCCGCTTTGCTCTCCAATGTTTTTGCAACCCTCACCGCACCGTGACCGTAAGCATCGGCTTTCATCACCGCCATAACCTTGGTCTCAGGTGTAACAAGACTTTTGAGTGCATCAAAATTTTCCTTAATTGCAGTTAAATCAATGCAGGCAAAACTCCTGTGATATTCAAATGAATTGTGCATTTTTTTCATAGAAAGTCACCTGTTGTATTTTTTATTACAAAAAACGGCTTATTATCCTTGGTCCAAAATAACAAGGCACCAAAACCCTGTGTTTCAGCGCCTTTTAACACATATAAAGTATAAATCACTTCTGCCGTTTTGTCAACCGCTCTTTGATAAAAGAGAAAAAACTTAATACTTGACCTTGTACCGATATTTTGCTATATTATATATATTAAAAATATATGAGGAGGATAACCTTTGGGATTCGGAAATAAAGTAAAAGATATCATCGGCATCGAAGGCAATACCTGGGAATATCTCAGACCGATTATCGGCTACAATGTTGCAAACATAACCATTGGCGGCGTTACAAACCCTCTGAGCAAATATCATCAGCAGTTTCTCAACTATGTTGAAGGGCTGGACACCCGTATGACGGGCAGAATCAGCGCCATAGCAGGCGTTTTTGATGCAATAACCGACCTTGCAATGGGATTCATCACAGACAGAACAAAATCACGTCTGGGCAGACACCGTGTATGGATTATTGCCGCTCTGCCTGTTTTGCTTATCGGCTATTTCATGAAATGGTACTCCTTCGGTATTTCGGGTACAGGTAACGAAAATGCGCTTTTCTTCTATTACCTGATGGCTTCTTTTGTTTACAGCACCGGCTACACTATGATGAACATACCCCATGCTGCTATGCTGCCAACAATTGCTCCGAGATATTTTGAAAGAACTCAGTACAAAATTGTTGAATATATTTTCAATATGTTCGGAATGTTCCCGTCGTTTATATTTATGAGCATTGTTCTCGGCGGTACAAACCTTGATAACCCTTCAGCAGCAGACAGAGGCAAATATCTGCTTT
>SVPH01000055.1 GCA_015065965.1 Oscillospiraceae bacterium
CATTTCACAACCCTTACCCCTGTTCTCGGCGTTGTTTCTCTCGGTGAGGGCAGTTCATTTGTTATGGCAGATATCCCCGGTCTTATCGAAGGTGCGGGTGACGGGGTAGGCTTAGGTCACGAATTTTTGCGCCATGTTGACCGCTGCAGATTGCTGGTTCACATCGTTGATGCCGCAGGCAGTGAAGGCAGAGACCCTATTGAAGACTTTGAAATAATTAACAGAGAACTTGAAAAGTTTGATCCCGAACTCGCAAAGCGTCCTCAGATTGTTGCCGCAAACAAAATTGACCTTGCGGATGACGAGCAACTTGAAAGACTTGAAAAATATTTTACCGAAAAAGGCTATGAATATCACACAATGTGTGCACCAATTCTTGAAGGCACAAACGAACTCATCAGCGCAGTTTGGAATAAACTTCAGACTCTTCCCCCTATTAAACAGTATGAAGCGGAATCAATTCCCGTTGAACTGTTTGAAAAACAGGCAGACAAAGGCTTCAGCATCCGTGTTGAGGATAACATCTATTTTGTTGAGGCTCAGTGGCTGCTCAAAATTCTTCAGCGCACTGACCTTGATGATTATGAATCCCTGCAATACTTCCAGCGAGTCCTCATTTCAAGCGGCATTATAGATGCCCTTCGTGAAAGAGGAATCAATGAAGGCGATACGGTTTCGATTTATGACCTTGAATTTGACTTTGTCAACTGATTGCGGGGTGTATTTTTGAATTCATTAATCGAAAAAAATGTTGATGTTTCGTCACTCAGCCCTTTAACTCTTGCATTCGTGGGCGATACGGTTTTTGATTTGCTTACAAGAAGTGAACTTGTGTGCGAAGCAAATCGCCCCGTAAATGCGTTGCACACAATGGCAAGCAAAAAAGTCTGTGCCGCCGCTCAGGCAGAAAGCATGAGAAAAATTCTGCCTGTACTTACAGAAGATGAAACTGCCGTTTTCAAAAGAGGCAGAAATGCTCACACAGGCGGTATACCAAAACATGCTTCAAGCGCTGACTATCACTACGCAACAGGGCTTGAAAGCCTCTTCGGATGGCTCTATCTGAAAGGCGAAACCGAAAGAATCAAAGAACTCTATGGCATAATGTGCCGCGAATAACGGAGATGTTATTTATGAATAAAAGCAGAGCAATTGAACTGCTTAAAAACAACGGAATATGGCTTGTAGGCTGCATTCTGTATTCATTGGGTGTTAACTGTTTTTCAATACCCAATTCCATCGCACAAAGCGGAATAACCGGCGTTGCGGTTATACTCAACCATCTTTTTGATTTCCCTGTAGGTACGGTAAACCTTATACTCAATATACCGCTGCTTGTTCTCATGTGGATTTTTCTGGGCAGAAAACTCGTTGCAAGAACACTGTGGGTAACGGTTGTGCTTTCAACCGCACTTGATTTAACCGCTCTTCTGCCTATCGAATACACAGGCGATAAAATTCTCGCAGCGCTTTTTTGCGGACTTCTGCAGGGCGCAGGTCTCGGTATGATAATGATAACAGGCGCAACCAGCGGAGGCACGGATATCATCGGCCGCCTTCTCCACAAAAGATGGCCTCACATAACAGTAGGCACTGTCGTTATGATTTCCGATGCAATAGTTGTTGCTGCAGGAATGTTCGTTTTCGGCAGCGTTGAAAGCGGTCTGTATGCAATAATCATGATTTTTGTCAGCACAAAGGTTATAGATGCTTTGATTTACGGCACCGGTAACGGCAAAATGCTTATGATTGTTACGGAGAAAGCAGACGAAGTTGCCCAAGCAATGGTTCGTTCATCTCCGCGAGGAGTTTCAATTATTCCTGCAAAGGGTGCGTATACGGGAGCGGACAAAAACGTTCTGCTCTGCGTTGCCAGAAAGCACGAAATTTCAGGTATTCTTAAAACTGTTAAATCTATTGATGACAAAACCTTTATTATTGTTTGCGAAGCCAATGAAATCCTTGGCAAGGGTTTCAATAAAACCATATAACAACGAAGGAGATTTATTATGAAAAAAATTATTTCTTTTATTTTAACGGCAGCCATGCTTTTCAGTCTGGCTGCATGTGCACCTGTGAGCAAAGACAGCATTGAACCTGCCGTTTACCGCATGGAAGATGCTCAATATCCTCGCCTTTCTCTTGAAGAAGACGGCACATTCCGTTTGGTTTACACCTCAATGGCATCACGCAAAACTACAGGTACATATTCGGTTGCAGACAAAGTACTCAAACTCGTTGCCGATGACGGCGCGGTTTACTGTTTTGATATTAACAGAAAATCAATTGAATTCAACGCTGAACTCTCCGATGAGTTTGTAAAAGCATATAACAACGAGCCCGATATCGTTGACGGAACAGAATTTGAACTCTGGCGCACAATTGAATAAAACTTGACAATACAAGTGCGCATGTTATATAATAGCAAGGTTGAAAAATCATAAAAGTGAGGTTTTATAAATGTCAGGCCATTCAAAATGGAGTACAATCAAACGTAAAAAAGAAAAAACCGATAATCAAAGAGCAAAAATCTTTACCAAAATAGGCAGAGAAATTGCAGTTGTTGTCCGTGAAGGCGGTCCCGACCCTGCATCAAACTCAAAACTCAAGGATGTTATCGCAAAGGCTAAGGCAAACAATGTTCCCAACGATAACATTGACAGAATCATCAAGAAGGCTGCAGGCGAAACAGGCGGCGCAGATTACGAAGAAATCGTATACGAAGGCTACGGTCCCTCAGGTGTTGCAGTTATTGTTGAAACACTTACCGATAACCGCAACAGAACCGCAGGCGATGTTCGCCACTATTTTGATAAGTACGGCGGAAACATGGGTCAGAGCGGCTGCGTTTCATTCATGTTCTCAAAGCAGGGCGTTATCGTCATAGAGCAGGAAGGCGTTGATGAGGATAAACTCATGGAAGATGCACTTGAAGCCGGCGCAACAGATTTTATCACCGACGAAGGTGTTTTTGAAATCAGAACAGAACCCAACGATTGCGGCGCAGTAAGAGAAGACCTTGAAGCAAAAGGATACGCTTTTGTTTCAGCAGAGGTTGAATATGTTCCCTCAACATACACAGCGCTCACAAATCCCGATGATATAAAGAACATGGCAAAGATGCTTGAAATGTTTGAAGATAACGATGATGTTCAAGCAGTATGGCACAACTGGGAAAACGCTGACGACGCTGAATAATAACAAACAAAACGGTAGGAATGTTTTTTCCTACCGTTTTATTATGCCAAAAAGCCCCGACCGTTGCGGTCGGGGCAATTTTGTTTAATTATTTGCTGTACTTGCCTCTCTTGACATAGTGAGTATGAAGAACCTCGTGAGCAACATGGCTGCCGGGTTTCTCAAAGTACTCAGCATAAACAGCCTTAACTGCTTCGTTCTCATGTGACTTTCTGACGGGCAGATTTGCATCTGCTTCATAGAGAGCCTTACCTCTGATACCCTTAAGGTCAACAAAGTTACGAACGCTTGCAGGCTGTACGGGCTGACCGCCGCCGTTTACGCAGCCGCCGGGGCAAGCCATAATTTCAATAAACTGATAATCTGCTGTGCCTGCCTTAACCTTTTCCATAACAGCCTGTGCATTCTTAAGACCGCTTGCAGCGCAAACTTTAATTTCTTTGCCTGCGATGGTATAGGTTGCTTCCTTAATACCGTCAGTACCTCTGACTTCTGTGAATTCAACAGCCTTGAGTTCTTCACCTGTAAGAACTTCATAAGCAGTTCTGAGCGCTGCTTCCATAACGCCGCCTGTTGCGCCGAAGATAACGCCTGCGCCAGAACCTTCTCCGAGAGGATTGTCAAATTCTTCATCGGGAAGAGCGTTGAATGCAAGACCTGCAGTTTCAATCATTCTGCCGAGTTCACGAGTTGTGAGGGCATAGTCAACATCTGCGTAACCGCTTGCTGACTGATCTGCTCTGCCTGCTTCAAACTTCTTTGCGGTACAGGGCATGATGCTGACAACAACGATATCCTTGGGATCAAGGTTCATCTTCTTAGCATACCATGTCTTGATAACTGCACCGAACATCTGCTGAGGTGACTTACAACTTGAAAGATGATCAATCTGCTCGGGGAAATAGTGCTCGCAGTATTTAACCCAACCGGGTGAACAAGATGTGATAAGGGGCAGAACGCCGCCGTTGTTGATTCTGTCAAGAAGTTCTGTTGCTTCTTCCATGATGGTAAGGTCGGCTGAGAAATCGGTATCAAACACCTTGTTGAAGCCGAGTC
>SVPH01000056.1 GCA_015065965.1 Oscillospiraceae bacterium
CAGAACAAATATATATATAACCGAAACAACGGATGAAATCGACAGAAAAAAGCAGCTCCTCAATGAAGAGTATGCAAGAATTCTCTGCGAAGAATATATTCCTTCTGTTTTTGAAGCGGTTAAAAAGCTTGATATGAACAAAATTTACATTCCCGATAATGACATGAACCTTCTTCTTTGGTCTGCAGTTATCCTTGCTGTCGGCAAAAAGTCAATGGATATCGAAATGTGGAGAGAACTTGAAAAATACAGTGTCAAAAGAAAAGACGGCGGAATTTACAGTGCATTTGCAGAAGTTGAACCCGATTTTGATTTGAGCCGCAACAAACAATATAATACCTGCGGAGATATGACAAGAACAAATGAAAGATATTCAACCGTTGCCTGGCAGTGTGATACATATTATGACAGCCGTACAGGCGGTTGGCGGGACAGCCTTGAAAGCGATTTTGACAGCCTGTATGAGCATATCTCCGGCAGGATCAGCAAGGATGACGTTTCTCTTGAAAAATATCAGCGACTTTATGAAAAAGGTTATCTTGTTAATGACGGTGACAAGGATAAGGTTACGATGATAGTTTCCACTTACGGCGGTGATGAACTGATGAATCTTATTCCCGACCCCGATGAAAAACTTGAAAAGAAGCTTGAAAAATACAATAAGGAATATTATGAGCTTACAAAGGATTGTGTTGCAGACCACATGCTACCGCTCCACCGAATAGCCTGCAAAGCAAAGTGGACAAACGGCAGAATGAGAATGACCGTTATTGAGCAGCTTCTCAAGTCGGAAGTGCTCACTCTCCCGACCGAAGAACAAAAGGCGGCACTCACAACAATGCTTTTCTGCGATAAACTTCCCGAATAAAAAACATTATAAGAAAGCAGACAAACCCCATTTATTATTCGTCTTGTAAGTGAAAGGGTAAGGTGAATGATATGGAGCAAAATAAAAAACAATTTATTTTATATGTTTTCTGTTGTGTTCTGCATTTTATAAATTCCGGAATAATGACCTATATTGTGGTTTCATCGAAAAATTATATTTATCTTCTTCCTGCCGCCCTGTTTTTGCTGTGCTTTGTTTTAAATATTTTGAATGCCGTGAAAAGCTATAAGAAAATCAGGGCAGAAAACTCCAAAAAGCTCAGGAAAGAGCAGTCAACCAACGGTTGATACCCCGAAAACAACCATTAGTTTATCGGCTTCAACGTTTCGTTTGTTGACTCAACCGAAAGAATTTGCAACAATGAAATCGGCGAAAGCAAGCCGAATCAAAATTTGAAGGAGAATGAATCATGAATCTCGGAAACAATATTTCAGAAAAAAGAAAAGCAAAAGGAATGACTCAGGAGGAACTTGCAGCGAACCTTGGAGTATCACCTCAGGCTGTATCGAAATGGGAAAATAATTTATCCTGCCCCGATATTTCGCTTTTACCATCAATAGCAAAGCTTTTTGGAATGAGCGTTGATGAATTGCTCGGCGCCGCTCCCGCAACCGAAAATATTGGAGAGGAAAAAACATTTTCCGAACCCGAAACTGTATATGAAGAACCTGTTTTTACGGGCAAGAAGGCGACAACTCTTCTTATCACAACAGAACGAAACGGAAAAGTTTCAAATGTCAGATTTCCTCTTACTATTATGCGCTTCGGACTTAATTTAGGCAGTGCATTCGGCGGCATTACAGGCGCTCAGGCAAACACAATCGAAAACGCTGTCAAAACGGGGCTTTCAGGAGAAATCCTTTCCGTTGACGGCGAAAACGGAGAAAAGGTTACAATCAGCCTTGTTTAATATCTGAAAGAAGGGATACCCAATGCCCATATTTACTATATCGTTCTGTGCGGTTATAATTTTAGTATACATTCTCGATAATTTTATTTTAATTCCAAAAACAGCAACCGTAACACTGAAAGAAAAGCTGTGGACAGGGCACAACAAAGGTTACATAAACCATGCTTTGCATTTGTCTGAGAAGAAAATAAAAAAGGGAGAAGTGTGGAGACTCGTTTCCTCTGCGCTTCTCCATGTGGGAACATGGCATATTATCTCAAACGTAGCCGCAACACTTATTGTAGGTTATGCCGTTGAGACACAGCTCGGTGCAGTGAAAACCTTGGTTTGTTATGTCGGTTCAGCCCTTATTTCGGGACTTTATATGGCGTTTGTCTATAAACTACATGAGGGTGAAGGTGCGTCAACGGGTATCTACGGTCTGATTGCTGTATTTGTTATGCTTGCGATAAAAAACGGAACGGTTATGTTTTCCGGTTTGCCGCTTTTTCTTCTTTTAATCCTCGCTGTTTATACAGTAGGCGGAATGTTTGTGGGCAAAGCCACCGCATGGGAGCATATCTCCGGTTTTGCAGGCGGTTTGATAATGGGATTTTTGTTGATTTAAGGTGATGTTATGCAATCTCTGATTTCAAAAATATTTATGTCAACCTTGCGTTTGATTTTTCATTCGCCGTTATCCGACAGCTCAAAGCTGTCCGACAATGCGGCAAAGCTGACGAAGGATAAAAAATCAAAATACAAGCCCTCAAAAAACTTTACATGCTCAAAACATACAACCGACGGTGTGAAATATGAAAAGCTTATAAACCGTAATTGCGAAACAGAAAAAGTTATACTGATGATTCACGGCGGCGGATTTAAAATCGAACTGAACGATTTTTACCGCAGACTTGCCGAAAAATACAGCAAAATGTTTTTCGGTGCAACGGTTATAAATGTTGATTACGGAAGATTTCCCGAGCATCAGCTTCCATCGCAGATGTACGATGTTACAAAGGTTTATCTTCATCTGCTCGATGAGGGTATCAATAATTCCGATATTGTTATCATCGGTGACAGCGCAGGTGCAACCCTTGCAATGACATCATCTTTGTGGCTTCGTGATAACGGCTATCCCATGCCGAATCACATCGTCTGTTTTTCGCTGTGGGCGGATGCAACATCAAGCGGTGATTCAAGAATCACAAATGCATACACAGACCCGTTTTACGGAATTGCAAAACATAAAAAGATTGAAGATAATCTTCACCTGCTCAGAAGAATATCAAAGTATGTTCTGAATGTTGACAGAACTGACCCGTATATATCACCTTTGTTCGGAAGTTTTGAAAATTTCCCGAAAGTCACTCTGATATGCGGTACAGCAGAACTTGATGAAAGCGATAATGACAGAGTTTATAAAAAACTGAAAACCGTTGGCGTTGATGCCGAGCTTCATAAATTTGAGGGTATGTGCCATTGTTTCCAGCTGTTTTCGTTTTTGCCCGAAAGCAAAACTGCATATAACCTTGTCAAAAGCAGAATCATGGAGGGACAGCGATGAAAATTCTTGATAACAGCGATAAATATTTATTGCCCCTTTTGCCTCAGATTATTTCTGAAAAGCTTGATAAGAAAGCGGATAATATAAAATTCATCGGTGGCGGCAGTTTCGGCAGAGTATATAAAGCCACGCTTTCCGACGGATATATAATCGCAATCAAAGCATACAGAGTTCAGGGCTCGCAGTATGAAGAAGCAGAGCAGCTCAATCTTCTTTCCGCAAACACAAGCGTAAAAATGCCGAAGGTACTTTTTACTCATGAAGATAATGAAACGGCAATAATGGCTATGACTTTTGTTGAAGGACAGAATGTGTTAAACCCTGCATTTTTATTAAAAAGCAAAAGTCAGAAACAGAAATTTGCCGATGATGTTATTTCGGGTATGCTTGAGTGGCACAGTGTTACGAATGATAAATTCGGCTCATTGTCAGATCCTGTTTATGACACTTGGATTGAATACTATAAAAAAGAAAAGCAGGAGCCTTGGCTCGCTGCTCTGAAAGAATTATCCGGAAAAGGAAAGTTCAGCAAGAAAAAGTTGAAACTGCTTTATGATGCAACGGAACTTTTTAACTCACTTCCCGAAGAGGGAACAAAGCCTGTACTCATACATGGTGACCTCAATATAATGAACATAATGGCTGACCCTAAAACATTAAAACTCACAGCTTTTATTGACCCATGCGGCAGCCTTTGGGCAGACAGAGAATATGATTTGTTCCAGCTTCGCAATATGTGGGGAGATGCCTACGGTCTGTATGAAACATACAAAATTAAATGCAAATTATCGGAATATGCGGATTTCAGAGTGGCATATTACGCTTCAATGCACGAAGCAGCAATGAGACTCAAAGGCGGGCTTATAATGCCGTTGTGGGAAGATTTGAATAATGCCGGACTGAAAAAAG
>SVPH01000029.1 GCA_015065965.1 Oscillospiraceae bacterium
TTTGGGATCGTGAAATAGAAGGTATTGTCGAAAACCTGAATTATTACAAAATAAACGAGTTTTCAATTTCAAGCAATTTCAGCGGACTCATCACAATTCTTGCAGCATTTGATAAGTACGGCTTTATAATGGCAGGCATAACGGATGCAAAGGAAACCTACATCGATTTGACAACAAACGAGAGGACTGTTTCAAAAGCAATTAGGATGGTGAGAAAATGAAAACAATATCAAAAGAAACGCTCGCAATGCTGCGTGAGAAATATCCCGCTGGAACAAGAGTCGAGCTGGTGTATATGGATGACCCGTACACAAGTCTCACTACAGGCGACAAAGGGACAGTCAAGCACGTTGATGATGTGGGCACCATCCACATAAGCTGGGATTGCGGTTCATTGCTCGGTGCGGTGTACGGGATGGATGTTATAACGAAAACCATATAAATCAACGGTTATATATTGTATAACGATGGTTGTATAGGGTTTCAGAAACAGCCGAATAAAACAGCACAAAAAAGCGTTGCAGGGTGGGTGAAATATGCCACGAATGCAACGCTTTTGCTTTGGAAATATTGATATACAAGGGCTTGAGATAGCTGAATAAGAACCCCTCACGCATTGCGTTCGGGAACCTTGTTGCTTCGCAATAACAATACCGCAGTTGACACTATTGTATCAACTGCGGTATCTTTTCTGGCGGAGAGTTAGGGATTCGAACCCTAGGTACTTGCGTACACAGCATTTCGAGTGCTGCACCTTCGACCACTCGGACAACTCTCCGTGTATGGAGCTACTAGTCGGACTCGAACCGACGGCCTGCGCATTACGAATGCGCTGCTCTACCAACTGAGCCATAGTAGCATTTAATCTTATAGTATTATAATGTATGTTATTTGATTTTTCAAGAGGTTTTGCAAATTTATTTTTCTTTTAGGTTTGTTACAGTTTGGAAACAAAACCTTTACAAATTAGTTAACAAATATTCGGATTCTATACTTGATTTTATTCTGAAAATAGGATATTCTATTATTATCACAACAAGGATGGGCTTCCTGAATTTTTGGTTTGGCAGGCTATCCGCAGAGGAGAACATATGAAAAGAAATATAATTTCAATACTTTTGGTTTTTTCAATACTTGCATGTTTTGTTTCATGTAAGAAACTGCCTGAAGGCAGTTATGAGGCAAACGGTCCTACCGATGTAAACGGCGAGGTTATTGAAACAACAACAATGCCGCCCGAACTTGAATCATTCCTCAGTTCGTTTGATACAAGCGATCCTGCCGCTATTGAAGAGCAGTTTGAGCAGATGCTTGATACTGAAATTGTTGAGGTTGAACTTGAGTTTGGCGATGAACTTGTTGACGACAGTAATGCAAACAAGGTTGAAGTTGAACTTGATAGTGACGGCAAGCCTAAACACGAAGCGCTTGAAAAGGATTATGCTGATATTGTAAACGGCGACAAGTTCACTATGGATGTCACCATTAAAAACATCTCGGCTGACGGTGAAATAAGTGTGCCCATGGTTGCAATGCGTAACGGCGATGAGATTTTCTTTGAAGCGAAAATGCCGGTTGAAAATAAAGGATCAATGAAATTTAATGTTTATTTGAGCAACGATGGTAATTGTTATATGATTTTGCCTTCGATGAGATGGTATATGGCAGTTCCCGGTGCAACAATAAGCGACCTTATTGATACCGATTTGATTACAGAAGGTGAATCGCCTTCGGCAGATTATGTTGAGAGCCTTGAAGTTGAGATTAACGGCAAAACCTATCTTTGCGATGTTTATGAAGACGGAGATGTCAAAATCAAGTATTACTACGATGATACTCAGTTGAAGAGAGTTGAAACAATAAACGGTGAGGATATCACTATTATGGAAATTAACGAGGTGAGTGAAACCTCAGATGCATCAAAGTTTGTTCTTCCGAAAGGATATGTTGATCTTACAACGGTTTTAGGTGAAGATTTCAATTTAGGAAAAATGTATTGATTATGAAAAAATGTGCTTTGATAACGGGTGCATCGGGCGGAATAGGCAGCGAAATTGCACTAAGGCTTGCAAAAGACGGTTTTGCAATTGCTGCCTGCTATTGCTCAGATGAATCCGGAATTCGCAAACTTGAAAAAGAACTTTGCGAAATCGGTGCGGTTTACAAATTATATAAAGCCGATGTTTCCGATTACAACAGAATCAAAGAAGTGTTTGCAGACGCCGCCGATTTTTTCGGGGGCGTTTCTGTGCTTGTCAATAACGCAGGTATAGCGCAACAAAAACTCTTTACGGATATTACCCAGGAAGAATTTGACCGAATAACAGCAGTTAACTTTAAAGGTGTTTTTAACTGTTGTCAATGCGCCGTTCCGTTTATGGTTAACCGTAAAAGCGGCAAGATAATCAACATTTCTTCAATGTGGGGAGTTTGCGGTGCGTCATGCGAAACCGTTTATTCCGCCACAAAAGCAGCTGTTATAGGGCTGACAAAGGCTCTTGCACGGGAACTTGCCCCAAGTAATATACAGGTTAACTGCGTTGCGCCCGGAGCAATTGACACAAAAATGAACAATAATCTGAGTGATGAGGATAAATCTGCTTTTGCACAGGAAATTCCTATGGGCAGGTTCGGCACCGCACAGGAAATTGCAGGAGTAGTATCTTTTCTTGCGAGCAGAGACTCGGATTATGTTACCGCTCAGGTCATTACTGCAGACGGCGGATTGACTTAATGGGCATTATGCCGAAAATACGGCGTAGTTTTTAGTTATAGTTCACTATTGATTTAATAAAGTTATTGTGTTAAAATCTATTTATATAATTATACTCTGAATTTGTCTGGAGGAAAGAATATGGCAAAGTGTCCCAAATGCGGTCGCAAACTTACTTTGTTCGATTGGAAACCCAACTGCCCCAATTGCGGCGTTAACCTTGTTTATTACGGAATGGAAGAAAGGCTTATGGATGAAGCCGATGCTGCCGAGGCAGAACATGCTCGCATGCAAAAAAGAATAGACAGACTGAAAGCATCGTTTGTCGGTTCAAAACTTACAATTGCAAGAATTTTTCTTTCTATTCTTCCCATTGCAGCGCTCCTGCTGCCCCTTGCTTCGATAAGTTACAACGGTCCGTTTATTGAAGCAACAACCACTTCAATAAATGCAATTGAAATTTATAACATAGTTTCATCACTTGACTTTGACGCACTTTTCACAATGATCGGTTCAAGCGTTGTTGGTTCAAGTTTTATAGGATATGCGGGTGCATTGGTCGGCATTCTTCTTTCACTTGTTTTTGTTATCGTCAGCCTTGTTATGCTTACTCTTGCATGTTCACCCAAGGGTAACCCCAGAAACATAATTTTCAACTCACTTGCTATTATTTCAGCGGTTGTATCGGTTGTAATGTTTAATCAGTTTGCAAACGGTATTACATCGGCATTTCCTGAGTTTGTTACAGATGCTTCTTTGGGCTTTGGAATTTTTGTTTATATCGGAATGCTTCTTCTCCTGTTCGGCATTAATGTTGTTATTGCAGTTAAAGGTGTTGAAGTTAAATACAAGCAGTGCTATGTAGGCGGTATTCCTGCTGAGGAGTATTTTGAACTCGTTGAAAAAGGCACTGACAAAGAAACTCTTCATAAGATGATGGCTGAGGCTCTTGCTGAAAAAGAGACCAAGGAAGAAGTTAAAGAAGAAGTTAAGGCATAATTAATCTGAAATTAAAGCCGTTTCACAGTTTTTGTGAAACGGCTTTTTTGTATAACTGAAAAACGGCACACTGAAGAACTACACTTCAGTGTGCCGTAAATTTTTATTGCCATTCGGTATTTTCATATGAATCGGTTTCATCACCGTAAATATAATCTGTTTCTTCTTCAAAGCCGCTGTCGGTTTCTTCGGAATATGATGAATCTTCCTCAGTAGTTTCATCCTCAAACGGATTTTGTATGCCTAAATCAGGTGCGGTGAAGTCATTGTTATCAGCCCAATTAAATATGCTTTTTCGGGTGGTTGTTTCTTCCTCTTCGTAATAGTGGGTTTCATATTCCGATTCGTCTGTTTCGTAGTTATTTGAACCGTTGTAGTCATCGTAATACGAACTTGAACCTCTTGCAAAATCTATTGCTGAAACATGTGTTGATGGGTCAATTTCAATGTTGGTTTGTTCGTAAATTGCAAGTTGAAGTTCTCTTGCGGCTTTAATGTAGTCAACAATCCATACGTCAAGATAGCCTGTATATGTGCGGAAACCGCTTACACCGTAGCGAAGTTCTTCGGACGGTTCAACCATACCGACAATTTCATACTGAAGCCATCCCTCGCTGAGTGCCTGGGTGCCGAGGGAAAGAATTTCGCTCGTTTTCAGGTTTGTTGTAACATATGGAAGAAAGGTTTCAATTGCATTGTTAAGGTCGCTGAGAGAGGAAGCCTTGACATTTTTAATAACTGAACTGATAAGTTCACGCTGCCTTCTTGTTCTTTCAACCTCGCTGTCAAGTTTTCTGATTCTTGCATAAATCAGAGCGCGTTCGCCATTGAGATGAACGCTGTCACCGCTTGTGAAGCCCTTGACCCTTGTTGTTCTGTTCATAAAACTTGCCTCTGCTTCGGTGATAGGTACTGTTACGCCGCCTAAAGCATCAACTGCGTTTTTGAAAGACTGGTAGTTTATAGATACATATTTATCAATTTTTATTTTGTAGTTATCAGAAAGAACCTCCATCAGTTTTGCTGCGCCGCCCCATGCATAAGAATGGTTGGTTTTGCAGTATCTTTCGCTGCCGTTGATATCCATATATGTGTATGAATCGCGCAGGAACGATGTGATGGTTATTTTCTTTGTTTTTCTGTTTACGGAAACAAGCATTGTTGAGTCTGAACGATGAGAACCGTCTTCGTCATCTTCACCGATAAGAAGAACATTAACAACATTTTTGCTGTAAATTTCTTCGCCGCCGTTGGTTGCCCATGATTTGAGCAAGTCTTTTATAGAATTTGCATCTTCAATATCAGCGATGGTGTTGAAGGATAAGTCTTCATCAAGTTCTTCCGCAGCAAAAGTTGCATCGGGATTACCGAAGTTGCCGTCACTCTGATTGATAAGATTAAACATTTTTCTCAGATATGCGCCGCCTACAGCGGATATGATAAGAACAAAGCAGATAACAAGGCTAAGCAAAGCCTTGAGATTCCTTTTTTGATTTCTGAGAAAAAACGGTTTGAACTTAAATGACATAAAATGTTTTATTTTGTTACCGAGGCCTTTCGGAGTGCTGTAACTCGTTATATCCTCAAAGCCTCCTGATTTGTTTTGCTTTTTGCTGCTCAAAAAATCACCCACAAATTGAAATATATTAAACCGTATAAAGGTAAAAAACTCTTATTTTAGTATTATAACACACATAACGTCAAAAGTTAACAGTAAATGCAGAATTTGTTTGAAAATTTTTTGTGAATAATCCTGCTATTTTTAGTTAAAAAAGCGGATAACCCGAAAGTTATCCGCAGTTTTTATGCTTTTACAAGGAATTTTGCGTTTACCCAGCCTTCTGCACCGTCATACTTTACATATGCCCAGCCGGGGACAGATCTGAGGACAGTTATCGGTGTACCGTTTGGGATTTTTGCAAGCGACTCAGACTGCACACTTGTGTCAGCACGCACATTGAGTACGCCGCCGTTTGTTTTAACTTTGTAACTACCCGGCTCAAGCGCTTTGACATCAGCCGGTAAAACATCAATGTTGTAATATACTTTACCTGCTTTCAGTTCAGAACCGTATGCATCATACATCTCGCTTACGGTTACAAGTTTAAACCCTTTTTCTGTGAGAGCGGGAATAATGATTTCACATAAATCAACAGTGAAATCGTAGATATCGTGCATAAGAATGATATCGCCTTTTTCTGCGCGGTTTAGCACATCATCAGCCACCTTTTTCAGGTCGGCTTCTCGTTCCTTATCAGTTCTGTCTTTATTGGCAGCATCTTTGTATTTCCAGTCCTTTGTATCAACAGACCACTGGATAATAGGCATACCGATGTCTTTTTCAACATCTTTGAAATTACCGCCCGGAGCCCTGAAAAGCGATGGTGAAATACCGGTATGCTTCTTAAGCAGTTTATTGGGAGTATCAACCTGATAGCGCAGTTCATTGATGGTGCACTTTGTCAGATTTTTATGATCGTTTGAGTGGTTACCGATTTCACAGCCCAATTGCTGAGCACGCTTTATTGTTGAAACAGTGTGCTCGATATTATAACCTACAACAAAAAAAGTTGCGGTGCTTTTGTTTTTTTCAAGTATATCAAGAATTTTGTTTGTGTGGATGTTACTCGGACCGTCATCAAAAGTTAAAGCAATGAGGTTATCATTCTTTGAATAATGTGAAGCCGAAGTTGTTTCTTCTTGTTCGTTTTTTTCTGTAGTATTATCTTTTGAAAGTTCAGAATTATCTGCGGCGATATCCGAGCCGCCGGCACCGTTTGATGAAATTTCCGGAAGTTTGTCCGAAAATACAACACAAAGTGTTGCAGCACAAAGAATTATTGCAACAATAATCAAAGCAATATTGCGTTTTTTCATTTCTTTATTTTCCTTCGCTGAAAAATATGTTCTTTATTGAAATTATATATCTTTTTTCGACAAATTAAATTCTTTTAAAGAATATTACACTAATTGTAATAATTTTTAACAATTGCGTAATATTTGTAATATTTTGCTGTACTTTGCAAGCATCTGATGTTATAATTATGGCAATCGGAGAGTGATTTTATGAAAAATATTATTCTTATAGGAATGCCGGGTGCAGGAAAAAGCACGATTGGAGTTTTGCTTGCAAAATCAATGCTAATGGATTTTGTTGATACGGATCTGCTCATTCAAAAAAAGTGTTCATTAAGTCTATGTGAGATTATAAAAGAAAGAGGCACTGAAGAATTCCTTAAAATTGAAAACGCTGTTATCTGTTCATGGGATTTTGCAAATTGTGTTGTTGCTACGGGTGGCAGTGCTGTTTACGGAGAGCAAGCCATGGAAAAACTAAAAAAAGACGGAGTTGCCGTTTATCTCAGGCTTCCTCCCGAAGAAATAGAGAAAAGGATAAACAATATCCACACAAGAGGTATTGCTATGGAAGAAGGCACAACCATTGCCGAACTTTATTCACAGCGAGCACCTCTGTATGAAAAATATGCGGATAAAACCGTGGATTGTTCATCAATGACACCCGAACAGTGTGTTGATAAGATAATAGAAATGCTGAAATAAATTATAAACATATAAAAAGAAAAAACCGATGCATTTGCATCGGTTTTTGTCGTGGTGACCCGGACGGGAATCGAACCCGTGTTACCGCCGTGAAAGGGCGGTGTCTTAACCGCTTGACCACCGGGCCATAATTTTGGTAGCGGCAGTTGGATTTGAACCCACGACCTACCGGGTATGAACCGGTTGCTCTAGCCTCTGAGCTATGCCGCCATATATCTGTACCTCAAAGGGCTTGTTAATTATATTATATGATTTGCGATTTGTCAACATCTTTTTCAAAAAAATTTAAAATTTTTTTGAAATTATATTTTTAGTGCGATTGAAAATTTATATTGAGTATGATATTATTAAAATATACGGCATTTGAAAGGAGATGGGAATTTATGAAAAAAAGAAAAGTTGCTGCAGGTGCAGGTTTGGTAGGTGCGGTTGCTGCAGCATCTGCAGGAGCAGCATGCTACAAGATTGCGTGCGTTTCAAAAAGGAATAAATCACCTGAAACAGATCCCAAGCGTATTTTGCGCGCAGAGGTAAGAAAAAAGAATAATGCCTTTTTGTATTCCCATGATCCGCAGGATTTAGAAATAATTACTCGCGATAACTTGCGCTTGCGAGCATGGTTTGTGCCTGCTGAGCAGGAGACAAAGAGATTTGTTATCTGTGTTCACGGTTATAATTGTAACGGTCCTGATGAATGCGGTCATCTTTTTCCGTTTTATCATTATCAGATGGGTTTTAACTATCTGTTGCCTGATTTGAGAGGTCACGGCAGAAGTGACGGCAATCTTATCGGGTACGGTTCATGGGACAGTGCTGACATTAAACTCTGGATAGATTATCTTGTTGAGCGTTTTGGTGAGGATATCAAAATTGTTCTTCACGGAATATCCATGGGTGCAGCAACGGTAATGCTTGTTAATAACACTTTTCCTCAGGAACAGGTTAAAGTTATTGTTGAAGACTGTGGATTTACAAGTGCCATTGAAGAGGTTGCTGCAGCAATGAGGGCAAGAAAAATTAAATACAGTGCAAATGCAATAGCAAACATAGCCAATATCTATTGCAGAGCAATCTCAAAATATGACTTGAAAAAAGATGCTAACCCTCTTGCAACTATGGCAAACGCAAAAAATCCCGTTCTTTTTATTCACGGTGATAAAGATGCGCTTGTGCCTTATGAAATGTGCGGAAGGCTCTATGAAGCCTGCCCGACACCTAAGGATATTTTAACTGTTAAGGATGCGGAGCATGCATACAGTTATTATGATGCCAAGGAAGAATATGATGCCAAGGTAAAAGAATTTATTGAAAAGTATATATAAGTAAAGCCGCTTCAAACGAAGCGGCTTTTAATTTTAGAACGGATTAATCAAGCGGTCAAAAGTTATGGGATTATAACCCAGAGCAAAATACTTAAAAATCCAGATTATGGGGTTGACTCTGAAAAATACAAGGTCAACAACCGTTACGAGACCTCTGAGGAAGGTTGAAATATCGTGAGTTTCAGGCACATCAACGGGTTCAAAGGTTTCGCCTTCAACATTGAGAACGAAAGGCTGCGAGTAGCAGATGCCGTTATCGCCTGTGATATAGAATCTTACATAGAGGTTAGGGTCATCGAGAAGATCTGATGCATGAAGGTCAAGGGTTGCCTTACCGTCTGTGATATTGCTTTCGCGAAGGATAACATTGCAGTCTGAAACCCATGTGATTTCATCAAAGTTTGTACCTTCAATTGAAATGGTATCGTTTTCCTGATCAACGGTTACTCTTGTTACCATGGGAGTGTTGTCGAGAAGGAAACTCTTGCTGTCATAAACCTTTTGTTCATCAAAACCCGGCATTTCAGGCATACCGTTAAGTTCAACACCGTTTGAATAGTGTGAAATTGAGAAGAATTCGCCGCGTTCAAGGCAGGTGCGGAAATCTTCCGTTGTAAGTTTGGGCATGAGCGACATCGTATAAGCATCGTTAACTGCATTTACGTCGTGGGAGTCTGCGAATGTGTTACACCAAGGGATTACGCCGTTGGGAATGGTTTTTTGCAGAATCTGGTCATAAAGAATTCTGTCGCAACGTGTGTGCGCATCGGTTGCGCTGTTGATGCCCATGCCGAGGCTTGAGCCTGCGTAGTCTATAAACAGACGGGCAAACTTGTTAGCATAATATTCGTCGATAGGTTTACCGACATGTTTTTCGCTGTCTTTATCGACATAAACATATTCGCCGACATGTGAAAGCATTGAGATGCCGCCTGCTTCCATAACGCCTTTTGACGGAGTTTCATAGTCACCGAAAACGCCTGCAAGACCCTGACCGTATTCGGCATAGTAGCCTGTAAGATGGCAGTCTGCAAAAGGAGTTGCCATGTTAAGTTCAATGCCGAGGGGAATATCAAGCATGCCGTTTGAGTGTGTTCTTGTTTCCGATTCGGCTGTACCTGTTATATATGCGTTGTATTCCTCGTCAGTGAGAGGAATAATATCTGCCATCTTAGTGCGCTCTTTTTTGATATAACGCATGAGAGGAACAGTTTCCGGAGCAACGTTCCAGCCGCGGTTGAGTGTGCCGTGGTCTGTAAGCGCAACTATATCAAAGTTGAGGTCATAGTGCATTTTTACAAATTCATGGATGGTGAGGAAACCGTCACTTGCGGTTGTGTGGCAGTGAAGTTGAGTTTTATAAACTCCCCATTCATCCCAGTCAACTCTTTTGTACGGGTCGTCAATCACAAAATTTTTCTCTGTTGATGCCGTACTTTCCGCAGAGGCAGAAACACTTGCCATGGGGAAAATCATAAGTACGGCAAGAAAGAGTGCGGTTATTTTTTTGAGCATATTAATACCCTCTTTCTTCTAATATATAGAAATAATATCACAAAAAATCTGTCATTGCAATTGTGATAAAGTTATAAAAAATCGGCGATGCCGTTGTATACATCGCCGAAAAATCATGGTAATATTCTGTTTGTGGTTATGTATTTAACATCAAGTGCGCATAGAATATCAAGAACCGGAAGGATGTCAACCGTCCACGATGCGCAGGTAATTCCCTCTGCCTGAGCATTTTTTATTTTGAAATAGTTGCCGATTTTGCCGAAGTTGAATCCGATACCCGTGCCGTTTGATTTCGCAAATTCAATTGTACTGTTTTCGATATCATTGACAAGATACCATAATTCAATTCCGGCATCAAGTCTGCGCATTTCGGCAAGCCTTTCTTCGTTAAAATCAATTACAAGAGCCTTTTCTTTTATTCCTTTTGATTTGATGATATCAAGTACAGTATGCATGTTGTCGGGGTTACCGCCTTTTATTTCTATCATCGGGCGCATTGAATATTCAACGCAGATATCAATTGCTTCTTCAAGTGTTGAAATTTTCAGGTTGGGGTAATTCTCTATTCCGTTACCCTCATCAATGTTCATTTCGAGCAGTTCGGAATATGTTAATTCACACACCTTTCCCTCGCCGTTCATTGTCCTGTCAACCGTATCGTCATGAATAACTACCCAAACACCGTCTTTTGTGGGCATAACATCAAATTCAGCGGCATAGTAGCCTGCTTTACCTGCCTCAATAAGAGAGGGGGCACTGTTTTCGGGCGCAATTCCCGAAAGACCTCTGTGAGCGGTAAGGTAAAACTCACTGTTCTTTGCAGAGGAAACGGTAAAATCCGAACTTACGGTAGGATTAAGACTGAAATAAAGTGTCAGCACGGCAACGACAGCCGCTATTACAATAATATCTCTGAATATTCTGAAAAATATTTTTTTGGTTTTCAAATTTCTCACCTCTGTGAGAGTATAACAGATAATGTAAAAATTTGCAATTATATTAAAGATTAAGTGGAAAACTGTAATACATTGTGATATAATGTTTAAAATTATAAAAGTAAGAAGGGTAATGTTTAATGGAAACTACGGCATCTCGGGTAATGGCGGAGTTTATCGGCTTCGCCAAGAAAAATGCGGTTATGCTTATTGCATTTGCAGCGGCAGGAATCACAAGCATTTTTGTTCCCGTTGACAAGGAGTATCTCGGATATTTTGATTATAAAACTTTAACATGTCTGTTTTGCGTTCTTGCGGTTGTGTGTGCATTGAAAAATATTAATTTTTTCTATATGCTTGCCCGTAAGGTAGTCCAACTGTTTAAAAACGCAAGAATGAGTGTGCTGGCATTGGTTTACATAACTTTCATAGGCTCAATGCTGATAGCAAATGATATGGCACTGCTTACGTTTTTGCCGCTCGGCTACCTTGTTCTGACAGCAACCGGTAAGAGCAAATATATGGCATTCACTTTTATTATGCAGAATATTGCGGCAAACCTCGGCGGAATGCTTACGCCTTTCGGTAATCCTCAAAACCTTTATCTCTACACCAAATTTGAGATACCTAATCTGGAATTCATTTCAATAATGGCTCCGCCGTTTGTTCTTTCGGTTATAATTATAACCCTGTGCTGTTTCATTTTTGTTAAACCCGAGCCACTCAGGCTTGAGGATGAAAAGATAAATATCAGCCCTAAAAGAACTGTTTTATATCTGCTTCTTTTTGCTCTTGCAATAGCAATTGTTTTCAGAAGTATTCCTTATTGGATAGGTCTTATAATTATTCCTACGGTGCTGTTTTTTGCAGACCGCAAGGCACTTGAGATGGTTGATTATCCTCTGCTTCTCACTTTTGTTTTCTTTTTTATCTTTTCAGGCAATATGGCAAGGATTGAAGTTGTACGAAACTTCTTTTCAATGCTGCTTGAAAAAAGCACGCTTCTTGTCAGTGTGCTTTCTTGCCAATTCATCAGTAATGTTCCGTCGGCAATTCTGCTGTCGCAGTTTGCGGATAATTACAGGGATTTGCTTGTTGGTGTAAATATCGGCGGAGTAGGTACTCTTATTTCATCGCTTGCAAGCCTTATAACATTCAGAGAATATGTTAAAATCAATCCAAAGAAAACGGGCTATTATATTGCTATGTTTTCTGTTTTTAATTTTGCTTTTTTGTTTATTCTTACGGGATTCAGTTATATCACTTGATAAAGGAGAGATTGTCTTGAAAAAAATTATTTCTGTTATAATTTCTTTTATTATGCTTTTTCCGTCATATGTCATAAGTTTTCTGCCTAAAAATTTTGACACTGAGTTTCAAATTGAAACAGGGGACAGTTTTTTGCTTAACGGAGAAGCAGCAGAGGTTGAAATTATAAAAGACGGTAAAAAAACAGTTTTTGATTTCGGCAAAGCAGATTGCGGTTGGTTCAATTATTACGGCATCAGTTACAAATCAGATGCATATATCAAAGGCATAATCACCTATATTGTAAGGGGAGAGGAGTATGACGAAGAGTTTTTCCTTGAGCCCGATGACGGCACAAAACCGTTTTACAGTTTTATTGACGGCGTTTTGGGTAAGGTCAAGTCAAATACACTTTGCAAAATAACTGTTGAACCCCTTGATAAGGAAACGGCACAGTTTACTCTTTGCGGTGCGAGCGTGTTTAACCGTGAAATTCCCGAAGAAAACATTTACATTGAAACCAAAGAATATAAATTAGGCGTAAATCTCCTTTGGGGCGGTGCGCTTGATTATCTTGAGGATTTAAACTCGGATGTTCAGGCAGTTAAAGTCGGCGAGAGAATTTATGTTGATTCAAATGCTTCTGAGCGCTACAGTGCAAGATCCGTTAACAATCATGTAAACCTTATTAATCGCCATGATACAGGCAGGCTTGTTCAGCAATCATATTACGGCACTTATGATTATGATTGCGGATATTACGGAGAAATCAAGTGGAATTATAATCCTGTGCAGGGCGGTAATCTGTATAACGAGGCAAGCAAAATAGTTGATCTTACATGCGGTGATGATTATATTTATATAAAATGCCGTCCTCTTGACTGGGCAAAATCCGCCGAGAACATAACACCTTCATATATGGAGGCAACATACAGAATAGTGAACGGATGCGTTTCTGTTTCATGCAGGTTTGTTGATTTTTCGGGTTATCCGAGCGCGGTTACAACTCAGGAACTGCCTGCTTTTTATTGCATAGAACCGCTTAACAGATTTGTATATTATTCAGGCAATGCTCCGTGGACAGGCGATAAAAATCTTTCGTACCAAAACGAACTGATCTTTTGGCCCGATGCAGGTTATCCTATGTTCCCGTCAACAGAGAATTGGGCTGCGTTTATCGGTGAGTTTGATGACAGTTTCGGCATAGGTCTTTATGTTCCGCATAACGCATCTTTCCTTGCTGGTGTTTATGACCGCGAAAATACAAAAGATAAAGATCCGTCGGTTGCCGTTACCACCTCATATATTGCCGCCGTTGAAACGAAAGAATTTAAAAGTTTCAGTCCAATGGAATACAATTACTTCATTACAACGGGCACAACAGACGAAATACGCTCAAATTTCAATAGTGTAAGGTGAATTAAATGAAAAAAGCAGTTTCGATTATTCTTGCTGTTACAATGGCTTTAGGCTGTGTATGTTTTGCATCTGCTGAGCATACAACCGCAAAACTTTATAATACATATGGTGACGGAATGCTTTTCAAGCAGAACGATGAGGCAATCCTTGCCGGCACAGCATCGGCAAATGCTGAAATTACCGCGGAACTCTGCAACGGCAGCGGTGAGGTTGTTGCAAGCGGAAAATCTTCGGCATCGGCAGACGGCACATTTGAAGTTTCGTTCAATGCTCCGCAGGGCGGATACGAAGAATACAGCATTGTTCTTAAAGAAAATTCCGCTGAGTTTGATACGCTTGAAAATGTTGTTTTCGGTGAACTTTGGCTTGCAAGCGGTCAGAGCAATATGCAGTATCCTTTGGCACAGTCGAGAACGGGAAGAGATATGTTTGCAAACTCGCAGAAACTCAGCAAATGGCTCAGGATTTTGCTTGTGCCTGCTTATCCGGGTAACACAACCGGTCCGGAATTTACCTATGCAGACCCACAGCAGGATATAGTCGGTGCACAGTGGGTAACAGGTGAAAATTCTGCGATTTACGGCATGAGTGCGGTTGCGTATTTCTTTGCGGCAGATCTTATGGAAAAACTCGATATGCCTGTAGGTGTTCTCAATGCATCGCTCGGCGGTTCTTCGATTACAAGCTGGCTTTCAAGGGTTGCAATTGACGGCGATGAAAAAGTAAAAGAAGATTTTATTTCAAATGATTTATACATTGAAAAATCCGAATGGGATACAACGGGACAGAATGTTTATGTTGATATGACCGCAAACTATAACCATAAAATTGAGGCGCTTAAGCATTTCAGACCCTCGGGTATGATATGGTATCAGGGTGAGTCTGATATACATTGGCGCGGTGAAATGTATACCAACGCGTTTGACCTTATGCAGCGTTCGTATTCCGAACTTTTTGGCTATGAAGATGCTCTTATGCCGATAATATATACCCAGATGGCATCGTATTTATATTCAAATGACGGGCTGGTTTTGCTTGACAGAAATATTGAATATTCCGAGATGCAGAAACTTCACCGGGAATCAAGAGCAACCGTAACAATTTATGATTTGCCGCTCACCTATATTCCCGAGGCTGGTTCAATCCACCCCGAATGTAAGGAAGAAATCGGTCAGCGCATGGCGTTTGCGGCAAACAGCCTTGTTTACGGCGGCAGTGACAGTTACACGGCGGCAACGGTAAAGAGTACCGAAATCCGAGACGGCAGTGTTTATGTTACGTTTGATAATACAGGTGACGGTCTTATGGCAGACGGAGTAAAACTTTACGGTTTTGCGGTCTGCGGCGCAGACGGTATCTATATTCAGGCGGATGCTGAAATCGTTTCGGCAGACACCGTAAGAATATGGAGTGTCAATGTGCCGAAGCCTTGCTCAGCAACCTATGCTTACTGCATCAGTAACATGCGTTCAAATCTTTACGCAAGTTCAGACGGAAACCTTGCTTTGCCTGTATGCCCCTTTGTGACTGATTCTTCAATCGGCACTCATTATTGGTTTGACAGACAGTGGACAGACTGCGAAGATGAGCAAACATGGCACACAATGAGCAGTGAGAAACTCAATAAATATTATGATTCATGGGCTGCAGACGGAGCGGATATTTCATTTAACGGCGGTGCTATGAACATAACGAGTGATAATGAAAAATTCAGCGTCAGCCCGCTTATGACTTGCAAAGACAGCATAAAAACCGTTGCTTTCGGGGATATGGATTCAGATTACAGTGATTACGGTAAAATGAGTTTCATCGTTCGCAACAACGGCACGGAGAATGTGAGTGTTAGTGAAATAAGGTTTTATAAAAACAGTTTCATGTGGTATTCGCCTGCCGTTGACGGAACTAAAGATGTTGAAACAGTTATTCCTGCTGACGGTGAATGGCATGTTTTAACATTTGACCTTAACAGACTTTACCTTTTCGGCAACGAGGGCGGCGCATCAAGTCCTTGCGGCAGACTTGGCAAGGTGAATGAAATCCGTTTTGTATTTTCTGCCGAAGGTGAGGGCGATATCAGCATTGACAGTGTAAGGTTTGCTCCCTCAAACGAAGATGCAGGTATAAGATTTGATTCCGAAATGAATAATGCGGATAACTTTGTTGAGATTATTTCAGCAGTTTTTGCGAAAATTATTAACACTATAATTTCAATATTTAAATAAAGTGAATAAAAATAAAAAAAGCAAGTCGTTAGACTTGCTTTTTTTGGCTGGGACGGCTGGATTTGAACCAGCGAGTGCGGGAGTCAAAGTCCCGTGCCTTACCGCTTGGCGACGCCCCAATGTATTGTTTAATATTAAAATACGCAAAGCCATTGCTTTGCGTAAAGATTTTTAAATGGGGTGGCTGATGGGATTCGAACCCACGACCTCCAGGGCCACAACCTGGCACTCTAACCAACTGAGCTACAGCCACCATTTACAAACTGCGGCAGTTAAGCCGCAGTTCTGGCGCGCTTGAAGGGACTCGAACCCCTGACCCACTGCTTAGAAGGCAGTTGCTCTATCCGGCTGAGCTACAAGCGCATATTATTGGAGCGGGTGATGGGAATCGAACCCACACAACCAGCTTGGAAGGCTGGGATTCTACCATTGAACTACACCCGCAAATCGGAACGACAGTTAGTTTAACATATACGCTCTGAAATGTCAAGAGAATTATTAAATTTTTACATTTGCACATATTAAAATAAAAATTCTTTGGTATTATTAATAAAATTTACAATATGTTAACCGATTATGCCTGAGAATAATATAAAATAGAATGGAATAAAATTGCGGAGGTTTGGTTTGCTCGGTTATGTAAAGGCGTTCAAGCCTGAAATGAAAATCAAGGATTATGAATTATATAAGGGCATTTACTGTTCGCTTTGCCGTGCTCTCGGCAGGCTTTATTCTCCGGTTGCACAACTTTTTTTAAGTTATGATTTTGCGTTTGCCGCAGTTTTGCGGCTTGCGGCAGGGGATAGCGGATGTGATTTTTTAAAGAAACGCTGTCCTTATAATCCTGTTAAAAAGTGTATGATCTGCAGCAGCAGAAAAGAACTTGATTTATGTGCCCACGCAGTTATTATAACCGTTTTCTATAAAGTCAAAGATAATCTTCACGACGGCGGAATAAAATCAAAACTTATTGCTGCGCTGATTTTTCCGATTGTCTGGCTGATGCATAAAAAAGCGTTACGCCTTGCTCCTGAAATTGATAAAATTATCGGCACTTCAATGGAAAATCAGGAAGAAATTGAAAAAAAAGAAACCGTTGGAATAGATGAAGCGGCGCATAATTCGGCTCATGCTCTCGGCATGATCACAGCGCTCGGCTTTGATAAGGAAAAGAGAAATTCTCTCTATAACCTCGGGTATATGGTCGGCAGGTATGTTTATATTCTCGATGCCGCCGATGACATTGAAAGTGATATCAAAAACGGCAGTTTCAATCCGTTTAAATCAGAGTATGAAAATAAAAAAGATTTTGCCGAAAGAGTGCGGGGAATGCTCAACCTTACTCAAAGCAACGCGCTTGAAGCGCTTGATTCACTTGATAAAAAAAGATTTGAAGATATTCTTGAAAACATAATTTTTGACGGGCTTACTTTCAGTGCAGAAAAAGTGTTGAAAAAATATGTTCCCGAAAAAACAGTAAATAATGTGTATACTGTGGAATGAGGTGTGTTTATGAGAAACCCTTATGATGTGCTCGGCGTTCCTCAGGGAGCAACAAGTGAGCAGGTTAATGCCGCTTACAAAGAACTTCTGAGGAAATATACAGATGCAGGTCAGCAAAATAAAATAGATGAAATTAATTCGGCATATGATACAATAATTATGGGTACGCCCTCAGGCTCAAATTCGGGATATTCATACAGCGGATACAGTTACGGTGCGGCGGATTATTCCGATATAAGAGCAAAAATCAATGCAAACAGGCTTGATGATGCCCAGATATTGCTTGACGGAATGCCTGAAAACAGCAGAGATGCACAGTGGTATTATCTTAAAGGTACTGTTCAGCAAAAAAGAGGCTGGCTTGAGGAAGCGGCAAAGAATTTTGCAACAGCAAGCAACCTTGACCCGTCAAATAATACCTATAAAATGGCATATAATAAGATAAATAATGCCCGTTCGGGTGGCTACAGAACAGAGAGAAGAAGCGAAAAATCAGGTTGCTCCGGTTGCGATATATGCTCCGGCTTGATTTGCGCCGATTGTTGCTGTGAATGTTTTGGCGGCGACTTAATCCCGTGTTGTTAGCGAGCCGATTATAATCCGAACTTGCCCGAAAGCGAGTCTTTTCAGCGCTTTTTGTGGTTTCGGATTTGAAAGGCTTTGTGGATTTGCGAGTATTTTAACAATGAAGTGACGGAAATTATCCGATAAAAAACACGGTTCGGATTATGCTCGGCACGCTAAGGTGAAGTTATGAAACAAAGTTCAAAATGCGCTATCGGCGGCATAGTTTCTGCGCTGTCGTTAGTGCTGATGATATCGGTTGCGGTTATCCCGTTTCTGACATATGCGCTGCCTGCCGTTGCAGGGATGCTGATTATATTTATTGTTTGTGAAATTGATAAAAAATGGGCTTTCGGCGTTTACTGTACTGTTGCCATTCTCGGTATGCTGCTTGTGCCGGATAAAGAAGTTGCGGTAATGTATCTTGCTTTCTTCGGATATTATCCTATACTTAAAGCGATGATAGAATCAAAATTCCCTTTAGTAATAGAGTGGATAATAAAAATCGTCGCGTTTGCGGCAACAATGGCGGGCTCATATTTCCTCATGATAAAATTTATGGGTGTTACCATTGACGAAACGGAAGAATGGGGAATGATGGCATATCCGATTTTGCTTGGTATGGGTACGTTTGCTTTTATCTTATATGACATAGCATTGACCAAAATGATTACGCTTTACATCAAAAAATGGCAAAAACATTTTAAAAGATATTTTAAATAATGTTGCATTTTTTTACATTATAATTTATAATAATAACCGCTGAGAAATCGGCGGTTATTATTTATGAAACAGAGAGATGATTATCATGAAGGAATTTGTAAATATAGGTATTGTCGGAGTCAGCGGAAGAGGCTCGGGAATGCTCCGTGAACTTCTTAAGTGTGACGGCGTAAAAGTTCCTGCTGTTTGCGATAAGTATGAAGACAGAGCCAACCGTGGTGCTGAAATAGTCAAGGAAGAAGTCGGCACAGACGCAAATGTTTATCTTGACTATAAAGAAATGTTTGAAAAAGAAAATCTTGATGCGGTTTATGTTGCAACAACCTGGATTACCCATTCAAGAATCGCTGTTGATGCAATGAAGGCCGGAATTCATGTTGCAATGGAAGTTGGCGGTGCAGCAAGCATCGAAGAATGCTGGCAACTCGTCCGCACAAGCGAAGAAACAGGCAAGTTCTGCATGCTTCTTGAAAACTGCTGCTATGACAGAAATGAAATGGCTATTTTCAATATGGTAAAGCAGGGCGTTTTCGGCGAAATTATACATATGGCAGGCGGATATCAGCATGACCTTCGTGACGAAATCAGCCTCGGCAGGGAAAACAGACACGGCAGACTTTTCAATTTCCAGATGAGAAACGGGGAACTTTATCCCACTCATCAACTCGGACCTATCACAAAGGTTCTCGGTATAAACAGAGGCAACAGATTTGTTTCTCTTGTTTCAATGGCAAGCAAATCCAGAGGTCTTAACGAATGGATAAAGGCAAATAAGGGCGAGGATTATGACCTTGCAAACTATAACTTCAATGAGGGCGACATTGTAACAACAATGCTCAAGTGCGCAAACGGTGAAACCGTTGTCCTCACTCATGACTGCTCTCTTCCCAGACATTATTCCAGAGCATACCGTGTTCAGGGTACAAAGGGTATCTATATGGAAGACGGCGAATCAATTTATATTGAAGGCCAGACAAAACACGAAGAGGGCGACTGGATGCATCATCCTGATGACTTTGAATCTTACCGTGAAGAATATGAGCATCCCCTTTGGAAAAAATATCAGCAGGACGGTGTTCACGCAGGTCACGGCGGCATGGACTATCTTGTTCTTTCCGCATTTGCAGAGAGTGTAAGACTTGATGCAAAGCCTCCTATTGATGTTTATGATACAGCAGTTATGATGGCTGTAACCTGCCTTTCAGAGCAGTCTATTGCTCTTGGCAGCGCACCCGTAGCATTCCCCGATTTCACCAACGGAATGTGGATAGACAGAGAAGAACCCAGAAGAGGTCAGTTCTGCCTTGATGAGGTTTGCGAAGAATTCTTTGAGTAAGTAAGGGAGAATAATATGAAATATTATATCGGTGTTGACGGCGGCGGAACAAAAACCGCTTTTGCCCTTTTTGATGAAAATAAAAAAATGCTTGCTTCTGTAACCGGTCCCGGCAGTAACCATGAAAATCTTGACACTGCTTTTGACGGCGCAAGCGATATCATCATGGAGGGTCTGCGTTCGCTTTGCGAAAAAGCAGGCATCAGCCTTGGAGATGTAAGTTTTACCCTTATGGGTCTTGCAGGCATTGACCATGAATATCAGTATGATATCATGTGCGATATGCTCAGAAAAAAAGGTCTTGAAAACTTTGAAGTTTTCAATGATGGATTTATTGTTGTTAAGGCAGGCGCAACAGGTAAAAGCGCAATCGGCTATAACTGCGGTACAGGCGTTTGCTGCAACGGTATTGATATCGACGGCAAGAGAATGCAACTTGCAGGTTTGGGCGATTTCTCAGGTGACATCTCAGGCGGCGGAAATATTGTTATCGAAGCATTCAGGCTTGTATACAACGAACTTTTTCTCGGACTTGAGAAAACCCTTATCACCGATATGGTTAATAAGGAATACGGTTTTAAAACAAGAGAAGAATTCCTTTCGCTCATTGAAAAGATTGAAGGCGAAAACGGCGGCGAATATATAAGAACAATGGTTGGCTTCTTCTTTGAGGCTGTCAAGCAGGGCGATAAGCCCGCAACCGAATATTGCGAGAGAATGGCAACAAGAGGCGCTCAACTCATTTCAGCCCTTGCAAGCCAGATGAATTTCGGCGACGGTGAGGTTGAAGTTGTTCTTTCAGGTTCAATCAATGTTAAACTTGATAACAAACTTTATCTTGATATGCTTCTGTCAAAGGCAGAAACAATGAGCGGCAAAAAACTTAAGTTTATAAAACTTGAAGCAATGCCTGTTACAGGTTGTATAAATTGGATTATGCAGGATTATGCGAAATAAGGAGATTAGTGAAATGAAAGAAATCAGCGTAGCAGTTATCGGTTCAGGCAGCACATATTGCCCCGAACTTGTTGACGGTTTCCTTAAGGCTAAGGACAGCCTTAAACTTAAGAAAATTTCATTTATGGATATTGATGAAAGAAAAAGAACAATCGTAGGCGACCTTTGCGTAAGAATGCTCAAAAATGTCGGCTGTGACTGTGAGGTTGTCTTTACAGATGACCTTGATACTGCACTTCAGGGAGCGGATTTTGTTGTAACACAGATTCGTGTAGGTAAACTTCCCTGCCGTCATCTTGATGAGAGTATTCCCAAGAAATATAACCTTATCGGTCAGGAAACAACCGGTATCGGCGGTTTCTTCAAGGCACAGAGAACAATCCCTGTTATCAAGCACATCTGCGACAGAATTGAAGCAATCTGCCCCGATGCATGGCTCATAAACTTTACAAACCCCTCGGGTATTATCACCGAGTTCATTCTTAACCATACAAACGTTAAAAACATCGGTCTTTGCAATGTTCCCATTGATATGCTTGATGATATTAAGGAAATCACAGGTGAAGACAGCGATATTACATATGTAGGCCTTAACCACCTGAGTTGGATTACTTCCGTTAAAAAGAACGGCGAAGAACTTCTTCCCGGTCTTATTGACAGCGGCTTCTCACCCAAGGTTATGGCTAATATTAAGGATGACGGTTTTTCAATTGACTGCCTCAGAACGATTCAGGCTATTCCTTCATCATATCTTCAGTATTATTACTGCCGTGAAGCAAAACTTGCTCACCAGAGAGAAGATGAGCAGACAAGAGCACAGGTTTGCATGGATATTGAGGAGCAACTTCTTGAGATGTATCAGAATCAGGAAATTGTTACAAAACCTGCACTCCTTGATAAGAGAGGTGGCCACAAGTATTCACTTGCAGCAGTTTCGCTTATTGATTCAATCGCAAACAACAAGAACGATGTTCATGTTGTAAACATTAAGAATAACGGCACTCTTCCCTTTATGGCTGATGACGATATTGTTGAAATTGCGGCGGTTATCGGCAACGACGGCGCAAAGCCCGTGCCCGTAACAGAGAAGATTAATGACCATATCGTAGGTCTTATGAGAGTTGTTAAAACCTATGAGAAGTATGCTGTTAAGGCTGCAATCACAGGCGATGATGACTATGCAATCAAGGGATTGCTTGTTCATCCCCTTGTAGGCGATTGGGAAAAGACTGTTAACTGCTTCAATGAACTCAAAGAAGCACACAAAGAATTCCTTCCCCAGTATTTTAAAAACTAAAAGAATATAAATAGAGAAGCGGCTCACATCAGTGAACCGCTTCTTTTTTTAATTGATTGGTGTGCCTATGTCTTCACCGAGATTGAGGGTGTAGACAAATTCGATTATGTCGCCGTTTTCAACAGTATACGAACTGCAACCGTAATTTGGGAAAGTGCCGTTAACTTCATACATCCAACCTGATTTTGAACCGCAATCTTTCTCATAAATCTGATGAATCCCCTCTATGTAATAGTTATTATATCCGGGAGTGAATTCATATTCAAGTTGTATTCCTGTATCTTGACAATATCGGCAGTTGTCATTGCATGTATACTCGCTGCAGACACGCTTAAGAATATCAAAAGCAGTTTCGCCTTCATTGAATTCAACCGTAACGGCTTTTAAAATCTCTCCGTTATCAGGGACAAATGCTGCTTTTTCTGCCTTGAGTTTATTTTTGTTGTTTATAATCTGAGTGCAGTTTATTGAGATTGTGCAGATGTTTTTTTCTTCGGCAGTGGTTGTGACGGTTGTTGTTTCCCGAACAGTTGTTATAGGAACACTTGTTGTTGACTTTGCCGTGGTTGCAGTCAGTTTTAAAGTTGTTGCAACTGTTGTTATAACTTTTGAGAAAAGTGTTGTTTTTTCTTTTGCGCTAACAGACTGTGCTGCGGTTGCTTCATCGGTTACAAGGCAGTTTGTTGTTGCAGCATAAACTTTTTCTGTTGCGGTTGATGTTGTCATTGTTGCAGGCGCTGATGCATTATCTTTTCTGCAAGCGGCAAATGAAAAAAATACAGCAAAAGTCAGGAGCAAAGCAATTGTTTTTTTCATTATACACCTCATTTAAGCATGCTGAGAAAAAGATTTATTACAGAAATAAAAAGTTTAACAATCAGCATGAAGATGCTGCTCTCTTCTGTTTCTTCAGAGTTGACATTGCCAACAGCAAAAATTGTACCTGAATCATTTTTGTAAATCAGCGTTCCGTCATCGGCAGCGCTGACAGGGCTTATGCAGTAGCCTCTGCTGCCTTCCTCGGGAACAAAAAGTTGTTCCGCAGCAAAAGTTGAGCCGTTGATAACCGTTATCCCACCCGGTCCGGCGTTATAAGTTGAATAGATATAAACATCATCATATGCTGTTGTCAGCAGCATTTCACTTTGAGGATAACCGTTCATTGTTACGGTATTGATAATACCAAGTGAATCACAGTCAAATACACACACGTTGCCGCCAAAACCGCTTGACTGAACTCCTATATATATTTTGCCGCCGTAAACGGTCGGGGTTGATGTGCTTGATCCTGAGAGTGCAACACTTTTAACAGATGAAAATTTGCCGTATGAATCAAGTTTTGCTTTGTAAAGATAACATCCTTTTGTGACAAGATACAGATATCCGTCTTTTGATGTAATTCCGCTGCGCTGGTCGCCGATGATTTCGGCGGAATCAATCAGTTTGCCTGTGTTTTTATTGAATGATTTCAGAGAGGATACTGAATAAACATCATCCGAGCCGTTATCACCGCCGACAACTATAAAGTTGCCCGTAACTGCAGGCTCAGCCCAGTAAAATCCGCCTTTTTGAATATAATTCCATTCAAGTTTTCCGCTTTCGGCGTTAAGGCAAACAAAATCTGCGTTAACTTCTTCATCGTTCCAGAAACCCGTATAAACTTTGCCGTTATCAAAGATAATCGGTGACAAAGACTGACCGCCGAGAGAGTCGGTATATATCCAGAGAGACTTCATAGTATTAAGGTCAAATGCCTGAACGATTCCGCCTTCAAGCGGACAAAATATTTTGTTGTTTGCAACCAGCACGGGAGTGTAACTGAAACTCGGAGCACTGCACATTTCTGCAGTTTTTATAATTTCTCCGTTTTCTGAACTAAGTTTATAAAGTGTGCTGCCAACCATTGTGAGAACATAGTCACCGTAAACGGCGGGCGTACTTGGCGAGTTGGTGTAACCTGTGCCGAGTTTCACTGACCACTTAAGCCTTGATTCATCGGCACTTATCGGTGTTTCGGTTTGAGTAATTGCAGCAGAAGCCGAAACAATCGAAGATAAAATGATTATCAGGCATAAGAGCAGGCTGAGAATTCTTTTCATTTTTACAGTCACCTTTTATTATAATATAGAAGCAATAAGTTTAAAAAGACAAACGAGGGGAGCAAACGAAATTTCAAATTTGCAGATTTCGGTTTTATCGGGACTTTTGCCTGCGATATCAAAATAATCTGTTTCGCAGATGATAACTGCAATGCCGTCTTTTGAGTCTGTATCAACTTCAATGTTTATGCTCTTTGGCAGATAGATTGTGCCTTCGGGCTCGCTGACAGTTACTTCGCACCAGTTTGCAACAGCGGGAATGCCGTTATATTTGCCTGAGATGCAGAGATAAACTTTTCCGATTTCATTTATTGTAAGTTTGATTTCACCGTTTTTATCAAGAGTGCCGATTTTTGAGTAATTTTTAAAATCGGTTGTTAAATAAACTTCAAGACCTTCCATGGGTGAGGTAGCATTTTTAATTGTTTCTTCAAGTGCGCAGCCGTACCACATGATGCTGTAACCGGTGGCAGAAAGAGTGAATTCTTTGCCTGCGGTTGCGTCAATCTCATTTTCGGAAAGTGTAATATAATAATCAAGCCATGATGGGTCTTTGTATGTATATGTTGAAATATAGTCGCCGTTTTTTATAACTGCAGCATCGCAAGCACAGCCTGTGTAGCCCATATATGCTTCGTTGTAAACTCCGTCATGGGGCACTTTGTCATTAACGCAGAATCCTATGCTTGATGTTGAAATGCCAAACATTTTTGTCATAAAACCGTATGACATAGAAAGATAATTGCCTGCTGTTTCTGTTGTAAATGCATCGCCGTAATATGCTTTGTGAGCGGCAACGATTGCGTCAAAAACAGTAACACCGCTGTTTGAAGAAAGAGTGTAACCGTAGGTTTCCGCTATGCCGTCTGTAACGGCGATTTCTGTTTTGGGCATGACAACAGCACCGTTGTAAAAACTGAAGTCAACCGTGATTTTGTTCTCTGCTGCGAATGCTGCAGGCAGACAGCACAGCGCCAACGCCAGCGCAAGAGCAAGGGAACAGATTTTTTTTGCGAGATTTTTCATTGTGTTTTCTTCCTTTCAGAAATAAAATTGCCCCTCCGTTAACACGGAGAGGCAAACTAAACACAAAATTCCTGCTGCATCAGGTTTTGTTGTTATGCCACCCTCCGCTGCCCGAAGGTGACTAACAATATCAAAGCACAACACAGGCATTCCGACTGTTACGGCAATGGCTGTTGCGACGGATTTGCACCGTACTTTCCCTGTTTTGCACAACGATATTCAATTAGCAGATATATGATAGCATTAATAGGAAAATTTGTCAACCGTGAAATCCAAAAATATTTTACCGATTAACATGATGGCTGCCGTTTGTGTTTTTAATTTAATAAAACATCTGATTTGAAAAAATATTTAAAATAATTCTTTATTTTCGTTTTACATTTGCTGTGAGGTATGCTATTATATTTATGTAATAAATTTATAGGAGGTAATTCCAATGGCAAGATTTACTCTGCCTAGAGACCTTTATCACGGCAAAGGTTCTCTTGAGGTACTTAAAACACTTAAAGGTAAAAAGGCAATCGTTTGCGTAGGCGGCGGTTCAATGAAGAAGTTCGGCTTCCTTGATAAGATTGTTGCTTATCTTGAAGAAGCAGGTCTTGAAGTTAAACTTTTTGAAGGCATTGAGCCTGACCCTTCGGTTGATACCGTTATGAAGGGTGCAGCAGTTATGGCTGAGTTTGAGCCGGATTGGATTGTTGCAGTTGGCGGCGGTTCACCCATTGATGCTGCAAAGGCAATGTGGATTAAGTATGAATACCCTGAAATCACATTTGAGCAGATGTGCGTTGTTTTCGGTATTCCCGAACTTCGCAAAAAGGCACGCTTTGTTGCTATTCCTTCAACATCAGGCACAGCAACAGAGGTTACCGCTTTCTCAGTTATTACTGATTATGAAAAGGGTATCAAATATCCTCTTGCTGATTTTGAGATCACACCCGATATTGCGATAGTTGATTCGGAACTTGCAGAAACAATGCCCCGGAAACTCGTTGCTCACACAGGTATGGATGCAATGACCCATGCTGTTGAGGCTTATGTTTCAACTGCTAACTGCGATTACACAGATCCTCTCGCTCTCCATGCAATTGAAATGATTCAGGAAAACCTTGTTGATTCATATAACGGCGATAACGGTTGCCGTGAGAAGATGCATAACGCACAGTGCCTTGCAGGTATGGCATTCTCAAACGCTCTTCTCGGTATTGTTCACTCAATGGCTCATAAGACAGGCGCAGCATTTGCTGACTACGGTAACGGAGCACACATTATCCACGGTGCAGCAAACGCAATGTATCTTCCTAAGGTTATCGAGTTCAATGCAAAAGTTGAATCCGCTGCAAAGCGTTACGCTAAGATTGCTGACAGAATGAATCTCGGCGGAAGCACTGTTGAAGAGAAGGTACAACTTCTTATCGCATATCTCCGCGGAATGAACGATAAACTCAACATTCCCCAGTGCATCAAGAACTACGGTGCAGACAGTTATCCCACAGAGCAGGGCTTTGTTCCCGAGGAAGTATTCCTTGAAAGACTTCCCGAAATTGCAAAGAACGCTATCGGCGATGCTTGCACAGGCTCAAATCCCCGTCAGCCCAGCCAGGAAGAGATGGAAAAACTCTTCAAGTGCTGCTACTATGACCTTAAAGTTGATTTCTGATCATGCTTTCGGTGTGTGTCTTTTCGGCACACACCGTTTTTTCTTGACATAAATTTTTCTTAGTGGTATGATATATAAAATAAATATTGAAATCGGGAAAGTGCGGTGAAAATCCGCCACAACAGCCATTGCCGTAACAGTCGGAATACCGAGCCGGTTAAAACGTCTTCGGGCAGCGGAGGACGGCGTGATTTTGTGAATTTATGCCTCTTCCTTTTCGGAGAGGCATTTTTGTTTTGAAAGAGGTGAGAGCATGAAAGGGGCATTCGGCAGAAGACATCCAGCAACAAACTTTATATTTTTTGCGGCGGTTATTATTTTTTCAATGCTGTTTAATCATCCCGCTTTTATGACAGTGTCCCTTTTGGCTTCGCTCGCCTATGCTGTAAGATTAAAAGGCAGGAGCGCTTTGAAAATGTTTTTCTTTGCTCTGTTGCCGCTGCTTTTGTTTGTTACCTTCATAAATTCACTTTTTGCTCACTACGGAGTAACCGTTCTTTATACGTTTAAAAGCGGCAATAATCTTACACTTGAATCTATTGTGTACGGTGCGGTTACAGGTGCGATTGTTGTAACGATGATACTCTGGTTTATGTGTTATAACGAAGTAGTAACGGAAGATAAATTCATGCATCTTTTCGGCAAACGCATGCCGCATATTGCATTGCTCATTTTAATGGTGCTCAGATTTGTGCCGCTTTACACAAAGCAGTTTAAAGAGGTTGTTTCTGCAAGGAAGGGCGCAGGAATTGCTGAGGACAGCGGTAAATTGGGAAAAATGAAAAATGCAGCAACGGCTGTTTCGGGTGTTATTACATGGGCGCTTGAACACAGTATTGAAACCGCAGATTCAATGAAATCAAGAGGCTATGGATTAAAGGGAAGGACAAGTTATTCAAGATTTACTTTCTCACCTTCGGATGCAGTGGTTTCTGCCCTTATTTTAATTGCCTCTGCTGTTATGATTGTCACAAAAGTTTTCGGAGTGGCAGAAGCATCTTATAACCCTGTGATTTATTTAAGCGATACAACGCCTGAATTTATATTTTCTGCGATGATTTATGCGTTGCTCTGCTTTATGCCCGTTATCTATGACTTTGCGGAGGAAATTAAATGGAACAGATTGTATGCAAAGGGCTGAATTTTACTTATTCTACGGCTAAGGAAAAAGCACTTGACGGCATAGACATAACAATAAAAAAAGGCGAATTCGTTGTTGTCTGCGGCAGAAGCGGCTGCGGTAAAACAACTTTTCTCCGTCACCTCAAAAAATCGGTTGCCCCTGCAGGAGAGAAAACGGGAGAGGTGCTGTTTTGCGGTCAGCATGTTTCTGAAATGAATGACAGAGATGCTGCTTGCAAAACAGGATTTGTAATGCAGGATCCTGAAAATCAGATTGTGACGGACAAGGTTTGGCACGAACTTGCTTTTGGTCTTGAAAATATTGGTACGGATACTGCAACAATCAGGCTGAGAACCGCTGAAATTGCGGCTTATTTCGGCATAAAAGATTGGTTCGATGAAAAAACCGCTTATCTTTCGGGAGGTCAGAAGCAACTTCTTAACCTTGCCTCGGTTATGATTATGAATCCCGAACTGATAATTCTTGATGAACCTACATCTCAACTTGACCCCGTTGCAGCAGGTAACTTCCTTGCTACCGTATCAAAAATTAACCGTGAACTCGGAGTAACGGTCATTATGACGGAACACAGGCTTGAAGAAGCCTTCGGTTATGCAGACAGAGTTGTTGTTATGGATAAAGGCAAGATTGTTTTTGATAAATCTCCGCGCGAACTCAGTGAGTGCATGGGCACTTTTGATGATTTTGTTCGGCTTGCAATGCCTGCAAGTGTCCGTATACATGCTGCAGTAAGCGGCAGCGGAAAGTCACCCGTTACGGTTAATGAGGGCGCAGAATGGCTTTCATCAATTTTTGAAAACAAGCCGAAAATAACCCGTGTTGATGTGCACGAATTTAACGGTTACGGCAGTGCAGTTGAAATTAAAAATTTGTTCTTCCGTTATGATAAAAACGGCAAAGATATTCTTAACAACCTGAGCCTGACAGTGCCTAAAGGCAGTGTGTTTGCAATTATGGGCGGAAACGGTGCAGGTAAGTCAACTCTGCTTAAAATACTTTGCGGCGCTCTGAAACCGATTTCGGGCAAAATAAAAATATTGGGCGAGGATGCAAAAAAAAGCAAGGCAAATATTTTTGCTTTACCTCAGAATACGCAGACCCTTTTTGCGGCAAAAACTGTTTTTGCAGAACTTGAAGAAATGTGCACGGACAGAGAGAAAATTAGCAAAATTGCTGAACTTACACGCATTTCTCATCTTTTTGAAAGACATCCCTATGACCTTAGCGGAGGAGAACAGCAAAGAACTGCTCTTGCAAAACTGCTTTTGAAAGATCCCGATATTTTGCTTCTTGATGAGCCTACAAAAGGAATGGATTGTGAGTTTAAGCAAACTTTCGCTGATATTCTTAACGAACTTAAGCGCAGAGGCAAAACGATTATTATGGTATCGCATGATATTGAGTTTTGTGCCGCAAATGCGGATTTCTGCTCGATGATTTTTGATGCGGTGTCTGTCTGCACAAAGGATGCGAACAGTTTTTTTGCAGGCAATCTCTTTTACACAACCTCAGCAAACAGAATGTCAAAGCATGTTTTTGAAAACTGCGTAACGGATAAGGATGTGATTTTGCTTTGTCAAAAGAATATTCAGCAGTAACCGGCAGAAAAACGGCTGTTATATCTGCCGTGACAGTTTTTTTGCTTATAACGGTTGCTTGCATAGGCGATGAGTTTTTGAGCGGAAAAGAATATTATTATCCTATGGCGCTGCTGATTATTATCGCAGTGTGTCTGCCGTTTTTTATCTCATTTGAAAAGAGCAAACCGTCGGCAAGGGAACTTGTTGTGCTTGCCGGCATGGCGGCAATTGCCGTTGCATCAAGAGCGGCGTTTTATGCTTTGCCAACGGTGAAACCCATGTGTGCAATAGTGATAATAACGGCTGTTTGCCTTGGTCCGCAGACAGGTTTTATTTGCGGAGTTATTTCGATGTTTGCATCTAATTTTATTTTCGGTCAGGGTCCGTGGACACCGTTTCAGATGATCGGTATGGGAACAGTCGGGCTTGTTATGGGTGCTGTATTTTACAAAAGAAAAATTTGTAAAAATCGCATTTTGCTTGCTGCCGTCGGCGGAATAATATGTTTTGCCGTCTATGGTCTTATAGTTGATATAAGTTCGGTTCTTATGATGACAACGGAATTTTCACTAAAACAGATTCTTACCATTTATGCTTCGGGTTTGGGTTATAATATTTCTCACGGTATTACAACGGCAGTTGTTCTGCTTGTTGCAGGGCAGCCGTTCATAGAAAAACTTGAAAGAATAAAAATCAAATACGGTATGTTTTGAAATATGCGTAGGGCAGGATAAAGCAATCCGACCCTACGCATAAGTTTTAAAGGAAAGGTTTCATCTTTTGTTCAAGGTTGTCTTCAAGTTCACTGATTCGCTGTGCAAGGTGCATAACCTCGGATGATGCGGCAGGATATTGGTTAATATACTTATGAATTGATTTAATGCCCATTCCGCAGCCGTCGGTGATAAGGCTTGCTGCTTGTGCGGCTGTGGGTTTAAATGCCATTTCCGCATTTGTTTTGATTTTGGACATACCCTTTGCCATGATATTAGGTTCTTTGCCGTCACAGTTCATCTTGTGAAGGGTGTTGTCAATATCCTTTTCAAGGTCTTTGTGCTCGGTTTTGCTTTCTTTGAGAACCTGCTTTATTTCACTATCCTCAAGGTAAGGCAGAACATCATCAATTGATGCGATTGCCATTCTTATGCCGGCACTGCATTCACGAAGCAATAATTGAGTGTCTTTTTCATTCATGTTTATCTCCTCCTGCTTTTAGTATTGCCGTTTTATTGACAAATATTTTTGATTGATTTATTATTAGAGTGAAACGACTCGAACTACATACAGATTTGAAAGGCATATTTTCGCCACAACTGTATTTAGTTTAAGTCATTTCACTCTAAAAAAGAGGAGTGATAAAAATGATTTTTGCAAATCACGCACATGTTTTCCCAAAGGAACTTAAACCCGAAGGAACAGTTGAAAAACTGATGGAATTTCTTGATGAATGTGAGATAGATAAAGCGGTAGCGTTCGCACCTTTTTCAGACAGGTTTGAAGAAGGCGGATTTGACGGCAGCCCAAATGATTGGCTTGCAAAGGCAATCAAGGGAAACGACCGCATAGTGGGCTTCGGAACAATAGATTTCAGAAAAAATCTCCGTGATGAAGTTGACAGAATCGAGTCGCTTGGTCTGAAGGGCATAAAAATGCATCCGCCTTATCAGGAATTCGTTATTGACGGTCCCGAAGCATTTGAAGTTTATGAGAGGGCGCAGGAGTTGGGCCTTTTCATCTCTTTTCACTCGGGTATGCATTGGCACAGACTCAGGGATAACAGAGTTTTGCTTTTTGATGAGGTTGCATGGAATTTCAAAAATCTGAAATTCAGCATGGAACATATAGGCGGCTATCATTTCT
>SVPH01000030.1 GCA_015065965.1 Oscillospiraceae bacterium
AATCGAGGTTCAGAAGATTTTTCTTTGAAGGCTCGTTCATAACCGCATAAACGCCGCCTGCTTCGTCAAGCTCTTCGATATAGGTTCTGCCTGCGGGTGCAAGGTGACAGAGATTGGGAGTTTTTTCGCTTATCTTGTTTGCGATATCAAGATTTATTTCAATTCCGCATTCATGTGCGATTGCAGGAAGATGAAGCATGCTGTTTGTTGAACAGCCGAGAGCCATATCAACCGTCAGAGCGTTCATAAATGCTTTTTCGGTCATTATGTCACGGGGACGGATATTTTTCTTCAGGACATCCATAACCGCCATACCTGCGTGCTTTGCAAGTTCGATTCTTGCGGAATAAACCGCAGGAATCGTTCCGTTGCCTCTGAGTCCCATGCCGAGAGCTTCGGTAAGGCAGTTCATTGAATTTGCGGTATACATACCTGAACATGAGCCGCAGGTCGGGCAGGTTTTGCACTCATATTCACGCAGTTTTTCTTCGGTGATTTTGCCTGCGCCGTATTCACCGACAGCTTCAAACATCGAAGAAAGGCTTGTTTTGGCACCGTTCACTCTGCCTGCAAGCATCGGTCCGCCGCTGACAAAAACCGTGGGGATATTCAGCCTTGCCGCCGCCATAAGCAGACCCGGCACATTCTTATCGCAGTTAGGTACCATAACAAGCGCATCAAAGCCGTGAGCAAGAGCCATTGCTTCGGTTGAATCGGCAATAAGGTCACGGGTTACGAGCGAATATTTCATCCCCGTGTGACCCATTGCTATGCCGTCGCAGACCGCTATTGCAGGGAAAACAATCGGTGTTCCGCCTGCCATTGCAACGCCGAGTTTGACGGCATCAACGATTTTGTCAATATTCATATGACCGGGCACAATTTCGTTATACGAGCTGACTATTCCGACAAGCGGTCTTTCCATTTCTTCGTCAGTCAGACCGAGTGCGTGATATAAAGCTCTGTGGGGAGCGTTCTGTGTTCCGAATTTAAGAGTTTCGCTTTTCATATTAAACTCCTTTTGTTGCGGGACGGCACAGAGGCGCCGTCCCCTACGATTTTAATTGTTTATGAGCTTATCTTCGCCGTTCCAGCTGTAAAGCTTTCTGATATCCTCGCCGACGACTTCCGACGGATGCTCGCTTGCAATTTTACGCATAGCGTTGAAATGCACCTGACTGCCTGCATCGGACATATCAAGCAGGAATTCCTTTGCGAATGTGCCGTCCTGAATATCCTTGAGAATTTTCTTCATTGTCTTTTTTGTTTCTTCAGTTATGATTTTGGGACCTGTTACATAATCGCCGTATTCAGCGGTGTTGGAGATTGAATATCTCATGCCTGCAAAACCGCTCTGATAGATAAGGTCAACGATGAGCTTCATTTCGTGAATGCATTCAAAATATGCGTTTCGGGGGTCATAGCCTGCTTCAACAAGAGTTTCAAAGCCCGCCTGCATAAGAGCGCAGACACCGCCGCAAAGAACAGCCTGCTCACCGAAAAGATCGGTTTCGGTTTCTGTTCTGAAATTGGTTTCAAGAACGCCCGCTCTTGCGCCGCCGATACCGAGAGCATAAGCAAGACCGATATCCCACGCATCGCCCGTTGCATCCTGCTCAACAGCGATAAGACAGGGAACACCTTTGCCTGCCTGATATTCGCTTCTGACGGTATGACCGGGGCCTTTGGGTGCAATCATAATAACATTGACATTCTTCGGAGGTTTGATGCAGCCGAAATGAATGTTGAAGCCATGGGCGAATGCAAGAGTTTTGCCTTCCGTGAGGTTGGGTTCAATGCTTTCTTTATATAGCTTTGCCTGCTTTTCGTCATTGATGAGAATCATGATAACGTCGGCATTCTTTGCCGCATCGGCAGCTGTCATAACCTTAAGTCCTTGAGCCTCCGCCTTTGCCCAGCTCTTTGAGCCTTCATAAAGACCGACTATAACGTCAACACCGCTGTCTTTGAGATTGAGTGCGTGAGCGTGACCCTGCGAGCCGTAGCCGATAATTGCAACGGTTTTACCGCTTAACTTCTGAAGATCGCAATCCTGCTGATAAAATATTCTTGCCATAATAATTACCCCTTTTTTAAAGATTTAAGTTTTGACGCAGTATTGAACTGCCTTTTTCTATAGATGCCGTTCCCGTACGGCAAATTTCAAGAATGGTAAAATCCTTCATAAGAGAAATAAAATCATCCATTTTTGCTCCGTTGCCGATAAGCCTCAAAACAATGGAATCGCGGGAATAATCAATGGTTTCCGCTTTGAATGCCTCTGCCGCCGAATGAATTTCTTCCCTTGCGGCAGGGTCGTTTTTCAGTTTAATGAGCATAAGCTCACAGCTTAAAGAGTTTTCGTTTGTCAGCTCTTTTATCGAGCACACGTCGGGCAGTTTGTAAAGCTGATTGACAAGCTGAACCTTGCCTTCTTCCTCGCCGTCAAAGCTGAACGTGATTCGTGAAAATTCAGCCGATTCGGTTTCGCTTGCGGTTATTGAGCTTATGTTGAACTGTCTTCTTCTGAACATACTCGTAAGGCGGTTAAGAACGCCGAATTGATTTCTCACAAGCACAGCCAAAGTATATCTGTTCATTTCACCGCCTCCAATTCTGTCATAATATCATCCATACTGCCGCCCGGCGGAAGCATCGGAAGAACAAATTCATCTTTATCAATCAAGCAATCTATAACAAACGTTCCGTTATATGAAAATGCTTTTTTTAGAGCATTCTCAAGCTCATCAAGGTTAGTTGCCGCCATACCGTCTGCGCCGAAAGCCTTTGCAAGCTGAACGAAATCTGTTTTACGGTTAAGAACGGTGTTTGAATAATGCTTGTCATAGAAAAGGGTCTGCCATTGACGCACCATTCCGAGAACTCCGTTGTTCATAATAAGAATAACAATCGGAACGTTATATGTAACTGCGGTCGCAAGCTCCTGAAGTGTCATTCCGAAGCTGCCGTCACCCGTTACAAGAACGCTTCTCTCCTTTGTTCCGAATGCCGCACCGATTGCCGCACCCGTTCCGAAGCCCATCGTGCCGAGTCCGCCGCTTGAAACAAAACGCCTTGGAGCTTTGAAATTAAGGTTTTGTGCCGACCACATCTGATGCTGACCGACGTCGGTGCAAACGGCGGTGTTTTCGCCGAGATATTTGTTAAGAGTCAGAATAGCTTTTCTCGGCGTCATACCCTCACGGTTATCGGTAAAGCGTTCTTCATCTTTAAGAAAGTCAGCCACTTTTGCAGCCCATTCTGGTTTTTTATCCTCACCCAGTAACGGCAGAAGCTTTTTAAGTGTAAGCTTCACGTCACCCCGAAGTCCGCAGGCGGCATTGACCGTTTTGCAAAGCTCCGAGCCGTCAACGTCAATGTGAATGATTTTTGCGCCCGTTGCGAATTTCCGGCGGTTGCCCGTAACACGGTCATTGAAACGGACACCGAGAGAGATTATGCAGTCTGCGTTATGCATTGCCATTGACGATGCATAGTGACCGTGCATTCCCTGCATACCGAGAAATCTCGGGTTATCCGTCGGGATTGCGGAAAGTCCCATAAGAGAGCAACCAACGGGAGCATCGATTTTTTCGGCAAGAGCGAGCATTTCCTCTTGCGCGTCTGCGGTTATAAGTCCGCCGCCGAAATAGATGAACGGGCGTTTAGATGAGTTTATAAGCTTTGCCGCTTCTTCAATCCGCATATCCTTTGCGGCGTGGCTTTTTTCTTTTTCTGCAGGCGGTTTAGGTTCATATTCGCACGCTGCAATTTGCACATCTTTTGGAACATCAATGAGCACGGGACCCGGTCTGCCCGACTTTGCGAGCACAAACGCTTCACGGATTGTATCTGCCAGATTTTCAACCTCGCCAACAAAGTAATTATGTTTGGTTATCGGCAAGGTCACTCCCGTTATGTCAATCTCCTGAAAGCTGTCCGAGCCGATTTGTGTTGTGGGAACGTTGCCGCAGATTGCAACCATCGGAATTGAATCAAGATAAGCGGTTGCGATACCCGTTACAAGATTTGTTGCACCCGGACCCGACGTTGAAATAACAACGCCGACCTTGCCCGTTGTGCGAGCATATCCGTCTGCGGCGTGTGCCGCACCCTGCTCGTGGGCGGTGAGGATATGCGTTATTTCATTCTGATATTTATAAAGCGAATCGTAAACGTTCAGAATCTGACCGCCGGGATAACCGAAAACGGTTTCGCACCCTTGCTCAATCAGCGTTCTGACGATTATATCCGCACCTGATAATTTCACATTATCACTTCCTCTCAAGTTTGGAAATAATAAGTTTGCCCATTTCGGAGCAGCCGACTTTTTTGCAGCCGTCACTCATAATATCGGCAGTTCTGAAGCCGTCATCAAGAACGGCCGAAACGGCATTTTCAATGCAGTCCGCTTCTTCGGGCATATCGAAACTGTATCGCAACATCATTGCTGCCGAAAGAATTGTTCCTATGGGGTTTGCGATATCCATTCCTGCAATGTCGGGAGCAGAGCCGTGAATCGGCTCATAAAGTCCGCAAGAGGTTGCACCGAGACTTGACGAGGGAATCATTCCGATTGAGCCGGTTATCATTGATGCTTCATCGGAAAGAATATCACCAAACATATTCTCTGTTACGATAACGTCAAACTGTGCAGGATTCTTGACAATCTGCATTGCACAGTTATCAACAAGCATATCCGAAAGCTCAACATCAGGATAATCTTCTGCAAGGCGGTGCATAACCGATTTCCATAAGCGGCTTGAATCAAGAACATTGCTCTTTTCAACGGAGCAGAGCTTTTTGTCTCTCTTTCTTGCGGTTTCAAAACCGATTCTGCCGATTCTTTCTATTTCGCTTTCCGTATAAGCAAGAATGTCAACGGCTTTCTTTTCGCCGCTTTCTTCGGTTGTTGTGTGCTCACCGAAATAAATGCCTCCGATAAGCTCACGGACAATGATAAAATCAATGCCTTTGTCAACGATTTCCTTTTTCAGCGGAGAAGCATCGGCAAGCTGTTTCCAGATTTTCGCAGGGCGATTGTTGGAATAAACACCCATTCCTGCACGAAGTCGGAGAAGTCCTTTTTCAGGCCTCATATCGCCGGGAACATTGTTCCATTTTTCGCCGCCTACCGCACCGAGCAGAACGCTGTCACTCTCAACGCATTTTTTCAGCATTTCTTCGGGCAGGGGATTGCCCCATTTATCAATGGCACATCCGCCCATATCAACGTCTGTATAGTTGAACGTATGTCCGTAAATTTCAGCAACCTTGTCAAGCACTTTAAGAGCCTGCTCCACTATTTCGGGGCCGATGCCGTCGCCTCTGATAACGGCTATATTTTTAGTCATTATTTTCGCCTTCTTTCAGAGATTTGAGAAGTCCGCCGCACTTGATTATATTCTGAATAAACGGCGGAAAAGGCTGTGCCTTGTAGGTTTTGCCGCTTGTATGGTTTGTGATTAACCCCGTGTCAAAATCAACGCTGACCTCATCGTTTGCGTTTATTTCTTCCGCCGCTTCCTCGCATTCAAGAATCGGAAGTCCGATATTAATTGCATTGCGGTAAAAAATTCTTGCAAAACTTTTTGCGATTACACAGCCCGTACCGCAGGTTTTTATAACAAGCGGAGCGTGTTCTCTTGATGAGCCGCAGCCGAAATTCCAGCCTGCAACCATAACGTCGCCTTTTTCGACTTTCTTTACAAATTCTGTGTCAATATCTTCCATACAGTGAAGTGCAAGCTCCTGCGCATTTGCGGTGTTGAGATAACGTGCAGGAATGATAACATCGGTGTCAACGTTATCGGGATATTTGAAAACCTTACCTTTGGTATTCATAAATCAGACCTCCTTCGGATGGGTTATATAACCCGTCAAGGCGCTCGCCGCCGCAGTTGCGGGGCTTGCAAGATAAACTTCGCTTTCGGTGTGACCCATTCTGCCGACAAAATTTCTGTTTGTTGTTGCAACACACCTTTCACCCGCTGCAAGAATGCCCATATATCCGCCAAGGCACGGTCCGCAGGTCGGGGTTGAAACAACCGCACCCGCATCAATGAAAGCGGTGTAATAACCCTTTTCAACGCACTCACGCAGAATCTGCATTGTGCCGGGAATAATGATACATCTCACTCCGTCTGCAACCTTTTTGCCGTTAAGGATTTTATAAGCGGTTTCCATATCTTCCATTCTGCCGTTTGTGCAGGAGCCGATAACAACCTGGTCGATTTTTATATCTGAAAGCTCGCTTGCAGGGTGAGTGTTTTCGGGAAGATGAGGGCAGGCAACCGTTGGAACAATTTTTGAAAGGTCAACATCAATCACCTTTTCATATTCGGCATCGGCATCCGCTTGATAAACCATGGGATTTCTCTCGCACCTGCCGTTCATATATGCTTTTGTCACTTCGTCAACGGGGAAAATTCCGTTTTTTGCGCCCGCTTCGATTGCCATATTGCAAATGCAAAGGCGGTCATCCATTGAAAGAGATGCAACTCCGTCGCCGCAAAATTCCATGCTCTTATAAAGTGCACCGTCAACACCTATCATTCCGATAATTGTGAGGATTACATCTTTGCCGCTGCAGTTTGACGGGAGCTTATTTTTAAGATTGAATTTTATTGCGGAGGGAACTTTAAACCAAGCCATACCCGTTGCCATTCCTGCCGCCATATCCGTTGAGCCGACACCCGTTGAAAATGCTCCGAGTGCGCCGTAGGTGCAGGTGTGGCTGTCTGCGCCGATAATGCAGTCGCCTGCGGTAACAACTCCCTGCTCGGGAAGAAGAGCGTGCTCAATTCCCATTTTGCCGACATCGTAAAAATGACTTACGCAATGGGAGCACGCAAATTCACGGCATTGTTTTGACTGCTCGGCAGCCTTTATATCTTTGTTGGGAACAAAATGGTCAAGAACAATCGCCACTTTGTCTTTATCAAAAACTTTGTCAAAGCCTGCTTTTCTGAACTCATTGACGGCAACGGGGGTTGTAATATCATTGCCGAGAACGATGTCAAGCTTCGCATTTATAAGCTGACCTGCCGTTACGCTTTCAAGACCTGCGTGGGCGGCAAGGATTTTTTGTGTCATCGTCATTCCCATTTTATTTTCCTCCTTTGGTCATATTGTGAAATGCATTAAGAAGTGCATTGGTACTCGCTTTTATGATATCGGTATCCGTGCCTGCGCCCCAGAACATTTCGCCGTTTTCTCTTTCAAGACCGACATAAGATGCCGCAACGCTCTGTGAACCCTGACCCTGCATACTGTGCTGGGTGAAAACCTGTAAGGTGTAGTTTTCGTTTGTATAGGCTTTGAGTGCGTTGTTGACGGCGTTGAGTGAGCCGTTGCCCTCTGCCTGCATATCGGTTTCAACTCCGTCTTTGAAGAAAGTGATTTCAATTTTAACGGTATCGTTTTCACGCATAAAGTCAAAATATGAAATAGAAATAGGTGTTTCTTCGTAAAGATAATTTGCCTTGAAGATTTCAAAAACTTCATCGGCTTTGAGTTCTCGGTGTTCGCTGTCGGAAATATGCTTGCAGAGGTAACTCAGTTCCTCGCTCATCTTCTTCGGGAGAATATAACCGTAATTCTGTTCGATAAGATAGCCTATTCCGCCCTTGCCGCTCTGTGAATTGACTCTGATAACATCGGCATCATAGGTGCGGCTGATATCGTGAGGGTCAATAGGAATATAGGGTACGCTCCATTCGTGAAGTCTTTTCTTGTTTCTGTATTTCATACCCTTTGCGATTGCATCCTGATGACTGCCCGAAAATGCTGCAAAAACAAGTGCACCTGCATAGGGTGAACGCTCATAAACGTGCATTCTTGTGCATCTTTCGTAGGTTTCAACAAGTCTCGGCATATCCGATAAATCAAGCTTCGGGTCAACACCGTGGGAATACATATTCATCGCAAGAGTAACGATGTCAACATTGCCCGTTCTTTCGCCGTTGCCGAAAAGAGTGCCTTCAATTCTGTCTGCACCCGCAAGAATTGCAAGCTCTGCATCGGCAACACCCGTTCCTCTGTCGTTATGGGGATGAAGTGAAATCGTAACATTCTCACGGTATTTGAGGTTTTCGTGCATATACTCAACCTGACTTGCATAAACGTGGGGGCTGCTCATTTCAACCGTTACGGGAAGATTGATAATAACGTTGTTAGTTTCGCTCGGCTCAAGCACATCAAGAACCGCATTGCAGACCTCAAGGGCATATTCGGGTTCGGTTCCCGTGAAGCTTTCGGGCGAATATTCAAATCTGAAATTGCCTTCATATTCGCTTGCAAGTTTTTTGACAAGCCTTGCACCGTCAACGGCGATTTTCTTGATTTCTTCCTTCGATTTGCCGAAAACCTGCTCACGTTGGGCAACGCTGACGGAATTATAAAAATGAATTATCGCACTCGGGGCACCCTTGCATGCATCAAAAGTTTTTCTGATAATATGCTCTCTGCATTGGGTGAGCACCTGAACGGTTACATCATCGGGAATCATATTGTTATCAATGAGGGTACGGAGAAATTCATATTCCGTTTCAGATGCGGCAGGGAAACCGACCTCAATCTCTTTGAATCCGACCTCAAGCAGAAGGTTATAAAACTCAAGCTTTTCTTCAAGACTCATCGGAATTACAAGGCTCTGATTGCCGTCACGCATATCAACGCTGCACCATTGCGGAGCTTTTTCAATATGGTCTTTATTGAGCCACTTATTATATTTCTTATCAACGGGATAATATCCCACTCGGTATTTGGTTGAATCCATCATTTCGATACCTCCGCAACGGTATCAATTTCAACAAGAACATTTTTGGGAAGCTCTTTAACCGCAACGCATGAGCGTGCAGGCTTGCCTGTGAAATATTTGCCGTAAACCTCGTTGAATGCGGCAAAATCGCTCATATCTTTAAGAAAACAAACCGTTTTGACAGCATTTTCAAGGCTGCTGCCCGACGCTTCAAGAACGGCTTTTATATTCTTGCAAACCTGCTCGGTCTGCTCCGTTATTGTTTGCACTTCAACCGAACCGCTTTCGGGGTTAATAGCTATCTGACCCGATGTAAAAACAAGTCCGTTTGTAACAATCGCCTGTGAATAGGGACCTATTGCGTCGGGTGCATTTTTTGTATATACAACATTCATAATAACTCTCCTTATTCTATTATTTTGAAGCCCTCTTTTTTGAGTGCTTCTTTAATTTCGAGTACATGGTCATAATTGCGGGTTTCCATTGTGATTCGCAGATAACACCCGTTTACGCTTTCTGTGCTGCCTGCACGCTCGTGATGAACGCCCGTAACATTACCGCCGCAGTCTGCAATAATTCTTGAAACATCCTTTAGCTGACCTGGTTTATCAATCAATTCAATGAGCATACTCGAAGTTCTGCCCGATTTTATAAGACCTCGTTTGATAACTCTTGAAAGGCTTGTAACATCTATGTTTCCGCCCGAAACAAGGCTGACAACCTTTTTGCCCTGAACGGGAAATTTATTGAACATTGCCGCCGCAACAGAAACTGCTCCCGCACCTTCAGCAATCATCTTCTGCTTTTCGATAAGTTCAAGAATTGCGCCTGCAATTTCGTCCTCTGTCACGAGTGCGATATCATCAACATACTTGTTGATTAACTCAAAGGTGTGTTCACCCGGCTGTTTGACCGCAATGCCGTCTGCAATGGTGGAAACGGAATCAAGACATTCAATATTTCCGCTTTTGAGAGAATTGAACATACTCGGTGCACCTGCCGCCTGAACGCCGTAAACCTTGATTGAGGGTCGGATTGACTTGAGTGCATAAGCAACTCCCGAAATAAGTCCGCCGCCGCCAATCGGAACGATAACGGCATCAACGTCGTCAAGGTCGCTTGCAATTTCAAGACCGATTGTGCCCTGACCTGCAATCACCGCTTCATCGTCAAACGGATGAACAAAGGTATAACCCATTTCATCCTTCAGCTGAAGTGCCTTTGCATAAGCGTCGTCATAGCAACCGTTGACAAGGCATACATCAGCGCCGTAGCTCTTTGTTGCTTCAACCTTGGATATCGGTGCGCTGTCTGGCAGGCAAATCAGCGATTTGATTCCGTGCTTTGATGCCGCAAGAGCAACACCCTGAGCATGATTTCCTGCCGAGCAGGCTATAACTCCTCTTGCTTTTTCCTCATCGGAAAGTGTAGCGATTTTATAACCTGAGCCTCGCAGCTTAAAAGAACCCGTTTTCTGTAGGTTTTCGGGTTTCAGATATAGTCGGCAATCCGCCGCAATTCCGTTTGAAGGAACAACCTTTGTTGCCCTTATAATGTCCTTGAGCACCACCTGTGCTTCAAATATCTTGTCAAGCGTCAACATTTCACTACACTCCAATCGTGATAGAATAAAAACAAAAAATCCCGTCTCTTAACTAAAAATAGTAAAGAGACAGGATTTCTAATACAAAATAATTAAAAATCTTGCGGTACCACTCTTCTTGCCGCCCCGAAAGGCGACCACTCACTGCGACCAACATCGCGCCCTGCTGTAACGGTCAGGCTCCGTCCTCCCTATGTATCAAAAGATTGGTTCGGGTAGGCTGCTCAGAGGAGAGCTCGCAAATAAGACCTTCCGTTGACTCGCACCATCCGTCAACTCTCTGTAAGCCGGTTCAAACTGCTTATTCCTCGTCATAGCTTTTATGGTAGTTACACTACAAATCCACGACTAACATCGCTCCCCGCTGTAACGGTCGGGCTCCGTCTGCCTTACTCAAAAATCTTTCAGGCTCGCCGCTCTGAGGTGATTTAGCCTTGATAAATCCGTCCGCCGATTCACACCAACCATCGGCTCTCTGATGCGGGATTAATCTGCCGCTCCTCGTCATTGCGTTTATGAGTTATTGAATTGTTGTCATTATAGCACCGTGAAAATCCGCCGTCAATTGCAAATTTTCACAAAAAATCGTTCGCTTTACCGATTTAAAGTTTTGCACTTTTAACAAAGTGAAATCACACATTATTTTATAAAATATTTTATTAATCGGTCAAAACAAATTTCCATTTGCAACAGCAGGAATTATCGGTTATATCGGGATAACAGCTTATGCATTCGCAAACAAATCTGCTGTCAATCGTTTCAGCAAAGCCGCTGTATTCAATAATTCCCACAGATTTGCACGGATGAAAGGGCATACCCTTTCTTTCCCTTGCTCTTTGAACACGGCAATTCACCGAAGTATAGGTAAGAGAGTTTCCGTCAATCTCGATTTTATCCTCATTAATGTTTGCATAAAAACGCAGTCTGAGTGCTTTTGCCAATCCGTCAATACCGGAATTATCGGGAAGCTTTAAAAATTCTTTGATTCTTTTTGCTTCAATAACAGTAAAACGTTTCCAGGCTTCTGCATCGTGAAACATAGCTTCGTCAATTCCGAGTTTGCGCTCGATGGATTGAAACCATACGCCGTCCATTGCAAGCCAGTTTTTTGAATATATCTCAATCAGCTCAATAAGTTCATCCTTTGAAAATGCCGATAAATTTTCACGGTTATTCATTTTATGTTCCTCATTTTGTAAGTATTTTTGTGAGCGGTGTCTGCAGAAGCGGTTTGAATAATTTAACCGTAACGCCAACGAAAACAGCGGAAATGATTGTTCCTTCTCTTGTACCTATAAGCTTTCCGTCAAACAGAAGTAACGAAAGCACTATCGAAAAAAGCACCCACGACACATCAAAAACAATCTTGACTGTACCGAAATCTTTTTTTGTTACGTCGGCAAGAGCTTTTACAAATGCTTCGCCCGAATTGAGAACAACATCCGCAATAACGCCGAGAGATATTCCGAATCCGATAAAAATTATTCCCGCAAAAACAAGCAACAGACGGACAATATAATTTTCATTCGGTATATCTTTTATCATCCACATACCGAAATCCGTAAAATATCCGAATATAAATGAAAGCGGAATCTGCACAAGCTGTATGGGCTTGAAATTACGCCTGAGCAGAATAATCTGCCCGAGAAGCAAAACCAAGTTTGAAACTATAAGCCAGTTTCCGAACGAAATGAAATCAAATTTTATACTGATAACATTTGCAAGCGACGAAATAGGCGAAACGCCAAGCTCTGCATGCTTTGTGAATGCAATACCCACTCCGCAGAAAAACAGGCTGATAACAAACAATAAGTATCTTTTAACGAGTTCTTTTTTTGACATTCTTTCACGGACTTTCCTATTATTAATGAATTGATTTTAACTCAAACCGAAAGCAAATGCAAATGTTATTTTGTTTTGTGCGCTTTCACCGGCCATGAAGTCGAATCTTTGTACATTTCACGCGTTGACGTTATATGTTAACTCCTGCTACAATTATTCTGCAGAGGAAATATATCTTCTGTAATATAAATTAGGAGTTGATTGATTTGTTCAGCCTTTTTAAATATGCCAAAATCATCCTTTGTTTGAAAAGGGGGTATGATAATGCCCGGCTTTATTGAAGAGTTTTACTATGGCAACATCGAGCCGCAGGAATACAGCACAGAACTCAAAGCGAAATTAAAGAAAAAGCAAAACGAACTGACTCAGATAGAAAAAGAACTTATGGGGAAATTGGCAGATGCCGATAAGGGGTTGTTTTCGGAATATGCAGACAAATATCTTGCGTTCCTGACAACAAGCATCACGGATAGCTTTATCACCGGGTTCAGATTTGGTGCAAAATTTACATTAGATACATTTAAATAACAAAAGTATTTAATTTCCATGTACGTATTTTGTTCACGTAATGTTTCAAAAAACTTAGACAACCCGCGACGTGATTGTAACGTTCATATGTTATTATCCGTTTGTAAGGCACAGAAGTGTCAAATATTAAATAGGAGTTGAAATATTTGAAAAATCATCTTAAGGAAATCATTGCCGAAAACATTTCAAACAAATATGGATTTGAGAAAGAAAAAATCCTGTGTTTCTTTGACAAGAATCCGTATGTCAACTGCATTTTCCCCTATGCCGTAATGACGGCAATTCAAAAAAGTCTTGGGGCATCGTCTTTGAGCGATATTCTCACCGAGTATGAATGCGATTATTATTTACTCGATGATGAACTTGAACCCGTGGCACTTCGCAAGAATGAGTTTGTTATCAGGGACAGCAGCTTTGCTAACCACGGAATTGAAGAGGGATATATAATCAAGTATGATCCTGATGAAGTTTATTTCGGTGATTATCAGGCAATTGAACTGGACGGAGTTATAATTCCTGCTTTTGTTACAAACGAAAGAGACGGGAAGTGTGAACTGTATTTCGAAGATGACGCATATCAATCTGTAACGGTTTTTACAGATAAAATCAGATTTCTCGGCAAGCTTGTCGGATATCGTAATCCCGATGAATTCTATTTTCATGATTTTATTGAGGATGAATACGACGACGAATACGAAGATGAAGATTACGACGAAACCGAGTATTAAGCAACAAGCCCGCAGGCAAAAACCTGCGGGCTTTATCTTATCTATAATAATGCATATAAACTGTTTTCAGATCTTCAAAGTGTAAGAATAGCTGATGATCTGAAAAGATAACCGTAAAGCCGTGAATAGAATAGTCCCCCCAGCTAAGCCGGAGGGACTATTCTGCAGGAAATCCTGCGCCAAAAGGAAGGCGTTGTTTGTTCTAACAAAATTCTAACAAACGGACAAAAATGAGTTTTTGTGTGAATCCAAGCATATCAACACTTGCAGAAATCGACCTTTTGGTTTCTTGAACTGAACTTTTGTCAGGAATTTCTGCAAGGTTCCACTAAATGGAATGCAATTCCACATACCGCGCGTCTCTACGAACCAAAAGGTCAGGGGTTCGAATCCCTTGCAGCGCGCCATACCGCAATCCTTTGTATATCAAGGGGTTGCGGATTTTTTATGTCTTGTTATAAGCTCCCCGAAAAGCCGTGAAAAATCAACAAAAAATCAACTTTGCATCAAAAAACACATTTTTTCAAGCAAAAACCGCCCCGAAATGGAGCGGTTAAATTGTTTTTATTCAGCCTTGAGCTTATAGAGTACATTGGCAACGGCTGCATTTGCCTTTTCATCAGCCTTATTAAGCATATGAGCATAATAATCGGCTGTTGTGCTTGGCTTTGCGTGTCCAAGCCTTTTACTCACGGTAACAATGTCAACACCTTGCTCAATGAGTATCGATGCTTGCGTGTGTCTGAATTTGTGTGGGTTCATATGCGGCAAGCCGTGAACCTTTTCCAATCGGTTCAGATAGGTTGTTAAACTGCTTGGTGACATCGGTAGTCCGTTCTCTTGGGTAAAAACAAAATCACCGTTTTGCCATTCTCGGCCGAGTGCCAGGCGGAGTGTTGACTGTTCAGCTCGCCACATACGCAACAAATCAATAACGGGTTGTGCAACGGTCACATATCGGCTTTTATTCGTTTTCAACGTGTCGGTGTATATTCCTCTTTCCGGGCTATACAAGAGGTTGACACACAAATAAAGCTGATTATTGTTGAAATCAACATTTTTCCATTGTAAGCCGAATATTTCGCCCCTTCTTGCTCCTGTTGCAATCAACAGATTTATCATTGCCTGCCATTTGAGCGGCTCATTACTCAGAACCTTAAACAAGTTCTGTATATCTTCGGGCTCAAGGCTCTCTGCTTCAGATTTTTGCTGTTTTGGCGGTGTAGCTCTCTGTGCGATGTTAACCGGGACAATGCCCTCTTTGACGGCTTGAGCAAATACGGTTGATATAAAGCGGTGGTATTCAATAACCGTTTTGGCGGACAACGAACCTTTTACCTTTCTGAATCTGAAAAGTTCATCAGGCAGAGAGTTCAGAGCTGCTGCAATGCGCCGGGCGGTGTCGCCCTGTATCGGTTTGCCCTTCAATAACGTGCGTAATGTTTCGCCGCCTATATGGTTGTCGTTGCAGAACCGGGTAAAAGTTCCCGATGCAGATATTATCCGCTCCCGAAGGTCCTTGACTTTCACTGTTGCACTGTCGGGTGTTTTGGCTGTTCCGGGAGCCTCCAACGCTTTGTAAAAGCGGTTAAGGTGGTCGGGTCGAATATCCTGGAGCTTAATATGCCCGATGCCGTTCAAATCAACATCGTTTATTCTTGTCAAAAGCCTTATATAATGGTCGGTTGTACTGACTTTTATACCTGTCCTTGCCTTAAGCTCGATAACATACCGTGCATAAGAATCGAAGGTCTGTTTTTCGGTTGTTACATTGCCGTCCTTGCAGTTCTGTTCAAACAATGCGGCAGCCCTCTGAAGTTCTTTCTTTACCCTTGCAGGTTTCCACTCCGGGAGCGGTGTCCAGGTCATTGTGAAGGGCTTGAGTTGCTTGCCTTGAGCATCACGGCCACGATGAACACGGATTTGATAAGAAATAACATTGCCGCTTTTATCTTTTCTCGGTGATATACTTGCCATGGTGTGAACCTTTCTATAAAAGAATTCGGGCATCGGTGGTGCAATGCCCGGTGTTATTTATGTGCTTGCTCCTGCAGTGGTTGGTGTTGGATAATTAAAAGCGGGATGCGCCGAGCTTTTGAAGTAAATCACACGCTTCCCAAAGCGAATGACTGATAAGCTCTGAATAGGCTCTGTATTTATCGAAGCCGTAAATGATTGTAAGTTGGTCATCTTTGTCTTTTTCGTTGTTATTGTTGAAATATTCGTCGGTCATATCATCAATTAAGTATTTGGCTCTTTCGATAGCAAGAAAGGTGTTTACAATACCATCCTCTAAATCTCGTTCTCTTTGGGTTCTCACATCAATGTTCTGTGCCTGCGCAGTTGTTTTGTTACTCATTGTAATGCTCCTTTATATTTCTTGACTTTTCGGAGCGGAAAGCTTATAATGTACTCAACCGCTCCGGCGGTGTGTTGATGCCTTTATCTGTTGCTTTGGTCGGCGTTCAGATAAGGGCTTTTCTTATACAATGCTGAATCGCATTGAGGTTGACGATTTACAATACTGTGTGTAGAGGTCTCCGTGTGTGGCTTTGAACGAATTGGTATCAAAACGGTTACTTGTTACTGAGGAATAGCGGAGCTTAAATATATCAACCGTCAGCTCTGATGCTCCTGCAGCCTTCATATGCGCCTTGAGTTCGTCTTTGATTGCTTCAGCTTCGGCGGTGGCTTCTTCAATGAGAGCCTGCAGTTCCTTAAGTTCCCTGACCTTTGCGGTTAATTCGTGTGTTGACATTGATAAAACCTCACTTTTCTTTGTTACTGTCCTCTGTCTGACTTACGTGACCTGCTGTGTTGCCGCTTATGTTCGGCTCAAGGGGTTTCACGGTTCATCACTTCGGGGCTGTTGGTTAAGTGGTGGGTGGCTTTAAGCATCTATCACTCCGTGAATCTCAATCTCCCTTATCCGTTCCCACTCTTATGTGACCTTCTTGGTTTCGGCTGCTGCTTACTTTCGTCTGCCTTCCCTTAACCTTGTGATTATATTTTACACTAAATTTCGTGTAAATTCAATTGACGTTTTGCACGAAATTTCGTGTTAATGTTTGTGAATGTTTTACACTTGATTTCGTGTACTTTTTGTGCTATAATGAGTATGCTGGGAAAAGAGTCTGAATTATAAGCTCGCCCGGATATTTCAGAATAGAAAAGAGGTTTGAAATGTCATTAAAATATAAGATTGATGTTCTTGCAGAATTAAAAAATGCAGGATACAACACTTCAAAATTAAGAAAAGATAAATTGTTAAGTGAATCAACAATTCAGAAGTTTCGCAATAAGCTCTCCGTTTCGTGGGAGAACATTGAAACGCTTTGCAGGCTGCTCAAAGTACAGCCAGGCGATATTATTGAGTATGTTGAAGAAGGGAGTGAAAAACATGAGTGAAAATAATCTCTATGCTGTTGATAAGGACTATTGCCCCGACAATGATAATATCATAATGAAAGGTCAATGTGGTGGTTGCGAACATTATCGAGGATTTGATATGTACCTTGGTCAACCTTGCGTAAAGTGTTCGTTTTACACAGACATTAAAAACAATGAACAAACAGAAGACTAAAACAACTCGCTCCGTTGTCCTCTGCTCGTCAGCTTCGCCGTTTGCGTTTGAATTGGTGAAACGGGGCGCTGAAAACAAAAAGCGGTTAAACAGCCGTTTAAAGCCGAATAACCGCATACACTTATTTTAGAGCAATATCCCTTGACAATATCCCTCAAGGGGAATATAATAAGGGTGTGGCACTACCGTATAGACGGTTACGCCCTCAAAAGAACAGTTAAGATTTAACCGCCTAAGTTTGGACGCTGGGGCGGTTATTTCTTTTTATGCTCACGGGCTGCATTGAATGCAAGTCCAATAATGCCGATAATAACAAGTGCGAATTGAAACAAATCCGAAAGAGTTATGTACTGCATCTGCATCACCCCCGTTTCTGAGGGCAAGATTGTAACCGCCTACCGTTTAGGTAATGCCACGGTGCAAGAATAGCACATCAAAGTGGATTTTGTCAATATGCGGATAATATTCATTTACGGCCGTGCCTCTTTGATGGATACGGCTTTTCTTGTTTGTATGTTTCGCCTTTATATCCTACAACGGTAAAGTTGTTCAGCATAGAGGTTATCTCTTGCCGTAAATCTTTCTTTATGCCCTTTGATACAACAGGCTCAACATAGCCCTTGGCAATGGCTGCTATTCTTCCGGGGATATTCAAAGCGAATCGCTTGAACACTTTATAAAAGGCTCTGAAGTCTTTGAGAACCGTACCCCTGTCAATATATTCGCCTTTCTTTATGTCTGTCTTAAGCTGAATTATTTCAATCTGCATTTCCTTCAACTTTATATCAGCCTGCATTTTTTCTTCTTTGAGCTTATCACCGGAGTTGTCAGCCTGTTGTTCAACCTTCTTTTTAAGATAATCGCAATAAGCCCGTGTTGCCCTCTTAAGGCTATACAGATTAGCGTTACCCTGTTTCCCTTCGGGTTCGGGAAGTACACCCTCTTGGGCTAATCGTTGCACCGTGCGGACTGATACGCCAAAGAGTTCAGACAACTCTACAACGGTAACAAGCGAATCAACATCAACGTTCTTGTTTATCATTATCTCACTCCCTTCTGTTTAAAAGGTACTGTCTGAAGGTTTTTTCAATGCGGGGCTGACGAAGTGCGGTAATTCCCTGTAAAAATTGAAAATAAATTTTTATGTGGCGGGACACAAATGAGCTCCTCACCGAGCAAAGACCGTTGTTTTCACTCTATTCTCCGCTCCGATGGGAGCCGTTGAAACCGCCATAAATTATGTTTTGGGTTTGTTCTGCATCTCGCAAGCATCCCAACCACGGTCAAATCCTTCCTCATTGCCCGAATAGTAAGAATCGCTCAGAGTGTCGGCATAGAGTAAGTCAATGAGTATGCCGAGTTCTCTCTGCTTTTCACCTTCGAGCGGTAAAACTGCCAAATAGTTGTGAATGCGTTGGAGCTTAAGAGCGTGGCTCAAGTTGTTATATTCCTGAAAGTCCATAATTTCACCCCCCTTTTTATATGCCATAGTGTTTACACTTGTTGACGGTGTGTTACAGTGAAAATCAAGTCAAGTGTAACGCCCGTAACCGTTGGTATTATTTGAGTTAATGGCATTATGTTGACGGTGTAACATTAAAATTTGATAAAAGTCTTAAAAATAATAAAATATAAAACATAAGAAAAACGGTGCAACAACTGTAACAAGCGTAACACGGTCAATAATCATTCCGCCTATGTTTCGGCAAAAAACGCAAACGGTTCACTTTACCGTCAACCCTCTTAATCTCAGGCAAAATTCCGATTTTGGTTAATGCTTTTGCCAACTGTTCAACAGAATACGAATGCAAAGCCGTTGAGAATTCATACTTGAATTCCGTAACAGTTTGCCATACCCATTCAAAACGGTTTGAACCTCCTGCCTCTGTGAGAATGTCCTCAATTTCCGATTGCGCCTTAAGCGGTTTATCAAAACTTGCGTTCCTGCGTGCGAGTTCTTCTCTCTCACTCGGTGTAAGCCTGAATCCCTGCTCGTTGTCTATAAGTTCCGATTGTATCTGCTTCCATAACTGTAGTGCATTAAAGGTTTTAAGCTCATCAAGGTCAATCTTTTCAACCGGAACAACCCAAAACCTTCGTGAGCCTGTCGAATCGACAAGAAACCTCTCGCTGTTACAGGTCGCAACGATTGATGTACGGCGGATAAATCGGCTGTCGCTGCGAGCATACGGAAGACGGTATTCATCAACTTCAGACGTGATAAATGCTTTGAAACGTTCAAGATCTGAACGAAGTGAGGTCTCAAGCTCGCCAAGTTCCGAAATCCACGCTGATGTAACTCTCCGCACGGTATCTTTATCCCTGTGGTCAATGTAGAGACCTGTTTTTGTAAGCTCAGGTAATGCACCGATTTTTCGCACAAAACTCGTCTTACCGATGCCTTGAGCACCCTGCAACACCAAAATACCGTCAGCCCCGAACGGGTGCAGCTCATCATTGAAAGCAAGTGAAAGAGCTTGAAGCAACCACTTATAAACAAGAGTTCGTGACAGCTTGTCATCATCGCCGATTCCGAGAATTTTATAAAGCTGTTCCACCCTGTCAATGCCGTCCCAAGGCTCCGCACCGTCAAGCAACTCCTTAACCGGGTTGAATCGATTCAAACCACCGATAATATCAAGCTGCTCGGCAATAGCTGAAGCGGTACAAGCATATCGCTTCCGATAGCAATCCCATAGAACGGTTGGAAGCTCAGACTTGACGGTTTCGGGGTTATACGCTCCCGGCACACCCCGTATATCGAGCGAATGCGTGATTTGATTATATCTGACCGTTATCCCTTCAGAGTTCAAAATGTCTTGAAGGGTGTCAATGTCAAGCGGCGGTTTCCGTCCGCTTGTTTCGGTTGGTTCTGTTGCCGCAATGGTAGCAATTTCCTCCCAGGTTTTTCCCTGGTTCCTCAATGCCTCAACTCGGCGAGGGTTCATATTGGAATTGTCAACAACTTGCTTATAAAATCCCTCAAGCTGAAATTTCTCATCAAGTGAAAGACCTTCTTTAAGCTCGTCTGATAAGGTCAAAGAACAGTTTTTCGCCAAATTTGTCACCCCGCAATTGTTGTGTTATTCGTAACGGCAGTATGTGAATAAAGATGTTCTACCACCTTTTCGGGAATCAACAAATATTTTTTACCTGATTTTATACAAGGAATTGACCCGTTACGACAACCATCGTATAAAAAATGCTGTGAAAGTCCCGTGATTTTTGCGGTTTCAGCAATTGTCTTAAACATAAAAATATCGCTCCTTTTTGCGTAATTTGTTGTGTTTGCTCTTGACATTTCATAGTTTAGCACGATATAATCACAGTGTAAACCCGAATAAACACATTAAGAAGAAGGTGATAATATGCCAAAAACATTGGATAAATCCTATGTTTTTGCTGAAAGACTTTGCGAGTGTTATAAGAAAAAAAGAGACAAGAATGGCAACCGCATAACACAAGCGAAGCTTGCTGAAGTTCTTGGCGTTGGTAATGATACAGTCAACGCTTGGTGTAATGGTTCTCTTCCAAGCCCAACAAACTTAATTGCGTTGGCAAATTATTTAGAATGTGATGTTGATTATCTTCTTGGCCGCATTGATTATGTTACTCACGAAAATAAGTTTATTTCAGAAAAGACAGGATTAACCCCTGATGCAATAATGTCAATCAAACAAATTGAACATAGCAAAGTACAACCGTTTTTGGGGGCTGATTTTACAGAGATTGATATACTAAACTACATCATTGAGAGTGAGAATTTTAGTGCCGTATTAAAAGCTGTTGAAAAATATATCCGGATAAAAGGCAATATGCTTATTCCACGTTCAGATTCTGATATTCCTAAAAGGTTTCTTGTGGAGCATAAAATAAATGATAAGATTTTTTTGGAAGAAGATACAGGCTCTTTTAATGATGCACGGAAATTACTTGAACATTATGGATTCGTATCTGTTGCACATCAAAATGCTGCACCAATGATGATGAGAAATGCAACATCAGAATTTGAAAAAATTGTAGAAAATATCTATTTTAAAATTCGCACAACTCACAAAAATTCAGAATAGAAAAAATCAACTAAAAATCAACAACTATTCGAAAAATCTCAAACCACCTGACACCATATAACACCGTGTGAAAGTCTAAAAAACAAATGCTCCCTTTTATATAAAGAGAGCATAAACAAATTATGATAAATTAGAACACATAAAAACGAGTTAAAACAAGGGCGGAGGGCAACTACGAACCAAAAGGTCAGGGGTTCGAATCCCTTGCAGCGCGCCAATTAAGAACCGTAACATCCGTTACGGTTCTTAATTTTTTAGGACAAGGGATTCAAAAGCCCACAAACAAAATAGGAGCAACCCACATCAAAAGTGAGTCACTCCGTTAAATTTAAAATCCTCCGCCTACAGTGATTATATAATCAATTTTCGCATCGGCTTTTCTGATCATAATGCCGCTTATATCAAGATTTTTGATTATCGGGTCGCAGGTGTATTTCCATGTGCCTTTTTCAATAAATCCGTCTTTATTGATCTTGACTTTTACTGTTGGGTTAACATAGCGGACAACTATATCTGCATTTTCAACATCAACATTAAACTGCGGAAATTCGGCAAGAACTTTTGAAATATCGCCGAGGACTGTTATTGCATGGCCTACAGAACCTGCATATGCGTCTGCATGAATGCCGTCTGACTGCTCTTTCATGGTCATTTCTATAACAGTATATTCGCCGCTTTTATATGCTTTTATGTTTTTGGCATCGGATGCGGTGAGATTCGTGAAACCGCCCGTTATTCCGTCAAAATCAAAGGCATTTTTTTCTATTACAGCGGCAATTGCAGGCTCGAGTATTTTAATAAAAAAGCCAAGCGCACCGTCGCCGTCATTGATAATCAGTTCGGAAAGCACCATAACCTGATTTGATTTGGCATTCGGGTGTGATTTTTTTGCTGCATTTTTATAAAATTCAATTATTTCTTCTTCTGTCCATTCGGAGGGGTCAGCAGTGCTTTTTGCTTCGGTTGTAGACTCATGTGTGGTTTCTTTTGCGTCAGTTGAAGATTCTGTTTCAGTGCTGAGCGTTGTTTCTGTATCTGTTAGTTGCTCTTGGGAATGAGTGCTCGGTTCAGTCGTTGTGGTTGTTTCTTCACTGCCGTTACCGCAGGATACAAACAAAACAAGCATGATTGATATTGTTAACAACGCAATAATCTTTTTCATGAATATAACCTCCCGATAATTCTGTATTTCCATTTTATAGTATAAACTAATCAAAGTCAATGATTGTTCGCCGTTAAGGTTAAATATATCTTGAATTAATTTCTTGTTTCTGCTATAATGCAAATATATTGTAAAATAGGAGAGTGCGGCATGAGCAAGAAGTTTGTTATCAGTTACAAGGATAACGGAAAAACCGTTGTTACAAACGATATTGAAAACGATTTTTATACCCTTGAAATCACAGACACTGCTGAAAGGTTTTCAGTAAAACTCAACCCCAAACGCAGTTTTGAAATGGTTGATTTCTATGTTGAGTTTCCTTATGAATTTAAGGCTCGTGACCTTTTCTTCGGTGCCGGATATCAGTCATGGACTTACACTAAAGAATATAAGAACACCGATGTGATGAAGGGAACAATCAAACTCTCTCATATCCATGAATATTTAAGACACTACGCAAGCATCACCAGCGATGACAGAATTGTTACATACTCAGGCAAACCCGGTGAGTTCCACAGCCACGGCTATACATATATCCGCAACGGGGAGAAGATGAAACTCTGGGGTTCGCTGAGCGAAAAAACAGGCTACACATACTTCAAAGTCAGAATGAACGATAATTACTTTTCGATCCGCAAGGATGCTCTCGGCAAAACAGTCAGTGAGCCTTGGCAGGTATTTGATATCGTTTGTTTTGAAGGAACTTATGATGAAGTTTTTGATAAATATTTTGCACTCTTTGATATGCCTGAAACAAGAAAAGGTCAGATGAGCGGCTATACTTCATGGTATAACTACTTCCAGGATATTACAGAGGAAATCATTATCCGTGACCTTAACGGTCTTGACCCCGTAAAGGATGAGGTCAATATTTTCCAGATTGATGACGGCTATGAGCCTTATGTAGGCGACTGGCTTGATCCTTGCGAAAAGTTCCCCAAGGGCATGAAATACATCGCAGACAAGATTCATGAAAAGGGATATAAAGCAGGTATCTGGATAGCACCTTTCAGTTGCCAGAAAGTTTCAAGAATCGCAAAAGAACATCCTGATTGGCTTATCAAGGATGCAAAAGGCAGACCGCAACTCGGCTGTATTGCTTGGGGCGGTGCATATACTCTTGATATTTATAACGAAGAAGCGAGAGCATATATCAAAAAGGTGTTTGATGTTGTTCTTAACGAGTGGGGCTATGATATGGTCAAACTCGACTTCCTTTACAGTGAATGCGTAACACCCAGAAACGGCAAATGCCGCGGTGAAATCATGTATGAGGCAATGAAACTTCTCAGAGAGTGCGTAGGTGACAAACTCCTGCTCGGCTGCGGTGTACCCATGAGTGCAGCAATCGGTGTTTGTGATGCATGCCGAATCAGTTGTGACGTTGACCTTACATATAAGGGCAAGATTTATAATCACATTCATGTCAGCAACGAAATGCTCAGCGCACAGAGTGCCATAAACAACTCAATTTTCCGCCGCCATCTCAACGGCAGAGTGTTTATGAATGACCCCGATGTGTTCTTCCTGAGAGATAACAATCTTAAATTTACATGGGAGCAGAAAAAACTGCTTGCAAGAATTAACAACCTTTGCGGCAATGTTCTTTTTGTTTCCGATAACGCAGGGGATTACAGTGCAGAGCAGATGATTCATCTCAAAAAATATCTTAAGAAAACCGATGAAAAGATTCTTTCGGCAGAACGCCTTAGCGATGATGTAATCAATATCGTAATTGACGATAAAGGCGCAAAGAAAGAGTTTATGTTTGATATCAAAAAGGGCAAAGTTCTTAAAGGTGAATAAAGAAAATGAAAAGGCAGAGAGTTCTGAACTTGAACTCTCTGCCTTTTGTTTATTTCAGTTCAATATCCGCATAAATTGCGTTGTGGTCGGAATAGAAATCACCGTCAACAAGTTTATTGACTACTTTAAAGCTTGTCGGTTTTACGGTTGCTTCATCAACAAATATAAAGTCTATTCTTTCCTGAATTTCATCCGGTTTAAAACCATGGAAAGTGTAGCAGTCATCGCTGTCGGGTGCGAGTTTCCTTGCATCTTTCATGTTGCCGCTGACCATTGTGTTATAGCACTCGGAATCTTGAAAAACATTGAAATCACCCGTGCAAACAACAGGCAGACCGCCGAAAGAAGCCGCTTTTTCCTGAATCATTTTTGCACCGTTGATTTGTGCGATTTTTCCGACATGGTCAAGATGAGTGTTGAAGTGTATGTATGCTTTGCCGTTTTCAAGGTCGGTGAGTTTTGCGTATGTAGCGATTCTTGTGCAGGCGGAATCCCAGCCTTTTGAGGGCTTTTCAGGTGTTTCGGAAATCCAGAAGTTGCCGCTGCCGCTTGCATCAAATTTATTCTTTTTATAGAACACGGCGGCAAATTCGCCCTTCTTCTTACCGTCATCTCTGCCGACTCCGATATATGAATACTCAGGCAGATATCTGCTGAGTTTCTTTATCCAGTCATAGTGTGCTTCCTGAACACCGAAGGAATCGGGGTTAACCTCTTTTATTACTGATATAACACGGCGTACTCTTTTTCTCCATGTTCTTGCTCCGCGGCCCGCACAGAGCAGGTTGAATGACATTACCCTGTACATTATTTGTTACCTCCGTTAAAGAGAGTCATTTCAACAATAATGGGGAAGTGGTCTGATGCAAAGATATGGTCGATTGTACCTGACTGAATTTTGCTTGATTTAACTGAAGAAACATAACCGTTAACCATTACAAAATCAATAGGTTTTGTATCAGGCATGATAACATGGTAGCCGTGATATGTAGCATGGTCATCATATTCTTCGGCAAGGTATTTTGTGTCTTTAAGTCCGCAAGCAAGAAGGTTGTTGTAGTCGCCCGAACCTTCGGAGAAGTTAAAGTCACCTGTTAAAACAACGGGGATGTCAGGAGCGATTTCAGCGATTTTTGCAGAAATAAGAGCAACTGATTCTGTTCTTGCCTGAGCACTTGCGTTATCAAAATGAGTGTTGAAATGCGCATAGGTAAAACCTGTTGATTTATCTTTGAGAATTACATATGAGCAGATTCTGCAGTGACCTGCATCCCAGTCTTTTGAGGGCACATCGGGCGTTCTTGAAAGCCAGAAATGCCCCGATTCAATAAGGTCATATTTATCTTTGAGGTAGAAAATAGCGCTTGATTCGCCCTTTTCAATGCCGTCATCTCTGTATTTTTCAATATGGGCATAGTCTGCCATTTCGGCGGCGATTCCTTCAACCCAGCCTTTGTCTGCTTCTTGCAAACCGAAAGAATCGGGAGTGTTTTTACTGAGAGTTTCAACTATGAGCGGGATTCTTTTTTCAACCGTTCTTAAGCCGTCACCGCTGATTTTTACATTGTATGTCATAATTTTGATGTCCTGAGTTGCGGCTACTTCGGCAATCGCATTGGGATTAACGTTTGTGAGAGCGTAGAATGAAGGCGAAGTGTTGCTTGCGGGTGTTTGCGGAACAAAAAATGCAACAAGTGACATTATGAAGGCAATAACAGCCTGCATTGCTTTAAAATACATAATAAATTCTCCTTAGTTATAGAGTGTCATCTCTGAAATGACGGGATGGTGGTCGGATGCGTAATTTCCATTGTGTTCTGTGGTGTCAACTGTGTAACTTTTAACTTTTGTTGCCATTGCATTAACAAAAATGAAGTCAATTGCATCCTCTTTTTCCATGAGATCTGAGTAACCGTGGTATGTACTCTTATCGTCAGCGGTTTCAGCAAGGGACTTTGTATCTTTGAAACCTGTTTCAAGCACTCTGTTATACATATCGCCGCCCTCGTAGTCGTTAAGATCTCCTGTAAAAACAGCAGGGAAAGTATTGCAGATTCTTGAAACTTTATCGGCAACAACAGCAACGGATTCAAGCCTTGCAACAACACCGAGATGGTCAAAATGAGCGTTGAAATGAGCGTATATAAAGCCGGTGTCAACATCTCTGAGAACAGCATAGGTACAGATTCTGTTGAGCATTGCATCCCAGCCTCTTGAGGGCTTGTTTGGTGTTTTGGAAAGCCAGAAAGTGCCTGAATCAATAAGTTCATACTTGTCTTTCAGATAGAAAACAGGGCTTGCTTCACCGCCGCCGCCCAAATCTCTTCCGATGCCCACATAAGCGTATTCGGGCATTGCATCGGCTATTCTTTTAATCCAGTCCGCATCCGCTTCCTGTAAGCCGAAAGAATCAGGCATGTACTTGCGGATGTTTTCAACAACATGAGGTGCTCTGTTTTCGGGTGAGCGTTCGCCGCTGCCTGCAATGTAAACGTTGTATGTCATAACGGTTACATCCTGAGTGTGCTTGATTTCAGGTAATTTGTCGGGGTTTACGCATGTTACGGGTGTCGGAGTGTAAAACAGCATTAGAATTGCCGTTACAAGCGAAAAAAATGCTCTTATAATTTGGTCAATCATTTTTTATTTCTCCTTATTTTATGAATTCTGTCATTGCTGAAATATCAAGTTTATCAAGGTTTTCAGCCTTTGAAAGAACAGACGAAATATCTTTACACATTTTCATGATGCCGCCGATTTCATCGCTTTCGGCATTGAGAACGATTATCGGGTCATGAACGCTCAGACGGATAAGAAACCAACCGTTTCCGCTTGATGCATCAGCATTGATACGGATACCTTCATGGTTATCATCACATGCAGACCAGCCGCTGTGCGTTTTTGCTTCGCTTTCAAACAGACTGATAATTTTTTCTCCTTCGGGTCTGAAGTTATCGCAAAGAATTTTAAAACGGAGTTCCTTTTCTTCTTTTGCTTCGCGAAGTTTTTCTATAAGTTCTTCAAGGCTTGTGCCTTGCTTTGAGAGTGCCGCAGCCTCAATTATAAGTTTTGTTATCAGATATGCGCCGTCGTCAAGAAAATAATTGTCTGCAAATGCAGCGTGCCCGGAAGTTTCCATTGCAAGGGGACAGGGGATGCTGTTCGCATTAAGTTCAATTTGTTTGTTGATAACGTTTCTGTATCCTCGTTTGAATCTGAGGTGTTTTCCGCCGCTTGAGGTTATAAATTCGGCAAGGCCGTCGGAAGTAACGCTGTCGGTAACAATCGTGCCGCCGGGACATGAGGAAAGCGCAATCTTTGATGCGAGTGCAACAAGGCGGTTACGGTTAATTTCAAATCCGCCTTTACCTACGCATGCTGCCCTGTCTACATCGGTATCAAATATAACGCCGAAATCGGCATTTGCATCGGCGGTTGCCTTTGAAACGCACTCCATTGCTTGCGCATTTTCAGGGTTTGGCGCATGGTTGGGAAAGTTTCCGTCGGGATCAAGATAGATGCTGCCTGAGATGTCTGCACCTAGAGGCTCAAGAACATCTCTTGCATAGAATCCGCCAACGCCGTTGCCTGCATCAACAACGATTTTCATTCCTTTAAGCGGATGCTCACGGTCTGCCTTATCGTCAACCCCGTCGATTATCATGTTGCGGAGGATTTCGGCATATCTGCTCATAAAATCAACTTTTCTGCATTTGCCGTTTTCGCTGCCGACAGACTTTTCGGTTTCTGATGCGTTTTTCAGAATGTCAGCAATATCCTTGCCGTCAAGCCCGCCGTCACGGGTAAAGAACTTAAGACCGTTTCTGTCTTTGGGATGGTGGCTTGCGGTTATCTGCACTGCACCGTCACATTCCATTTCAACCGTTGTCATAAACATTGCAGGGGTTGAACTTAAACCGCAGTCTGCAACATCAACACCGTTTGCAACAAGCGATTTTATAACGGCATTTTTGATTCTCTCTGCGGAAAGACGGCTGTCATGACCAACGGAAATCAGGATTTTGTTTTTCCCTGTTTTGGTTTTCAGCCAATTTGCAAAAGCGGCTGATGAGCGCATAACCATTTCGTCGCTCATATAAAGCGGATTTGATTCATCGCCCAGTGCATAGCCTCTTATATCACTGCCGCTTTTGAATTTAGAATAATCCATTTTTATTCTCCCTTTGAAAAGTATTCGTCGGAAACGCTGAGAAGGAACTTATACATAGGAGTATATGCTTTATAGATACCTCTCATTATTTCAATGATTCTGTCATCGGCAAGTTCGTCAAAACCGTTAAAGCCTATTATGAACCCTACATCTTTCAGGTTGTAGTATTCTTCAAGACCTTCGGGGCAACCTGAAAAAGGCCGCTTATAACTGTTTTTAAACATAACCGAGCCTGTTTTTTCGCAACTTTTTGCCGCCTTTTTAAATTCATCGGGTCTTTCACGCAGGGCTTTGCGGTAAGTTTCAAGCAGACCCGGCTCATCGCCATAAAAGCCTACGCCGAGCGAGTAGCCTCCGGGAGTAACTTCAAACCACATGCAAGGGTATCCTCTCCACTCATGTTTGGGGCGCATAAACATTATCCACATATTCTCGCGGTAAAGGCGCTTGTCCTTGGTGTAGCGTGTGTCACGGCGCACTCTTGAAACCATTTTTGTGGGTATGGTATTCATCATCGGGTCAACAGCAAGAAGTTCTTCACCGATAATCCCGGCAAGTTGGCGCAGAGGAATTGTTACGCTGTTTTTTATTTCTTCTTTATGTTCCTCATAGAATGCTTTTGAATCTCTGAAGCGGTTTTCCGCAAGCAGAAACATTGCGTCGTGCGTTATGCCTTTGTATTCCATTTATATCAAACCTTTCTTTTCCAGACCCTCAGCGGCAAGCATAATTGCCGTTTTTGCGGAATGAAAGTTGATTCCTCCCTGCATCCAGACAGCGAAGGGTTCTCTCAGCGGCGCATCTGCTGAAAGTTCAATTGATGAACCGAGTATGAATGCGCCTGCCGCCATGATAACTTTGCTGTCATAGCCGGGCATATCCCACGGCTCGGGTGAAACATAGGAATCAACGGGCGCGCCGCTTTGAATTCCTTTGCAGAATTCAACAAGTCTGTCTGCATTTTCAAGGCAGAGAGCCTGAATAATATCGTGCCTGCTTTCACTGCTTGCGGGAGTTACTTTAAAGCCGAAGTTCTCAAACAAAGCCGCCGCAAAAACAGCCGCTTTGAGTGATTCGCCGACAACATGCGGCGCATGGAAAATACCCATGAACATATTTCTGTTTTCGCCTAATGTGCAGCCGACCTCTTTACCCAGACCGGGAGTGGTTGCTCTGTATGCGCAAAGTTCAACAAGGTCTGCCTTACCTGCTATGTAGCCGCCGGTTCTTGCGATTGAACCGCCCGCGTTTTTTATAAGGGAACCTGCCATAAGGTCTGCGCCAACCTCGGTAGGTTCGATTTTTTCTACAAGTTCGCCGTAACAGTTATCAACCATAACAACTGCATTGCATTTTGAGTGAACAAGGTCTGCGATTTCACCGATTTCTTTAACCGAAAGGCTCGGGCGCAGGCTGTATCCTCTTGAACGCTGAATATATACCATTTTCGGTTTCTTTTCGAGCGCTTTTTCAATGGCTGCCATATCGGGTCTGCCGTTTGCGTCAAGGTCAACCTGCTCGTATTTTACACCGAAATCTTTAAGCGATCCCATACCTTCGCCGCTGATACCGATAACGCTGTGAATTGTATCATAGGGAGTGCCCGTAACGCAGAGCATGGTGTCGTTAGGTCTGAGAATACCGAAAAGGGCAACGGCAAGGGTGTGTGTGCCGCAGGTGAAACTGTGGCGCACAATTGCATCTTCTGCGC